>CAZBEQ010000004.1:26265-113520 GCA_964490975.1 uncultured Oscillospiraceae bacterium | reverse complement strand
CTCCTCTTCGGCTGTCTTTTGGCCGCACTTTCTGTTCGGTTGCGCCACCTTTTTTTCCCTTTGCTCGTATTGAATTCTCACCGCTTTGCCGCTCTTGACCTTTCCCCTTTGATTAAAATCAAGTTTCGGAACATTTGCTTTTCCTTTGCCTATCTTTTGCATGGTGGTATTGATTGGCGGCAGCTGTATTATCCCCTCAGCTTCCAATGCCTCCAAACAGTCCATGCATTGTTTCCTCTTTGCCCAACCGGAGGCTGTATTCCAATCCAGTAATTCACATACTGTCCCTGTAAGTTCATATCTGGGCAGATTTGGATATGTTTTTCTCGCCCATTTTATTTGTTCAATATCTTCAGGACTGATTGTCCTGCCGGAAAATACCCTGATAGTATCGCCCATGACTTGGTTACCTACCTTTCCAAATCTAGCATATCATACGCCGCCAGGGGTTGTCCAGCACTATTTTGAGAAACTATTTTTCCAAAGATCTTTACAACTACTGCAATAGCTATATCCTAATTACATGCTTCATCTCTGCTTACTATCGATAAAAGAAGCGTATTCTTCTGACGTTAACATAATTGTATTTGTAAAAGGGCACGAGTAACGGGGTCAGGCTTGAAATATTCCCTTATTGATATGAGTTTTTTACCAATATTATGATTTTTTCAAAAAGGGACCTGCGCCATTTATTTGTTTGAATGTAAAAACCGGCTGTTTCAGCCGGTTTAGTCATTGCATGCAGGAACCCCGCGTCTAACGCGGGGTTCCGTAGAGCTTTCAGCGATAAGTAAAAAAAGTACTTTTGATACGACATGGTTGTGGCCTGCCAAATCCAACTAAAATCCAAGTATATTTGGTACCCGTTTGCCTAAATAAATATAATAGCGCGCTACTCATTATTACAACTTTAGAACGGAATTTCACTAAAAAATGACCTTTTGTATACATAAACCGGTTAAAAATATGGATTATTCTTCATAAAGCCCCACAATTTCGTCCTATACTTGCAAAAGCGGGTAGCGCGATCAAATCCGAACCTGCCATCGAAGTAAAAGACATACCGGAAATAACATACTACTAAGGCTAAACAAAGTCAATTTCAGAATTATTTTATTTACGATAATTGGATTTGACTCTATGCTAAAGGATTTTATATATTTGTGTAGAATAATCTCATATTATACAGGGAAAAATGACTGGCTAAATTCCTGATGCTGACCAAGTTCTTAAAATGTAACTATAGTTAAGATTGATATGTAACAAATTAATTCGCCTTGAGGTATCGCCTATATGCGTATAAGAAAAATCGCCTGGTCCAGACCGGCGCTTGAAGCATGCAGTTTTTTCATAAAAAATCCGGAAGAATATAGAGGTAAATGGCATACCTTATTTGAAAAAGATCAGGAGATCTGGCTCGAATTGGGCTGCGGCAAAGGCGGCTTCATTTCGAAGCTTGCGTGTGCCAATCCTGACAGAAATTTTATTGCTGTCGATATTAAGGACGAGATTCTGATCCGGGCAAAACAGAAAATCGAAAACGAATATACCGGCACCGGCTCAAGTATAAATAATATCGTTCTTACAGCCCATGAAATCATGCTCATTCATAATATGATGAGTGAGGCCGATGTAGTCCACAGGATCCATATCAATTTCTGTAATCCCTGGAGCAAGAACACCCTGAAAAAAAGGCGTCTTACGCATCCTGTGCAGCTGAACCATTACAACTCCTTTCTGGCTCCGGGAGGTCAGATCTGGTTTAAAACAGATGACTTGCCACTATTTAATGATTCAATGGAATACTTCAGGCAATGTGGCTTCAGGGTCATTTATCATACAAATGATCTGCATTGCAGCGGGTTTGAGCAAAATATCGTGACAGAGCATGAGAACATGTATTCCAGCCAGGGTATTAAAATCAATTTTATGATCGCTGAGAAAGGCTTCTGAGCTAATTTCGTGATAGTAAATTTAAACTCCATAAATTTTATGAAATATCCAGGGACGGTTTTTCTGTGAAAACATCTTTAGTTGTAAAAAAGTAGGGGTGTTGGGTAATACTATAGACAAATTTGTCGGCTACTGGTATAAAATTATCATATGGACTTTATAAAATACTTGTCAGAAAAGCACAAAATATTCTTAAGTGAACAGCAGCAGAAGGGTGTATTGAACATTGAGGGGCCGATTCTACTCCTTGCCGTACCTGGAGGGGGAAAGACTACGGTTATTGTTTCGCGATGTGCAAATATGGTTATGAACCATAATATCGATCCGGAAAATATTCTTACATTGACCTTCAGTAAAGCATCTGCTCTTGATATGAAGCAAAGGTTCCAAAGGGCTTTCGCGGAGGATGTAAATGGGGAGCTGCATTTTTCTACAATACATAGCTTTTGTTTTAACGTACTCAGATCATATTATCAAAAAATGCGTATTGCATTTCCTATTATAATCGAGGATGAAAAAGCTCCGATAACAAAAAGCCAGCTTTTACGACAGATTTGTCAAAAGGTCAGAAATACATACATCAATGATGATGATCTCGAAGAATTATCTAATGCAATTTCATACATAAAAAACATTATGCTTTCTGAGAATGAGATCGAAGAAAAAATTCAGGTCGAGAGCATTCGTGAGATTTTTGTAGCATATGAGGCTATTAAAAAACAAAATAATTATATTGATTTTGATGATATGTTAACCAGGACACTGGCGCTGTTTAAGTCCAGTAAAGAGCTTGTTGACTCGTATAGGAACAGGTACAAGTACATTAACGTTGACGAGTCCCAGGACACCTCATATTTGCAGCACGAAATAATAAAATGCCTGGCCAGCCCCAGAAATAATATATTTATGGTTGGAGATGAGGATCAGAGCATTTACACCTTCAGGGCGGCTTATCCAAAAGCTTTGCTGGATTTTGAGAAGACATATCCCGGGGCGCATATATTCTTGATGGAGAATAATTATCGTTCAACGAAATGTATCGTTGACGCTGTGAATAAATTCATCAAGCAAAATCAGGAACGTCATAATAAAAGCATGTTTACTGCAAGGGATGAGGGAACACCGGCTAAGTCTGTATGTCTGCGGGACAGGAATGACCAATATGTATATCTGAGAGACACGATAAGAAATGACAATAACTTATCTGAAATTGCAATACTCTACAGAAATAATGTTTCTGCAATTCCATTAGCTGATGAATTCAGTAGAAATGGTGTGCCATTTTATATTAGAGAAGCCCGGAATAATTATTTCAAGCATTGGGTAACGACTGATATTGTTTCATTCATGGACCTTGCGAACAACTTGAATGATATTAATGCCTTCAAACAAATTTATTACAAAATGAATGCTTATCTGTCAAAGACCATCATCGGGACAGTTATTGAAAACAGAGAACCGGACAAGAATCTGTTCGACACTCTTTTAGCTATGCTAACCTTGAATCACAAGCAACGGCAAAGACTCAATGAAATCAGATATTGTCTTGTTAAAATGTCGAAAATGAAGGCTTTGAGTGCGATTGAGTGTATTGTTAAGGATCTTGGATATGGAGATTATTTGAAAAAGCAAAACGGTTCCGGTAAAGATTCTGCGGAAAGTTTGCTGCAAATAATTAATGCGTCGAAAAACATTGCTGCCAATACACCAAGTATTGCAGATTTTAAAGACCGGCTGGAGCAACTCCAAAAAATAATGGATAGTGCAAAATTCAACAAGGGAAAAAATGCTGTCACTTTTTCTACGATTCATTCCAGCAAAGGTTTGGAATTTAATAAGGTTTTCATCATTGATCTTTATGACGGCCAATTTCCGACGGCAAATAGTATCAGAGAGTATAATATTGGAGAAATAGCGTCAATGGAGGAAGAAGTCCGCCTTTTCTATGTAGGAGCAACGAGGGCAAGAGAGAGGCTTGAATTGATTACCACCAGCTTCCTTGACAACAGGAAAGCAAAGCCGTCCCGTTTTATTGAAAGATTTATGTCAGCTTATAAGAAGCCAAAAACAAGAGAAATTCCTGAGACGAATTTTGTATGTCCGCAAAACTATGCGGATGGGGGCAATGTTACTGAAAAAGACTTGGATATAGGGGTACTCGTTATTCACAAAAAATATGGAGCCGGAGATATCCGTGCAATAAATCCCAGGGTAGACTTGCTTGAAATACGGTTTGCTGATTCGGGATTGCGCAGTTTTTCACTGAAAACATGCTTACGTGGCGATATTCTGCATTTGATGAATAAGAAAGAATGAAAATGGAAGTAATAAAAGCGATTTGCACGAAGGATAGTGTAAAGTACTCCAATATTCTATATAAACACGTATGTTTCTGTACCACATCATACCTCCAATCTTGCTCAGAGTACAACAAAGGCATCTTGAGTTGATATACCATATTTATGCTCATTATGATATTATTAGATATAGTTACAAACATAGAGGTGATTTTCAATGAAGAAAAACATCATAATTATTATATCTGCCCTTGCTATTATTGCTATTGTGTTGGTGTTGATATTAAAGCCCTTCAGCGGCACCACCTCTGCACCTGCAGCGCCGGTTACAGATGAAAAAACGGCTGCAGCAAAAGCTGTTGAAGAAAAACAGATCCCGGATGAAGCAGCAGGAACAACTGCGGATGATAAATCACCAGCATCGAGCGCAAAAAGGCAAATCAACATATATATAACAAACGGAGATTTTGACTTCTATAAAGCAATTGAAACGTATGCCAATAAGCATTGGAACTTCGCTTATAACTTAAATTTGTATATAGATTCAGCAAATTATAGCACCAGGGATGTTATGTCAATGGTAAACGATTCGCTGATAAGCGGCGACGGTGCCGTAGATATTTATCGTCTTCCTGCAAGATATGCTCCATATTATGTAAAGGGCGAGTATTCCGGGTATGCCTGCACCTATAAGGAGCTTGGTATTGATGTTGAAACCGCATTAAAGAATGCTGAAATCCCTGAATATGCTATTGAGGCCGGTCGCAATCCTGACGGAGAGTTGATCGCACTTCCCTGTCTTGCAGAACCCAGCGTGTTCTTATATAACCGATCCGTTGCCAGAGATGTCTGGGGCACAGAGGATCCTGATAAAATTGCCGATATTATCGGAGGAGGAACGCAAAAATGGGATAATTTTTTTGAGGCGGCAAAAGCCTTGAAAAAACATGGATATTATATAGTACCTGGCTTCTCGGATCTTTCATACATGGTAGATGAAAACCCCTTTCCTGTCGGTCAGGATCCAGCCAGGAACAATGGCATCAATCCGGTATGGGAAGAGTATATGGATGTTTCAAAGCAATTGTTTGACAATGGCTATATCAATGATACAAGGTCCTGGACAGAGCAATGGTTCAATGATCTGAAAGGCAAAGGCGATAAGGTATTTGGTTTTGTTATTTATACCGACTATATTGAATGTATTTTAGATGAAGCGGCTGGCGACTGGGCAATATGCCTGTCTCCGTTCACCACCCGGATGGATTTGAATACCGGGGTCATGGTCAATAAGAACTCTCCGAACAAGGACCTGTTAGGGCCTCTTGTTGAATGGATGACTCTAGACTGCTCAAAAGAAGGGCTCCAGTATGCACTGGCAAGCGGAACTCTATTCAACGATAAGAAAATGTCTGTAGTCTCCGGGACTGTGCTAAAAAATACAGACAGCAGCCGTGATGTTCTGGGTGGGCAAAGCATTAGTAGTGTAATATTAGACACAATGAAACAGCCAATGGGAAAATATTACGGAGATAGCCTTTACTTGTGCTTTGATGCTATTGAAGCATATATAAAGGGAGAAAAGGACAAAGAAACAGCAATTAGTGAATTCAAATCCGAACTAAGAAAAAGCGGGATCATGTTCGAACCACATACGGAACCGGACTCGGCAGCCGCATCAGACCCTGTAAAGGGTGAAGTAATAGTATGGAAAGATAAAAATTTTGAGTCGGCTGTAAGAAAAGCGTTATTTAAACCAAACAGCGATATTTATACAAGCGATGCAAGCCGGGTAACCAAATTGTACTTAGGCAAGAAAGTAACTAATATGGAAGACCTGGTGTATTTTAAGAATCTCGCAAGCTTATACATTGAATCCGGTAAAATTACTGATATAAACTTTCTTAAAGATTTAACAAAACTGAAATCATTATACATAGCTGATAACAATATCAGCGACATCAGCGTCCTTAGCGGACTAACAGAACTCGAAGAACTAATTATGAGTAATAATAGAATAAGCGACATCAGTGTCTTTAGCGGATTAACCAGCCTTGAATATGTCAACCTGTCAGATAATATGATAAGTGATGTAAGTGCTCTGAAGAAACTATCCAGGCTGAAGAAACTAATTCTGGAGTACAATGATATCGACGATATCAGCAGTCTCCAATCGCTGAAGAACCTTGAAACCTTATTTCTAGATGGTAATAAAATCAGTGACATCAGAAGTCTGAAAGGACTAAGCAAACTTAAGGAGTTACATTTGTCCGGAGGTAACATAGCCGACAGATCACCAGCAGATCATATTGAAATTGTCACATGGTAATTGACTATGGAGTAATAACATCGAATTAGGCATCAATTGGCGATGGACTTTGTCATAAAGTTATAACTAAGGAGTAGTTTATCTATGAAAAAACATATCATTCTTGCTGCAATTTGCACTCTTACAATTGCCACCATTGCAGGCATTTTAGTGTTCCTGCTGCGTGATCGTGCTACCGATACCGTTATAAAATTTTATTTGAACCGAAGTGTTATAACATTAAGAGTATTTCTGGCAAACAGGAGGTGGCAGGTATGATCCCATTTCCGGTCAAAAGTACGATCAATACAAGGCGCTCCGCCCGTAGCTTTAAAATGTGTGCGGTAGAAGATGAAGCGATCGGGTCTTTGAAAGCTTTTACAGCATCGTTGATATGTGAGTGCCATGTCTGGCTGGGATTGTGCGACAAAGAACATGAGCCCGCTATTACCGTTGCCGAAGACTCTGGTTGTGCATTATGGAAAATCCACTTGGAGAAGGGGGTATAGCGCTGAGCATTATTAAATCAAAACAGCAGGATATCATAATGGCGATAGCTTTTACACTATTGACCTTACTTTTTCTGGCTGCTGAGGTTTTCTATCCGGGCTTTTTTGATTGGACCTTTGATCGTCATCAAAATCTGCTGAGCTGGTATATCAGACCACTTTTTATCATTCCTTTCTGCTTTTTTGCTTATAAAAGAAGCTGGGCAGGCATTACAGGGACTATATTTCTGCTGCTTACAAGCATGTTTTGGTTCCCGAAGCCTGAAGTTGCAGGAGAGCAGGTAATTTCATTCCTTAAGATGGAGAAGGACTGGCTGTTTGGAGACTGGACCTTTATAAAAGTACTTATGACGCTGATGGTGCCGATTACCTTGACAGCATTGGGAATGGCTTTGTGGAAACGTAATTTGTGGTTCGGCTTATCCGTTATTGTTTTTATTGCAGTTGCAAAAACAGCCTGGAGTGTTGTGTTTGGCGGAGAATCCGGTAAAACTGTAATAATCCCGGCAATTACCGGGTTATTGCTCTGCGTTGTCCTGATTTTTATTGGTTTTAGAAAGCTTGAGAAAAGAAAAGCTGAGGAAAGAAAAGCTGAAGAAAGAAATGGCAGCTGATTGCACCGTTTGTGATTGACCTTTGACGGAGCAGAGCCGAAAATCTCAGCGATGGATTTTACCGGAACCATTCTGAAGGCTGATATAGACGTGAAATAATGAAGCCTTATCGATGAAGCAAGATACTTACACTAATTGCGTAGGCTGTCTCAAAGCTGATTGGTTTTGTGGCAGAGGCTGAGTAAAATTTCAAGCAATGTGTTTACATAACTTTGTGAAGATGCCTTTAAGCCCTGATTGCTTTACATAATTAAGGCTTAGGGTGCATTATTGAATCAAATATCAATGAAACCAGATACCTTGCCACACATTTCCGGATTTTTTACTCACCCAACTGAAAACTCACCCAATTGATTGCTCACCAATTGATTTTGGGACAACTCCCATGCTGCTTTCATAGTTACATCAGAGCTTATATGAACCTTGCCCCAAGCTCCTTTAACCTGGCATTATACTTATCGGCTTTCTTGGTAAACATTGTGCCTATTGCCTTTGTATTTACGATGACTCTGTACCCTGCATTGATTGCACCCAATGCGGTTAGCGCAACGCATCCACCGCCATCGATGCCTGTTATTTCGATTTCATTGATGTTCAATTCATCAAGCGTTTCTTTAAGCTTGGGATTAGTGAATGAGTCCCCTTTATACTTCTTAAATATGTGATCCGACACTACTTTCAATGAATCTGCCAATGCAGCATTCTCACTTCCGTCAAAAGCTGTAAAAGGTGCCAGCCTGTTAATAAAATTGTCTTTCATGATGTTTACTATATATACTATTGTATTTCCTTCATTCTCCTCTATTACCTTATTAACAGATGCAACAAGGTTATTGTCATACTTGAAAAACTTTGCGTGGGACTTACCTACGCAAATATTCTGCATGTCAATTACAAATACCGCTTTTGCCATAATTCTCCTCTCCTTCTCAAAATGATCAAACTGAATCTAATACAATATAACACACGCTACCCAAAATGAAACCAAGACGCCACAAAATGAGTAAAAAAGGTTACATGAATATCATAACATAATACGCTTAAATGTCAAAAAAAATTCTATATTTTGTTGAAAATTGGAGACCTGTGAAAACGGTTATAGCTATGCTGCGCTTTAACCGGTAATATCCAGTTACAAATTTTCAATAAGCTGCAGGACTTTGGATTCCTCCAAGGGCACACTGAGGTAATAGCCCTGCAGATAATCGCAGCCGGATTTTGTCAGGTAGTCCAACTGCCCCTTTGTTTCGACACCTTCTGCCACGGTTTCTATATTCAGCTTTTGTGCCAGTGAAATTATTGCTTCCGTCAGGCTATCTTTATCAATGCTTTTCCCGATTTCCTGAATAAAGGATTTGTCTATTTTAAGCAAAGTGATCGGCAGTACTCTCAGGTAGCTCAGGGACGAATATCCGGTGCCAAAATCGTCCATGGCCAGGCCAATGCCTGCTTCGCTAAGCTTCCACAGTACATTGTATGGATCGTGGCCATTTCCTATAAAAACGCTTTCAGTAATCTCCAGATTAAGATTTTGAGGATCGATCCCGGATGAATTTACACAATCCATTACTGTTTCATAAAAGCCGGGATGCTTGATCTGAACAGCGGAGATATTAACTGACATGATGATAGGGGTATGGTATTCGGTAATTATTTTTTTGCACATTATGCATGCAGTTTTCAGCACCCAGGATCCAATAGGCATGATGAGTCCCGACTCCTCAGCGATAGGGATAAATTCTATCGGACTGATCGAGCCCATTTCGGAGTTGTTCCAACGGAGGAGAGCCTCTAATCCGCGGAGTTTATCTGTATTAGTCGAATACTGCGGCTGGTAATGAAGCGTAAATTCACCGTTATCCATAGCTCTGCGCAGTGAGCGCTCCAGCTCAGTTTTACGAAGAAGCTCTGACTTCATGTTTTCGGAAAAGAATTGATAGGCGTTCTTTCCCATTTCTTTTGCACTATACATTGCTGTATCGGCGTTTTTCAGCAATTCTTCCACCGTTGCGCCGTCTTTGGGATATCTCGAAATTCCGATGCTTATGGTCAGGTTGATGGTTTTATTCTTTATGTTGAATGGTTCGGTAAACAGTTCCATGAGCTTATCAAGATATGGGGTAATCTCATCCATACTCTCCATATTTGAAAGAATGATCGAAAATTCGTCTCCGCTTAACCGTGCAAGAAAATCATTGGCTTTGATGCCGTTTGTCAGCCGATTTGCTGTCTCAACCAGAAGATCGTTGCCGATTGAGTGTCCGAGCGTGTCATTGATCCTTTTAAAGTTGTCAAGATCTAAAAAGGTTATGGCAAATTTGACGGAGGAGCGTTCCGATTCGGATATTAATGCATTTAAATGATCGATAAACAGGGTCCTGTTTGCCAGCTTGGTGAGGGAATCGTGATAGGCCATCTCCAGGATTGTGGCCCTGTGTTCATTAAGTTCATCTACCTGCTGGTGGAGCTCCTCCTCCGATGCACTTATTTCTTCATAAAGCGCGGTAAGCTGCTCATTCTTACTTTCCAGGCTTTTGATGATGGGATTTGAAATCTGCTTTGCCAGGAAAAATCCTACAATTGAAGTAATGATCGTGATCAGAACGCAAAAAATGATTATGACGGTAGTCAACGATTGGATCGGGGCTTCAAATTCGTTCATATTACCGACAATGACAAGCATCCATTTTGTTTTGTCAATCAGGGAGCAGGCCCCGATCATATCCTGGCTGCTTTCTGAGTAATGGACAATTGTAGGTGAGGCCTGTTTTCCATTCTGCATATCATTCATGATATAACGAATTTCTAAGTTTTCTACAGGGAGTCCTATTTTTTTCTTGTCGGGGTGGTAAATGACATAACCGTTTTCATCGATCAGATATGCATAGCTGGAATCTGCTCCATTTAGCTTCATTCCCTTTAAATATATGGCCATACTATCCGAACGGATCGCGCTTGCCACATATCCAATGAAATCTCCGTTCGACGGAGAGAAAACAGGATACGTTACAACAAAGATTTGCAAACCCTGAAATCTGGATATCAGGGTTTCACTGATAACCGGTGTCCTTTCTGAAACTGTCCTTTTATGATAATTACGGTCTTTGAGGATCATGCCGACTTCCGAAGTGTTGTTTGTAGCAATGCTAACTCCGTCTAAGTTGTTCAAGAATACTCCAAGCATATTTGGTTTATTTTCAGCGTATTTGATCATAAGTTCATTCACAATATCGGTCCGGTATTGGTTCTTCTGGTCAGACAGCAGTGCCATGACATTATAATCAGATGCCAGAGGAGCGAGTAGGTTTATTTCTTTATCGATGAGTTCGGATATCATTTGATTCTGAGATTTGGTAAGTTCGATGGCAGAGTTTTTTATCAGATCGCTGATGATCCCGGTAGACCTGTTATAAGAAAATAATCCTGTGATGATAATTACGGCATTCAAGAGAATAATTATCATCATAGTTAGTTTGGATCTTATATTCATACAGCCTCCATATAATATAAGCTACCTGTCTGCCATAATTCAAGTTAAACAGGAATAAACAAAATACGATTTTATTTTAGCAAATTCGCCATTTATATACAATGAGAAAACGAAATATGTCTCATGCTTGATACATAAAATGCTTAACTGAACCATATTCGACAAATAACTTCACTTAGATTACTCAACTTTCCCAGCCTAATTTAAAAACAGTGTAACGGATTGCAGAAGTAGAGCACGCTACCCGTTATTTCAGTTTTAGGACGCTATTGTGATGAATAAGCCTTGTTTTATAGATGGATGGCTATGAAATAGGCCTTTTTACAGTGTAATTCTGGAAAGAAAGTATTATACTCGATGCAATCGATGAAATTGACAGGAATGGTATCCAGGCAGTCTCCACCAGAATTTTGCAAACGTGCTCTCAATTTATTCAAGGCTTGGTGGAAGAAGGAAAAAAATGAGGGCCAGATCAGTTCTGATATAGACAGTGAGTGTTTAAGCGATATAATCCTTGGGTATTTTAATAGAGTGTGTCTTAACTGGAGGATTAGTGACCGTAGTTTTTCACTTCGACAGAAAAACAATAGAAACTATTGAGTTAATCATACATAGCATTAGTCCGAAATAAAGGCAGATTAAAACGCTTTAACAGTGTGTGAAGGGAGAGAAGGGGATGGCAGAGCAAATTATTAATGAACCCATGTTGGATATGTATATATTCGAGTCTACTCAGAATATTGAGCAGCTGGAATTGTTGATCCTGGAGACTGAAAAGACAGACGGGTATACTCCGGCGGCCATTAATGAGATATTTCGAATTATGCATACGATCAAGGGATCATCAGCCATGATGCTTTTTGATAATATTGCTAATCTGGCACACAAGCTTGAGGATGTTTTCTTTTACCTCCGCGAAAAGAAGCCTCAGGACGTGGACTGTTCAACGCTTTCCGATCTGGTGCTGGAAGGTGTCGATTTTATTAAGGTGGAGCTCCATAAAATAAGAAATGGGATAAGCGCAGATGGTAATGCATCGGCACTGGTCGATAGCATTATGGAATTTCTGGTGCAACTAAAGAAGAATGACCAACCGGGCCAGGAAGAATCGACAAAAAAGTCCGAACAGACAGAAAGTCAGCAATATTATATTGCAACAGACAAGACAAAAATCCCATCGGGTGAGAATGCCTTCAAAGCTGTCATATTCTTTGAAGATGGATGTGAAATGGAAAATGTAAGGGCTTTCACTGTTATTCATAATTTAAAGGAATTATCAGAAAGCATATCATATTACCCTGAGAACATCATTGAGAATGATGATAGTATCAGTGAGATCCGACAAAATGGATTTAAGATATTTTTTAAAACAGACATGTCAATAAATGATATAAAGAACTTTTTCCAACATGTCGCTTTTCTGAGGGATATAGAGCTGGTTCGGGCAGATCAGGATAATGATCAGGATAGTATAAAACCGCTCGAAAGCCAGGCACCGGTAAGCAATCCTGTTATAGCTCCTGCCAAACCGGGGAACAATTCTGCAGTTAATCATCAGGCGAGGGCTTCCGAGGATAAGGTAAATGAGCCTGAAATCCAGTTAAATACAGCCCAGAGCATTATCAGCGTAAATGTTTCCAAGCTGGACAAGCTTATGGATCTAGTTGGCGAGATGGTAATAGCAGAGGCGATGGTCACACAAAACCCGGAAATACTGGGATTGGAAATTGACAGCTTTGCGAAGGCATCACGTCAGCTGCGTAAAATCACCAACGAACTGCAGGATATGGTGATGTCAATTAGAATGGTGCCTTTGGCAACCACCTTCCAGAAAATGAATCGTATTGTCAGGGATATGTGCAAGAAGCTTGGCAAGGATGTTCAGCTCGTTTTACTTGGCGAAGAAACAGAAGTTGATAAAAACATAATAGAGCATATTTCCGATCCTCTCATGCATCTGGTACGTAACTCTCTCGACCACGGCATTGAGGGAGAAGAGGAGAGGATAGCCAAGGGCAAGTCCCCTCAGGGAACGGTTACGCTGGAAGCAAAGAATGCCGGAAGTGATGTACTCATTATTGTTAAAGACGATGGCAAGGGACTGAACAAGGAAAAACTGTTGAAGAAGGCCAGAGAGAATGGCCTATTGACCAGACCTGAAGCAGAAATGACCGACAGGGAAATTTACAATCTGATATTTTTGCCGGGATTCTCCACAAAAGAAAACGTGACTGAGTTCTCTGGCAGGGGTGTTGGCATGGATGTGGTTACCAGGAATATTGAAACGGTTGGCGGTTCGGTTTTTGTGGAAAGCGTTGAAAACATGGGAACAACCATTATACTCAAAATTCCGCTGACTTTAGCCATAATTGACGGTATGAATATCAGGGTCGGCAAATCTTGTTACACTATACCTATAACCACCATCAGAGAATCCTTCAGACCTAAGGCTACCGATTTGATAACCGATCCTGACGGTAATGAAATGATCATGGTACGTGAACAGTGTTATCCAATTCTTCGCCTTTATGAATACTTTGGGGTGAAGACAGAGGTAACCAATTTCGAAGAAGGTATCCTGATCATGGTCGAACAGGACGGTAAATCGGCATGTCTGTTTGCCGATGAGCTGCTGGGCCAGCAACAGGTCGTAGTAAAGGCTCTTCCTGGTTATGTAAAGAATTTGCGCAAAATTAACAGCCTTGCAGGGTGTACCATACTTGGGGACGGAAGCATAAGCTTGATCATAGATGTTGGAGGATTTTTCAACTAAAAAGCAGATAATCACAAGGTGGGTCGAAAGTATGCTAACTATAACGCAAAAAGAATTCAATCAATTGGCAAGCTTCATACATGAAAATTATGGGATACGCCTGAAGGAAGAGAAAAAAACTCTGTTAATTGGGAGACTTCAGAATGTCCTTCAACAGGCAGGCTTTAAAAATTTCACTGAATATTTTCAATATCTGATTACCGATAAGACTGGTGAGGCTGTGATTACTCTTGTAGATAAAGTCACAACCAATCATACATATTTTATGAGGGAAGCAGATCATTTTTTCTATTTTCGTGACAAGGTATTGCCTCAAATCATCAATACGGTAAAAAACAAGGATCTCCGTATCTGGAGCGCGGCCTGCTCATCCGGAGAGGAGTCCTATACACTTGCTATGATACTGGATGAATTTTTCGGGAAGGAGAAAGCCACATGGGACACCAAGGTGCTGGCTACCGATATATCAGACAAGGTCTTAAAAACTGCAAGAGCTAGTATTTATGGGAATGACCGTATTGAACAGCTTCCCGAGAGATGGAGGAAAATCTATTTCAAAAGCTATGATTCTCAAAACTCAATACTGACGGATGCGATAAGAAATGAAGTGATCTATAGAAAGCTGAACCTGATGGAGCCGGTATTCCCGTTCAAGAAAAAGTTTCACACCATTTTCTGCAGGAATGTAATGATTTACTTTGACAGTCAAACTAAGGACGAATTAGTAAATAAATTATATAACCTTCTGGAGAATGGAGGGTATCTTTTTATTGGGCATTCAGAATCGCTGAACAGGGAGACTACTAAATTTAAATACGTTATGCCGTCAGTTTACAGAAAGGAATGAGGCTATGGTTAATGCATCAATTAAAAAAAAGATCAAGGTCCTTGTGGTTGACGATAGTCTTCTATTTCGAGAAGTGCTGGCCAGAGGCATTTCCTCCGACCCGGACATTGAAGTAGTGGCTAAGGCGCAGGATCCATTTGATGCACGTGATAAGATCCTCGAGTTTGAACCCGATGTAATGACATGTGATGTTCAAATGCCTAAAATGAATGGGATCGAATTTATCAAGAGACTTATCCCTCAATACCCGCTGCCTGTAATCGTGGTCAGTACTGTCAGCACATCCGTGTTCGATGCAATGGATGCGGGCGCAGTAGATTTTGTGGTAAAACCCGATGTTCAATCTCCCGGTAGTGTTGAAACATTTATCCTGGACTTGATAGCTAAGATAAAAATCGCATCACATGCAAAGGTCAATCGGACTATGATCGAACATAATAACAACAGCAGCCAGAGAATGGAGTACGATAGTGGAAAGGTTATTGCCATTGGTTCTTCTACGGGTGGGACCGAGGCGGTTTATAACCTTTTGAGCCACTTACCGACCAATATCCCGGGGATACTGGTGACACAGCATATACCGCCGCTCTTCTCAAGGATGTTCGCCGAAAGGCTGAACAAGCAAACGAACCTGCGTGCAAAGGAGGCGCAGACAGGCGATTATCTGGAGCCTGGAATGGTGCTGGTAGCTCCGGGGGATCAACATATCAAAATCAAAAGAATTAGTGAAAGATACAGGGTTGAAGCCTTTTATGGAGATAAAGTCAACGGACACTGTCCATCGGTAGACGTACTCTTTGAATCTGTGGCAAAGGAATGCGGTAAAAATGCCGTGGGAATTATTCTGACAGGAATGGGGTATGATGGAGCAAAGGGACTGTTGGCAATGAGAAGAGCAGGGGCCAGGACGATCGGGCAGGACGAGCAGTCCTGTGTTGTCTATGGTATGCCCAAGGTAGCATATGAGATCGGTGCGGTTGAAAGACAGACATCACTGTCAAATATACCACAGGTTTTGTTATCAATGCTGAAGTAAATTAACTGATGGCAGGTGAGACTATGCAAATGAAAGCTATACTGTCTTGTATAGGGGACGGTGTGATCTCTGCAGATATAAATGGTATTATTGAGTACATGAACTCCAATGCTGAGCATTTAACAGGGTGGAGTGCTGATACTGCGATTGGCAGACATTTTGATGAGGTATTCACTTTAAAGAATCTCAACAGTGAAATAAGTATTAAAAGCCCGGTAGCAGCGGCGCTTGAGGCAGGAGCGGCTGTAGGGCTGCTGAATAATACGGTATTGATTTCAAAGGATGGAGAAAGAAAATTTATTTCGGCCAGTTCATCCCCTGTAAAGGACGACAATGAAGTAATAACAGGTGTTGTTGTCGTGTTCAGGGACATCACCAGGATCAAGACAATTGAGAATCGATTGATGGAAGAGAAAAACAATCTTCAGACGACTATGGATAATTTTCCTGTTGGTATGTATATCGTCGATAGGAACGGAATCATTATACAGTCAAACAAAGTTGCTCTTGACTTACTGGCAATTGGATCTCCAAGCATGAACGGACAGCACCTTTGTAACGTTATGTCATGCTCATGTGGTATTGGATGGAAGTACTGTAGTGAAGCGGAATGTGAGCAATGTGAATTCAGAAATAAAGTATTGAAATCTATTGATACAGGCCTGCCCTGTAAAGATGTGATAGTGCAGCATACTCCTATTGTCAACGGGAAAAGGATCATCAAATGGTTCAATGTCAATTTTATACCGATTACTATTGAGTCTGAAAAGCTTGTTGCGATTGTTTTTAATGATATTACCGAGCATAAGCTGCACGAGACATTTCTATTAAAAACAATAAACTGTTTCCCAGTGATAGTTTGGTCAACGGATATCAATAAAAATATCAATAATTTTAATAAAGCCTGGACTGATTTTTCCGGAAGGGAGATCCAGGAGTCTCTCGGTTCCCAATGGACCTATACCCTTCATACGGAGGATAGGAAGGAATGCCTTGAAAAATTCTCGGAAGCCATTGATAATAGGGAGAATGTGAAATTACAAAGCAGAATGCTCAGGTATGACGGTCAATACCACTGGACCGAAAGCATAGGGGCGCCTTATTATGATCTTGATAATAATTATGCCGGATATATTGGTATAACCATGGATATCCATGATCAAAAAATTGCCGAGGAAGGAAGAAAACGATATGAGATCCTTTCACGGCAGGCAAAGGACATCATTTTCTTCCTGGATGTCAATGGCAACTTTATCGATGTAAATGAAGCGGCAATAAGAGAATACGGTTATACATACGAGGAGTTTCTGACTCTTAACAGGTCATGCTTATGTGTGGATCACAATATCAAATTGGAAGTTTCAGAAGCAACGGGGCAGGAAAGTAACGTCATCGAAACAGAACACTACCGAAAGGACGGCAGTAGCTTTCCTGTGGAAATAAGCTATCAAAGTGCTGAAATTGGCGGACAAACGGTCATTGTTGCGATCATCAGGAACATAACCGAACGCAAAATGGCACGAATGCAGCTGATTGAGAGTCAGAAGAGGTATGAGGCTTTATTTTTGAACATGACCAGCGCTTTTGCATACAGCAGGATCATTCTGGATGAAAGCGGCAATCCGGTCGACTTTGAGTTTTTGCAGATCAACAGTGCTTTTGAAAAGTATTTTGGTCGGACGAGCGATGGAATCATAAACATGAAATTTACGGATGTTTTCAACAATATTGATGAAGGTACAACCAAAAGGATGCTTAACAGTTATTATCAGGTTGCCACTACAGGTGAAAGTAAGATATTTAATGACATCTATCTAAAGGAAACGGGAAGGTGGTGTTCAATATCCGCATATAGCCTGGAAAAGTACTATTTCGCAATTATTATCACTGATATGCATGATCAGAAAATGACAGAGCTCGAATTGAAGCATGCGAAGGAACAAGCGGAAGCTGCCAACAGGGCAAAAAGTGAGTTCCTGGCCAATATGAGCCATGAAATCAGAACGCCTATAAATGGTATGAACGGAATGATCGATCTCACCCTTCTGACAGAGCTCACTCCCGGACAGAGAGAAAATCTGAACATGGCAAAGTCCTGTGCAGATTCGCTTCTGCTGATCATTAATGACATACTGGACTTTTCCAAGATGGAAGCAGGAAAGCTGTCTATCGACAGTATAGATTTTGATTTTACCGAAATGATTCAAAACACGGTAAAAGCCCATACGATCAATACCAGCAGGAAGGGACTGGATTTCACCTACAGCTTCGGCGCCGACATACCAAGGTATATAAATGGAGATCCGAATAGATTAAATCAGATACTGAGCAATTTATTAAACAACGCAATAAAGTTTACCGATCATGGTGAGATATCACTATCTGTAAGGAAAAAAAGCATGGCATCCGACTACATGCAATTGGAGTTTTCTGTATCGGATACCGGAATCGGTATTGATAAGCTAAGTATTAACAGGCTCTTTAAAACCTTTAGCCAGGTCGATAGCTCCATAACAAGAAATTATGGCGGCACAGGGCTTGGCCTGGTCATTTCACGGCAGCTGGCCGAGCTTATGGGTGGGACGATCTGGGTGAAAAGTGAGAAAGGTAAGGGCTCCACCTTCTCCTTCACAATAAAATGCAAAGAGGGACAAAAGGTCTTAGACAACAATGTCAAGCGAGACGTTGTCAAAAAGGCTTCGCTGTCACTTCGCATTCTTCTTGTTGAAGATGATAAGGTAAACCAGACTGTGATTTCACGCTTTCTGAAAGAATATGGACACACGGTGGAGATAGCTGGTAATGGTATTGAAGCATTGGCTCTTCATGAGCAAAAAGAGTATGATGTGATACTGATGGATATCCAGATGCCGGAAATGGATGGACTTGAGGCAACAAGGCATATCCGTGAAAGGGAAGGCAAACACAGGCATACCCCCATAATAGCACTGACGGCTTTCGCAATCGATGGGTACAGGGAGCGCGTACTATCAATGGGCGTGGATGAATTTGTGACGAAGCCTGTTGACATGGGAAAATTCAATAGTACCATCGAGAAAGTATATTCCCGGGGGGAGAAAAATTCCTCAAGACATAACAATATGACATTAGATATCGATAGAGATATTTCCCTTATCAAGGATGACAGTAAAAAGATCCATATGGAACATGACGGTATGATGGATAAAGTATCGCAGTGTTTGAACAAACTAATGGACAAGGCTGTAGAGATGGATATTAAAGCAATCGAACAAGCTTCTCATGAACTTAAATCTCTATTTATACAGATAGGTGTGGATCAATTCAAATTTGCAGCGTTTAAAATCGAATTGGCTGCCAGACGTGGAAGTCTATCAGAAGCAATCGAGGCATCTAAAAAAATCAAGGATGAGTTTGAAAGTTTTAAGAAAATCCATATTAATAGTATGAAAAAACATGAGGAGGAAAATTTATGAAAACACTTATAGCAGAAGATGACCTTGCCAGTAGGATGTTCCTTCAAAAGTTCCTGTCACAGTATGGCACATGTGATGTTGTTGTAGATGGCATCGAGGCGCTCGATGCATTCATGATGGCAACGAATGAGTGTGCGCCATATGATCTTATCTGCCTTGACATTATGATGCCAAAAGTCGACGGTGTCAGAGCACTTAAAGCAATAAGGGATGTTGAAACGCAGAAAGGAATTGCAAAAGAAAATAGAACAAAGGTCATCATGACAACAGCGCTGGCCGATACCAAGTTTGTTCAACAGGCCTTCGATTTGGGCTGTGAAGCATATGCGGCAAAACCCATAGACACGAACAAGCTTGTGGAAGTTTTACAGAAGCTGGGATTAATAGGGGGGTCAGATTAATAGGGGGTCAGGCTTGAATAATTCTCATACTTGAATAATTCCCATACTTGCTTTTTGTAAACCTATAAGCTAAAATATCCTAGAAGGCTACATATTTTGTCGAATACTCGTATAATTTCGGTGATAAGGTCCGAAAGTATCTACAGGCTGCCGTTAACAGTCGGCTACGAGGTCTTGCTGCTGTCATTCAATGTGACGATATTTTCAGCGCTCCTCTTTGCTGGACTTATGGATTGAAGGGGTTTAAATCTGATCATGGATGAATTGAAGCGGAAAATATTGACAGAAGGCTGTGTTATAGGCTCACATATTCTCAAGGTGGACAGTTTCCTAAACCATCAACTGGATGTGTCTCTTTTAAACAACATTGGATTGGAATTCAACAAAAGATTCGAAGATCAGAAAATAACCAGAATATTGACGGTAGAGGCATCGGGTATTGCCATTGCCTGCTTTACGGCACTTCACTTTGGAGTGCCTGTTGTTTTTGCTAAGAAAACCGAGGCAATAAACCAGGATCCCGAGGTTTTTGAAAGTGAAGTATATTCGTTTACGCGTCAGAAAAACTATAAAATCAGGATATCAAAAAAATATCTTAGCAAGAATGATCATGTCCTGATACTGGATGATTTCCTTGCAGCAGGCAAAGCTGTAAATGGGCTGATCGACATTGTAAAGCAAGCCGGAGCATCGCTGGCCGGAGTCGGGATAGCGATAGAGAAAGGCTTTCAGCAGGGCGGAAAGGAATTGCGCAGCAAGGGAGTAAGGCTTGAATCATTGGCAATCGTTGATTCAATGGCAGAGGGCAAAATTGTTTTTAGATGAGGACATAAGCAATAAGCATTATGTTATAAAATCAAAAAGACAGAAAGAATCAGGAGGAAGAATTAAATGAAAAGGGTATTAGGTTTGGTACTTGCAGTGGTAATGATCGTAAGCCTGTTTGCCGGATGCGGCAGTGCAGCCGGTAATGGCGCAGCAGGCAAGATCAAGGTCGGAATTATTTACATAGGCGATGAAAATGAAGGTTACACAGCCGCTCATATGGCTGGAATCGACCAGATGAAAAAGACACTCGGCCTGTCGGATGAACAGGTAATCGAGAAGAAAGGCATCAAGGAAGATGAGTCGTGCTACGATGCAGCTGTTGATATGGCTGAACAGGGCTGTTCCATCATTTTTGCAAACAGCTTCGGCCATGAGAGCTATATGCTCCAGGCTGCAAAAGAGTTCCCTAAAATACAGTTCTGCCATGCAACTGGTTATCAGGCAAAATCCTCAGGACTGCCAAACATTCACAACTACTTCACAGCTGTATACGAATCCCGTTATGTTTCGGGTGTTGTAGCAGGCCTCAAGCTGAAAGAAATGATCGACAGCGGCAAGATTACTGCTGACCAGGCAAAGATGGGCTATGTCGGAGCATATCCTTACGCTGAAGTTGTTTCCGGTTACACCTCCTTCTTCCTCGGAGCAAAGAGCATTGTTCCTACAGTTACAATGGAAGTACAGTACACCAACAGCTGGGCTGATATGGCAGCAGAGAACGAAGTTGCAACTCAGCTGATCGCTGACGGCTGCGTGCTGATCAGCCAGCATGCTGACACGACTGGTGCTCCTACCGCTTGTGAAAAAGCTGGTGTACCTTGCGTTGGTTACAATGTTGATATGATTTCTGTAGCTCCTAACTGTGCGCTTACTTCTGCTACAATCAATTGGGGCCCTTACTACACCTATGCTGTAAAGAGCATTGTTGACGGTACTGCAATCGCTACTGACTGGTGCCAGGGATACAAGGACGGAGCAGTTGCTATAGCTCCATTGAATGACAAAGCAGTTGCAAAGGGAACAGCAGACAAGGTCAAAGAAATTGAAGACGCCCTCAAGGCAGGTACTTTGCATGTATTTGATACAAAGATCTATACAGTAGGCGGCAAGACCATAGAAGACCTGATCACATCTGATGCTGAAAACTTCGGTAAATTTGCTGATTATGTGAAGGACGGATACTTCCATGAATCCGAACTGATCTCTGCACCGGCATTTGAACTGAGGATCGACGGTATCACTGAAAAAACCAAATAATAATTCTTAAGCTATTTATAACGAAGCGACAAGCGCCTCGTTGAAACACTGCTGAGGTAAGAAAATTTTTCTACAAACGAAAAATTTTCTTTGAACTAAAGTGTTATTAATGCGGAACTGCTGTTACAGCAGTTCCGCAAAATGTTTTTCATGGCGGAGGACTTTTTGTGAAACAGGAAAACGCAATTGAATTGAAGAATGTCACGAAACGTTTCGGCGATGTCATAGCAAATGACAGCGTTAGCTTGTCTGTAAGAAAAGGCGAGATCCTTTCAATACTTGGAGAGAACGGCAGCGGCAAAACGACTCTTATGAACATGCTATCGGGAATCTATTTCCCTGATGAGGGGCAGATCTTTGCTGACGGCAGAGAGGTGACCATCCGCTCTCCAAAAGATTCTTTTGCGCTTGGAATTGGTATGATCCACCAGCATTTCAAGCTGATCAACCTGTTATCGGCTGCGGAAAATATCATTTTAGGCCTGCCCGGCAAGGAACTCCTGAAAATGAACCAAATTACAGCGGAAATCGATGCGCTGGTAAAAAAATATGGCTTTGACCTGAATCCATCACAAAAGATCTACGACATGTCAGTATCGCAAAAGCAAACGGTTGAGATCGTTAAAGTGCTATACCGCGGCGCAGATATACTGATACTTGACGAACCTACGGCAGTTCTGACTCCGCAGGAGACGCAAAAGCTGTTTGACGTTCTTCGCAATATGAAGAAGGCCGGAAAATCAATAATCATCATTACCCATAAGCTCAACGAGGTGCTCGAATTATCGGACCGTGTAGCAGTTCTGCGAAAGGGAAAGTACATAGATACCATCAATACCGCGGATGCTACGGTGAATTCATTGGCCGAAATGATGGTAGGCGCAAAGGTCAGCCTTGATATCGACCGTACTGATCCGGTCGAGACGCAGAAAAGGATTGAGGTACGTGGAATAACAAGTAAAAACAAGGAAGGACTGACCATCCTCAAGGAAATATCCTTCCATGCATCCGGAGGTGAAATACTCGGTATCGCCGGGATAGCGGGAAGCGGACAGAAGGAGCTGCTGGAGTCCATAGCGGGTCTTCAGCCGATCGAAAGCGGCGAGATACTGTATTATTCGCCGGAAGGGACTACTGAAAAAATCTCTGACATGAAGGCCGCCGATATCAGGAGCCTGCATATCAGCCTGGCATTTGTTCCGGAGGACAGGCTTGGGATGGGACTTGTCGGATCGATGGACCTGACCGACAACATGATGCTCAGGAGCTACAAAAGCGGGAAGCATTTCTATGCAGACCGAAAGACGCCAAGGGATCTGGCGCTTGAAGTGGTTGACAAGCTAGATGTAGTTACACCCGGAGTTGATACTCCCGTAAGAAAGCTTTCCGGCGGGAATGTGCAAAAGATCCTACTCGGAAGGGAAATAGCATCCAGCCCCACCGTATTGATGGTGGCGTATCCGGTCCGCGGATTGGATATCAACTCTTCATATACCATTTATAATCTTCTCAATGAGCAGAAGAAAAAAGGCGTCGCAGTGATCTGCGTAGGCGAGGATCTGGACGTGCTGCTTGAACTTTGTGATCGCATCCTGGTGCTGGCCGGCGGTAAGGTGGCCGGGATCGTAGATGCGCGTAAGTCTGCAAAAGAAGAGCTCGGACTTATGATGGCGGGCTCTGGAAAGGGTGGACATACGAAATGAGTGCTGAAAATAATGTAATTGTAAATAGAGAACCACTGATCCGAATTACAAAACGCGCAGGGATATCAAATATAAAGGCATGGGTGATAAGACTTATCGCCGTTGCTTTTGCGCTGGTTGTCTGCGGACTTGTTATCGTAGCGATCACGGGACAAAATCCTATCAAGGTATATCTTGGCATTATCGACGGAGCTGTCGGCAAGACCAGGCGCTTCTGGGTCACGATACGTGAAATGATGACACTGCTGATACTTGCCATCGGTCTCACTCCAGCCTTCAGGATGAAATTCTGGAACATAGGGGCGGAGGGCCAGCTTTTAATGGGTGGTGCCGCTACGGCAGCAATGATGATCTACTTCGGTGATAAAATATCGAACTGGCTGCTGCTTATTGCGATTTTTGCCGCAAGCAGCCTTGCAGGCATTATCTGGGGAGTTATCCCCGCCGTGTTCAAGGCGTACCTCAACACAAATGAAACCTTGTTTACGCTCATGCTCAACTATGTTGCGATCCAGTTCATCAATTTTTGCATCGTTTACTGGGAGAACCCGACAGGTTCGAATACGGTAGGGGTCATCAATTCAGCTACCCAGCAAGGCTGGTTTCCCAAGCTGTTCGGGCAGACCTATGGCTGGAATGTGGTTATTGTATTAGCCATAACACTAGCGATTCATATTTACATGAAATACGGAAAGCACGGGTATGAAATCGCTGTTGTCGGAGAAAGCCACAATACAGCAAGATATGCTGGAATCGATGTAAAAAAGATAATCATCCGTACAATGATACTCTCCGGTGCGATTTGTGGTCTGGCGGGTGCTATCATTGTAAGCGGTGGAAGCCACACGATCTCGGTAAGTACCGGGGGAGGCAGGGGCTTTACCGCAATAATCGTTGCCTGGATGTCGAAATTCAATCCGGGGGCAATGATCCTTGTAACCGCTTTTCTTGTATTCATGCAGCAGGGTTCGATACAGATAGCTACGCAGTATGGTTTGAATGAGAATGCTTCGGACATAATCACCGGCATCCTGTTGTTTTTCCTGATAGGGTGCGAGTTTTTCATCAATTATAAAGTAGAACTGCATAGGAAGAAAAAGGAGGTACAGTAACATGGAATTGCTATTGACGTTTATCCAAAAAGCGATAGGACAGGGAATAAGCATTCTTTTCGGTGCCTCCGGTGAAATAATCACAGAGAAGTCCGGAAATCTCAATCTCGGTATCCCGGGCATAATGTATATGGGCGGTATCTCCGGCTTGATGGGTGCTTTCTTCTACGAAAGGTCTACTGCTAATCCGAACGGATTCGTCGGTCTGCTGGTTTCACTGTTGGCAACATTGCTGGCATCTGCTATGGGCGGGCTTATATATAGCTTTCTGACAGTTACACTCCGTGCAAATCAAAATGTGGTAGGACTTGCATTAACAACCTTCGGCGTAGGGTTCGGCAACTTCTTCGGCGGTTCCATTTCAAAGCTCGCCGGCGGTGTTGGACAGATTTCCGTATCCACTACGGCAGCTGCCTATCGCGCAACAATACCGGGCCTGGCTAATGTGCCGGTGATTGGAAGATTGCTATTTTCATATGGATTTCTAACATATCTTGCAGTTGTGATTGCTATATTCCTGACTGCTTTCCTAAGTAAGACAAGAAAGGGACTGAACCTGCGCGCAGTAGGCGAAAGCCCGGCAACAGCGGATGCGGCAGGCATCAACGTTTCACTATACAAATACATTTCAACCGTAACAGGCGCTGCAATCGCAGGACTTGGCGGACTGTACTTCGTAATGGAATATCTCGGTGGCACATGGAACAACAACGGTTTCGGTGACAGAGGCTGGCTTGCTATCGCGCTTGTCATCCTGGCATTATGGAAGCCGGTCAATGCTATCTGGGGCTCATTCCTGTTCGGTGGACTGTACATTCTCTATATCTACCTGCCGGGGCTCACCAGAGCTACTCAGGAGTTAGTCAAGATGATGCCATATGTTGTGACCATCATCGTGCTCGTTATCGCAAGCAAGCGTAACAACCTCGAGAGCCAGCCACCGTCAAGCCTTGGTGAGGCCTACTTCAGGGAAGAACGCTAAGGCACCCTGGGCAATATTCGGGGTCAGGCAATATTCGGGGTCAGGCTTGAGTAATTCCCATATTAATGGTAAAATGTGAAAATATGGGGGTGAGAATATGCCAAGAATTCCTCGGATAGAATACCAAGGAGCATTTTACCACGTAATGTGCCGCGGTAATAACGGTGAACATATCCTAACCGAAGAGGAAAAAGGGAAATATGTCAAATGCATAATCAAATATAAGGAACGATATAAATTTAAAATCTATGCATATTGCATAATGAGTAATCATGTACACTTACTTTTGGAGACAGGCGAAGTGCCACTTTCAAAGGTAATGCAAGGGATCCAGCAGAGCTTCACACAGTACTATAACAAAAAATACAACAGAACAGGACACGTTTTTCAACAGAGATATAAGGCGCTGTTATGTTATAAAGAGGACTATTTATGGCAGCTTATCAAATACATACATTATAATCCGGTTGACGCAGGGTTTCAGCAGGGATTGAATTATGAGTGGAGCAGTCATAAAAGCTATTTATTTGGAAAAAACGATCCCTTGGTAGATGTGAGCTACATACTGGGAATGTTGTCTGATAATCCTGCAATGGCCCAAAAAGAGTATATAAGGTTTATGAGTATTGCACCTGAAGCAATTCCATTCGATGCATACCTGATCATTTTGCAACAAGAAGCAAACACAGAATCAAAGCAAAACATAAAACGCAACGACATTATGCAACAAATTGACAGTACAAAGAAAAACTTGGTGAATAATAAAAAAATCGAGTTTGAAGATATTTTAAGCGAAGTGTGTAAAGAAGCCGGAGTATCTATTGAAAATATTCTACAAAGATCCAAAATACGAAAATATTCTGATGTCAGGAAAGCAATAGTCCGATTAAGTAAATACTCTGATATATCCAAAAAAGATCTGGCAAGCAAGCTAAACTTGCCGCCATCGATGGTTTCGAAAATAGCAAGCGGGGAATGTCGGGGAACTCAACTAGTCGATGAATTAATCTGTAAATTTGAAGAAAAGAGAATTATTCAAGCCTGACCCTGTCAGGTTTTTTTATCATATTTTTATCACAATTTCTGCTTAAAATATAAACAAATGATATTTCCTGCTGAACTGTGGTAACAGGTAATTGTGAAGTAGCCGAGGCAGGCGGGAGAAAAGAGAATTATTCAAGCCTGACCCAGGAGGACAGGAGGAGTGTATGGAGAAAGTAAGAATACTGATTGTTGATGATGAAGAACGGATACGGGAGATGATCAGAGAGTATACAAGCCCTGAAGGCTTTGAAATCGATGAGGCCTCCGATGGCGTCAAGGCTTTGGACCTTTTCAGGGAATCCAGCTACTCATTGATCGTGCTGGATATCATGATGCCAAAAATGGATGGCTGGAGCGTATGCCGCGAGATCCGCAAAATTTCGAAGGTTCCTATCATCATGCTGACAGCGCGGGGAGAAGAATATGACAAACTCTTCGGCTTTGAACTGGGAGTCGACGACTATATCGTAAAGCCATTCAGCCCAAAAGAGCTGCTTGCCAGGATGAAAGCAATCATCCGCAGGAGCACTCCTAATGCGGAAAATGTAAACGAAGGCGAGCGAGCCGTCTTTGAAGGGTTCACAATAGAATTCAACTCGAGAAATGTCTATGTAGACGGTGGTATTGTAAGCCTTACACCAAAGGAGTATGAACTTCTGAGCTTCTTTGTCCGCAACCCCAATATGGTGTTTTCCAGGGATCAGCTGCTCAATTCCGTATGGGGCTATGACTTCATAGGAGATGACAGGACTGTAGACACACATATCAAGATGCTGCGCGAGAGTCTGGGAAACTATCGGAAGTTCATTGTGACGGTTTGGGGTACGGGCTACAAATTTGAGGTAAATCGTAGATATAAATGATCTGTGACAGGAGTTTGTGGCAGGGGTTTATAACAGGAGGCAAAAATGAAAAGTATGCGTTTTCGGCTATGGGCCGGAATGATGGCGCTGATAGCAATCGTGCTGATCCTTCTCTGGCTGTTTCAGATAGTATTTCTGGAAAGCTTTTATACAACCATGCATATTTCAGGCGTTAAGAAGGAAGCTGCTGCAATACTGGATTCTATAAATGCGGAAAGCAGTACTGGGCTTAAAAACGCGCCTGATTCGCTCGAAAACGGGTCGAATGGGCTGGAAAGTAAACTGGATGCGCTCGCCTTCAAAAATAACATGAGCATTGAGCTGATTGATTCCGACGGCAATGTTGCCTACAGTACCGGGACAGCGGGCATGAATGGACAAATGCCGATGATGATGAACGGCTCCAGAACAAAGGTTTTTCAGCAGGCGCTGGCCGGTGACACTGTCCAGTTAACTTTGGAACATCCGCGGTTCGGAAACCAGTTTATGATGATCGGACTTCCTGCAAAATCGTCGGGTTCTGTCGAGGGAGTGCTGATCATGAATCTCCCGCTTGCTCCGGTCGAGGAAACGGCAGCTATACTGAAAAACCAATTGCTGTATATAACAGGAATCCTTCTGGTGGCATCGCTTCTGATTTCGTTCTTGCTTTCCAGAAGCTTCACTAAGCCGATACTGGACATTAAGAAAGCTGCCGAGACAATGGCCTCGGGAGATTTCTCCGTTCGGATCAATACAAAAAAGCAGGATGAGATAGGTAAGCTGTCAGGCACCGTCAATTACCTGGGCGAGCAGCTCTCTAAAATAGATCAACTCCGAAAGGATCTGATAGCAAATGTATCCCACGAGCTTCGGACCCCGCTGAGCCTGATACGCGGCTATGCGGAAACCATCAGGGATGTATCGGGGGATACCCGTGAGAAGCGTGAGAAGCACCTGGAGATTATTATTGAAGAAACAGAAAGGCTCAGCAGGATCGTCGATGATGTCCTTAACCTGTCACAACTGCAGTCAGGATATACTGAGCTCAGCATAAGCCAATTCCCGGTAAAGGAAACACTTGAGGCGATTGTGGAACGCTATCAGGTATTAAGTGAGAAAACGGGAGTGGGAATTGCAGTGGAATGCCCCGCGGACACTGTTATAAATGCGGATAAGGCCAAAATAGAGCAGGTTTTCTATAATTTGATCAACAATGCCTTCAATCATACCCCCGCTGGAGGCAGTATCACGGCCAGAGCAAGCATTAAATCAACCGGGGCTAATTCGACTGCGGTAAAATCAACCGGGCTCAATTCAGCCTTTAATTCGGTCGGGGTAAATTTAACCGGGGCTAATTCGATTGCGGTTCGATTTGAAATTTCTGATACCGGCAGCGGAATAGCCGAAGAGGACCTTCCACACATCTGGGACAGATTCTACAAGGCAGATAAAACCGGGAGCCGGAAGTCGGCGGGAACGGGCCTTGGACTGGCAATCGCAAAGGGGATACTCGATGCGCACATGGCAGATTACGGAGTTGAAAGCAAACCCGGCAGGGGAACAACTTTTTGGTTTGAACTGAGGGGTCAGGCTTGAATAATTCTCTAATTATGCGATATAAAAGCATGGTGGTGTGAGAATGCCATGAGAACCTCGGATAGAATACCCAGGAGCATTTTATTACTCAAGCCTGACCCCCATCACTAATTTTTTAGCCTTTTATCATACGTCTATCACATTCTGCCTTCATAATAAAAGTATAGCAACCGGGACAACTCCTAACGGAAAGGATTACCCCGAAAATAATGAGAAAGGTAGAGTGATAATTTATGAAGAATTTTAAGAAATTAGTAGCAGTAATTGCAGCAGTAGGTATTTTAGGAACAGCAGGTGCAGCTTACGCGGCTGAAGTGAAAACACCGGCGGAAATCACTGTTGGTTTGACAGGCAAAACTGTAGATGATGTCAGCAAGGAGCGTGCAGCCGGAAAAACCTACGGCACAATAGCAAATGAAGCCGGCAAGCTTGATGAATTCAAGGCGCAGATGCTCGAGCAGAAGAAAGCTTTGCTGGACCAGAGGGTCAAGGACGGAACGCTTACCCAGCAGAAGGCAGATGAAATTTACAACGCGATCAAGAACAACCAGGCAAATTGTGATGGTACAGGAAATGCGCAAATAGGTAAAAAGTACGGTGCCGGTTTTGGAAACGGAATAGGCTCAGGCATGAGGCAGGGAATGGGCCGTGGGATGGGCCGCAGGGCTGGAGCCGGAGACGGAATGGGAACCGGAGCCGGATGCGGATTGTCAGGCAGATGTATTTATCAATAAGTTACTTGAATGCATATAAGTCAGATTAAATAACTCGTATTAAAATAAGCCGGTTGCCCGTGGGAGCTAATCCTCTACTGGACAGCCGGCATTTTCTTTTCATAGCAGCCGCTTTTATGTTCGTTTTAATGGCCGCTTTTACGGCCGCTTTTACGGCCGCTTTAACGTCCAATAGTGGTACTCACTGTTAGGTTGAGCTGTATGCCAGGTTTAATTTATACTTGCCTGCCTTTTCTCATGATGTTTGTCTGGAAATGGTATTTATTCATTTGCTTGAGAGTATTAATAATTAACGGAGAATTTTGTAAATCGTTTTACCGTATGTTTTACCGTATGAAAGCCGATTACAAGGGGGGTAGCATGAATAGGTCAAAAAAATCGATTTGCCTGGCAATTGCCGTATTAATGCTGCTAAGTATAACAGGATGCGGCAGCGGAGGAAAAAAAGAATCTAAAGATAATGCTCCGAGTAATAGCATCACTTCAGAACCGAGCGACACCTCGCAATCAGGCGATACATCCAGCCCGCAAGATACTGCGCAACCTGCCGGCGAGGAGCCCGCTGTCAAAGAACTCGAACATGTCACTATAAATTACGCATCAGTGCAGGGCATTGATGGATTTGACTATACAAAAGGCGATGGCTTGGCCAAATACTATTCTGAAAAGTTCAATTATACTTTAAATGTCACTGCCCTGACATGGTCCAACTGGAACGAAAGAGTTCGTATATGGATAAACGCAGGAGACATGCCGGATGTTGTAGTATACAACTATAACAATTCGGATGCTGCAAGCTATGTTGACCAGGGGCTCATCTACAAACTCCCTGATGACTGGAAAACCCGCTGGCCAAATGTGGCACAGGTATATAACGTAACATCCCTCGGACCAAAAACAGATGGAATGTTCTCAGACACATATTTCCTTCCCAGAGCACGTTTCTGCAAAAACCTGATCGGTGACCCGCTTCCCAATCACTGGTCGCTATATATGCGTAAAGATTGGGCCGAGGCTGTCGGTTTCCCGGTCAAGTCCAACTACAAAATCTCAGATGTAATTGAATATGGAAGACTCGTAAAAGAGAAGGACCCGGGCAAGGTCGGGGAAAACCTGATCCCGCTTGTTGCAGACCCTCATGCTGCCGTATTGTGCTTTGTTCAGAGTAACAGCACTTATTACAATTCCTACTATAAAGACCCTGCAGATGGAAAGTATAAGTGGGGCGCTGCTTCAGAAGACACTCTCGAAGGGCTTAAGCTGTTCTCCAAGTCATATAGGGAAGGAATACTCGATCCTGACTTCTATACAATGAAAGCTGAGGATAGCAATGCTCCCTTTGATACACAGGGTGTTGCAGCAGCAAACTTTAATCAGGCGCCCACATCGGATCTGCACAATAGATTTATAACGACCTTCCAGGCCAATTTGAATAAAGATCCTTTTGAAAGTGTAAACCTTGCTACGGTTTTGGGAGAAGACGAATATTACCATCAGAGGGATCTTGTAAATTTCTGGGGAACGATAATCTTCAGTCCTGATATTGATGAAAAAGTATTTGAAAGATACATGGATATTCTTGAGTACAATGCAACTGAAGAAGCGCAGATCATTCTGAATATGGGCTTAAAAGACGAAGACTGGAAATATGGCGACAACGGAGGTGTGGTGTCACTTTATGATGACAGTGAAAAGCCTCTCGCAGGTTCAAACGGAAAGTATCCGTCATGGGGATATCTATTGGGAGCCATTGTGTTGTTCGACGATTTTGCATTTGACAATCCGAACTCTGATCAAAGAGTCAGAGACATATCCAGACAGGTTTACAAGGAAAGATGTGAGCTCGCAACGCCTGAGACATTCACAAAGGTGGATTGGACTGTGTATACACATGATACTCCAAGTATGAAGCGAGCCCAGATCGATTATGATACGGAGCTATGTAACCTCGTTACAATGAAAGGTGATATAGAAGCCAACTGGAAGGAATGGGTCGAATCGAAAATGCCGATAATACAGCCTGTTCTTGACGAATTGAATTCAAAATGACCTGAACCTCGCTGAGCGAACACCTTAAGGAGGGATTGGAGCTGCGGTAAAAATTGATTTTATCGCAGCTGCTCAGCTTTCATGAAGTATTTGGCGGAGGGAGACGAGCCATGAAGAATCTTTCAGTTAAAAAAAAACACTGTTGACTAATGTATGGAAGTCAAGAGAAGACTATCTTTTGATACTTCCGGGAGTAGTCTGGTACATCATATTTGCCTATATACCCATCTACGGCTTAACCCTGGCGTTCAAAACCTATAAAGCAAAGCTTGGGATATTTGAAAGCCCATGGGTAGGGCTTGAAAATTATGTTTATGTCTTCAGGGATCCGGCTTTTTTGGATTCTGTCTTCAGAACAATAGTGATAAACCTGGGCCGTATCCTGTTTCAGTTTCCCTTTCCTATTTTTTTAGCCCTGATATTGAATGAAGTTAGTGTCAATAAGTTCAAGAAAATATTGCAAACCGTTTATACATTTCCGCATTTTTTATCATGGGTCGTTGTCGCTTCCATTATGGTAAACATTCTTGATTCCCGGGGCATGGTCAATGCTTTGATTGTCATGTGCGGAGGAGGCAAATTTAATTTTCTTGGTAATCCTGAAGCTTTCAAGCCATTGCTTTACATAACAGAGAACTGGAAAGCTGCAGGCTGGACAATGATCATTTATCTGGCTGCTATTGCAGGAATCGATGCTGAACAGTATGAATCTGCAAGAATTGACGGGGCTACACGTTTGCAATCTATGTGGTACATTACACTTCCTGCCATTAAGAGCACTATTATAGTTTTGCTGATATTGCAGGTAGGGAATATCATGACCCAGGGCTTTGACCAGATATTCAATATCAGCAATCCGGCAACCTCTAAGGCCGGTGAAATACTGGATATATACATTTACCGGATCACCTTCCAATCTTCTGCCGACTTCTCTTTCTCAACTGCTGTTAGCCTGTTCCGGTCGGTTATCAACTTTGCCTTTTTGGTTTCTGCCGACCGTATAACAAGAATGCTTGGTTTAGACGGTCTTTTTGCGTGAATATGATAAACATAGGATAGTATTCAAAGAAAGGATGATCAGAATGAAAATGCCATGGCAAGTATCCCGCGGACGTCTCATTGCAAAGCGCCATTTAGTAAAGCCTCAACTTGCGATGTGTGCGAAGCATCCTCTTGCAAAGCGCCATTTAGTAAACAGAATAGAATTTTTGGATGTTATTCTGCTGATTTTCCTTACGTTGTTGGCTTTGCTTATTATTTTCCCGTTTATAAATGTTATCGCCATATCATTTTCTACTGAGAAGGAGTATTACAATACTTCATTGCTGTTGATCCCAAAAGACTTTACGCTTTTTAATTACAAAACTTTGATCTCAGATGGGCGCATTTGGGTAGGCTATCGAACAACGTTGATTTACCTTCTTGCCGGAGTACCGATCAATATGCTTCTCACAACATGCACTGCCTATGGGCTTAGCAGACCCAATCTGCCTTTGCGGAGGTTCTTTGTATATTTCATTGTCTTTACCATGATGTTTAATGGCGGGATCATTCCGCTATACCTGCTAATGAAACAAATAAGCTTCATCAACACTCCGTGGGCTGTTTTGCTGGGCGTAGGAATAAATTCATTTTACCTGATCATTATGAGAAATTATTTCATGTCATTGCCTATATCATTAATAGAATCAGCCAAGCTTGATGGGGCAAGTGAGCTGCGCATCCTGATCAGTATAGTCCTGCCCATATCAATGCCGATCATGGCCACGATTATTCTGTTCTACTCTGTTGAAAGATGGAATGAATGGTACTATTCAATGATATTCGTCCGCAAAAACAATCTTGTATCATTGCAGAATGCATTGCGGTCTATCGTCATGGAAAGCCAGGCAAGTGAACAATTCAGCGCATCAAGTGCAGGAGCACGAAAGTTTTCCGAGGGCATGAAAATGGGTGCGATCATAGTGACCATGCTGCCTATAATGTGCGTGTTTCCCTTTTTGCAGAAATACTTTGTGAAAGGTATATTGATCGGAGCAATAAAAGGCTGAGTCCCGGGTCATGAGGCCCGGGGTCAGGCTTGTCAGATTCCGGCAGGCAATATTCCCACAGTGCTTGAAACAGGAGTCAGGACAGCGATCCGACGGAAGTTGGAAGGGTTAGAATTGTAACAGGATGGAAGCTGCGTTATATTTAATGCGCTTGCGTTCTATTTTATGCGCTTCAGAAGAATTTCATCATGTTGATTTAGACGTTCTTCGATACGGTTAAGTTGTTCTGTATGCTGCGTTAATCCATCAAATATCACTTCAAGCTTTTTGCCATGATCCTGCTCTATATGAAGCACTGTTTTTTTGACTTCCTTCATTTCTGAGTCAAGTCTGCCGATATCAAGGTTAAGCTTATTGAACCCTTCCTTTATTTCTGAGTACATTTGGGTCATAAACTCAAATAATTTCTCATTCTCCATAAGAATCTCCCTTTGTAAATGCTCATACCTGCGAGGCTATTTTATTATAACAGAATTGCTCGAGCTATGCACAGTATTTCTCTATTTCCGGAAATGAGGCTCAGGGCTGCATCTAAGTCGAACTAGTCGATGAAATAATACGCAAGTTTGATGAAAAGGGAATTATTCAAGCCTGACCCACAATTCTCATTAACACCGTTATGATTAAAAAACCGATAAATGTATTTTGCGCAAATATATACCAGCCAGATATAGTTCAAGAATTATAGAAAATAATCAATACCATGATATAATAATTACTGAGGATATTCCCTAAACAGCTGCAAAAGGCATGTAAACATGCCTTCACCCGGGTTATTCTCAGGAGCGGACTATGAAACCTAAATTCGTCATTATAATAGTCATAATATCGCTGCTTTTTATTATCGGCGGCCTGTTTGCTGCGTATTTCCCATACAGTAATACCCACGATAATGCTAATGATCAGAAACAGCTTGTAATATACAGTTCGCATGCTGTCGGTTTTATGAATCCCATCATTGCGGAATTTGAGGCCAGAACAGGCATACGGGTAAATATCACAACCGGTCGTACTGAGGATATGCTATTGCAGATCAAGACAAATCAGGATACAGGCTGCGCGGATATTATGTGGGGCGGATCTGTTCCCTTGCTCAGGCCTTATGTGGATCAGTTTGAGGAGTATCTGTCTGTGAATGAGACTTTTGTTTCTGAAGCATACAAAAACAAGGAGGGTATGCTGACGAGATTTACCGATGTACCAAGCGTCATCATTGTTAATCCGTATCTGGCGGGCGATATTGAAATCAATGGTTACGAGGAGCTGTTAAATCCTGAACTGAGGGGAAAGATAGCTTTTTGCACCTCCTCTGCTTCTTCATCGTCTTCCGATCACCTGATCAATATGCTCTATGCAATGGGAAAAGGGGACCCTGAGCAAGGCTGGAGTTATGTAGAGGAGTTCTGCCGCAATCTTAATGGACAGCTATATAATGCCGCTGCAGTGTATCAAGGTGTTGCAGACGGAGAATTCGTCGCAGGCCTGACATCCGAGGAAGCGGCAGCCGCACTCCTTTCTGAAGGCAAAAATATAAAGCTGGTGTATATGAAGGAGGGGGTGCTTTCAGCACCGGACTGTATATGCCTTATCAAAAATGCGCCAAATGCGGAAAATGCTAGGGCATTTATTGATTTTGCGACAAGCTATGACGCTCAGTATATGATAGCTCAGCATCTTAACAGACGTTCTGTCCGTGGGGATGTGCAGCATTCGCAGTATATGCCCGGCATGGATGAAATAAACATCATCTATTCGGACAGCGAACTTGTTTGCTCAAAGTACAGTGAGTGGTTACAGCATTTTATGAAAATATATAGCGAAAACATTGATAATTACAATTAGATCGATTAAAGCAAAAGGATGGATCAAAAATTGCAAAATCAAAAGGTTGGTTCCTTCAGGGATTTCATACGGCGTATGTTCATAATAAATGCTATTGTGCCCGTGTTCTGTATAACATGTGTATGTATGGCTATTTTTGCCGGTCTTCAGTATTATAACATCCATCTTACCAATATTGAGGCAAATAATAAAGTTAGCAGCGTTCTTCAGAATACAGTCAACAAATATAAACAGGGCGTTCTGGAACTATCAAAGCGTTCATCGCTGATCACACAGCAGCTTGATGCCGACAGACTGCTTACAATACGAAGAACAATGAAACAGATGGCAGCATCGACCGGCTATTCGGGTGAGCTGTATATACTTGATAGTGGGCTGAAGCAAATTTTGGCTGACGGAAATAATAATCCTGCATTTCTGTCGGATGAGGCTTATGGAGAATGGGGGATCCTGCACGAAGTAGATGAAAACCCCCATAATGTATCTATAATGATTGAAACAGGCGACGATAATTATCTGTGCGTAGGAAGCAGCATACAAAAAGAGGGATCGCTTATTGGCTATGTAATTGTACTGATCCCTTCTGACGAATTTTCCGTACTCCTGGCAGAGGTATCACCACAGACTGTCATCGCTGATAACAATGGCTGGATATACCTGAGCAGCAGCTATGGATTTACTGATGTGCTTGGTCGGCTTGACAGCAGTATCGAAGCCCAGGATGGTTTTACAAAATATAATGGGCGCACTTATTACATGACAAGCAGCATAATTGAAAATAATATTATCAGGGTCTTCACAGCGACTGAAGAAGGACGCAGCATTGGTATGCTCACTATGATTTTTCTCTTTGTCGTATTTATTTTTGTGGCAATAATAATAATAGTGTACAGCAGCAGCAACAGACTGGCAAGGGAAAGCACCCGGGATATCGGAGATATTGCAGAAGCCTTTGAAAATGTAAAGGCGGGTAATCTCGAAAAGTATACACAAATAGGCAGCATTGAGGAGTTTAAAAAGATAGGCGAAGCATACAATATAATGCTCGATGGCCTGAAGGAAAACAAAGAGCTGGTAGAGCGCGCTGCATTCGCACAGGTGAAGCAGCTGGAGTCCCAGTTCAATCCCCATTTCATCTTCAATACCCTTGATAATATCCGTTTCATGGCAAAGATCGATGCTGAAGCTGCAGATAAGATGATCGTGGCCTTGTCCTCAATATTGCGCTACAGTATCAGTAATGCGCAGGAGGAGGTTACTGTTACTGAGGATATGATGTATACGGAGTATTATCTTTCGATCCTGAAGATCAGGTTCAACAGGAGATTTACATTTGAAACAGATATAGAGGAGGGTGTGAGAGAGTGCTTGATCCCCAAGCTTATGATACAGCCATTGATAGAGAATTCAGTAAAATACGGTTTTGTGGACATGGACACCCTTCATGTAGCTGTAAGGGCTTATACTAAAGAGGATAGACTGATATTCATATGCAGGGATGATGGCAGCGGAATGGATGAAGATCAGCTTGAAGAAATCAGGAGCAACATAGCACAGCCGGTCAATGTCAGCAGCCATATGGGCATTTATAATATACACAGAAGGATATGGCTTATGTACCATGGGGACTATGGCGTCAGTATCGAGAGCAAAAAGGGTGAGGGCACTACACTTATACTTGCATTGCCTAAACGGGAAAGGGAGCGGAAGGATGCTTAAGGTACTGATTGCTGAGGATGAGGACATCATAAGAAAGGGGCTGGCATATACCATCGACTGGCTCAGTATTGGGTATGTGATTGCCGGAGAGGCCTGCAACGGTGAAGAGGGAATAGAGAGGATCAGAGAACTTAAGCCGGATGTGGTTATCGCAGATATTATGATGCCTAAGGTAAATGGAATTGAAATGATACGTCAGGTCAAGGATGAGGTAAGCTTCAAAAGCATCATACTGACAAGCTATGCTGAATTTGATTATGCTAGGCAGGCAATAGAGCTGCACGCCTCTGAATATCTTATGAAACCGGTCAATGTCGAGGTGCTCAAGGCAGTTATGGCAAGGCTTCGCGATGAAATTGAACAGGAGCATGAGAAGGAGCTGCTGCTTAAGCAGAAAAACGAGGGCATGGATATCGTAATGCTCTCAGGAAGCGAGCAATATCAGAACCCTTATGTTATCAGGACAATTAGTATAATGAAGACACGTTATGCGGGAAAGATCAGTATTGAAACTATCTCAGAGGAGCTTGGGGTAAGCACCAGCTACCTGAGCCGCAGATTCAAGGAAGAGACAGGACATACTTATCTTGATTTTTTGAATATCTACAGGATACAGCAGGCAATAAAGCTCTTGGATGAGGGGGCCCTCAAGGTCTATCAAATCTCGGATATTACAGGCTTTACCGATTACAAACACTTCTGCTCGGTGTTTAAAAAATATACAAATTTATCCCCCACGGAGTTTATCAAAAAGAAAAGGTAAACATGTATATTCTATTACGTATATTTTTTACGACAATTATACAAAAAACCGGGTATCTATAATTTTTTTAAAATAATAATATTTTTATATAGTAAATATGAGGGAGGCATTTTAAATGAAAATTAAACATGTATCACGTCTTCTTGTCCTCTTTTTGATCACCTCGCTGATCCTGTCAGGCTGTGGCAGTACAGCAGGCAGCCCCGCTGCTAAAAGCGATGTTGAGAAAATCATTGAAGAAGCAGGAAAGCTGTCTATGGAGGAGCTTTATAAGAAGGCTGCCGAAGAGTCAAACGGCAAGACTATGTATGGCATTGGCAATTCCAGCCGCGGCGCAACAGCTGCAACGAGCTTTATTGAGGAGCTGCAGAAGGTAAATCCTTCGTATAATGGTACCATTGAATGGTCCCAGCCGAAGAATAACTCAATTTTTACACTGCTCAATGCTGACATAACAAGCTCAACACATACCTATTCAATGACCCTGATCCAGGATGGCAACCAGATCCAAAGCAAGATGCTTGACACAGGTAATCTGCTGAACTTTATCCCAAAAGACTGGGCAGCGGCAGAGGGCGTCAATGAAAAGGCTGATGGACACCCGCTTACACTTCAGACACTGAACAAGGTATTTATGTTCAATAACCTTGGCAGCAGCGAATTCACAAATTGCTGGGATTTTGTAAACGAAGGTGTGAATCCCTTATTTATGGGTGCCGATTCAGAGCCTGTGGGTAAAAACTTTCTTTATATGCTTACAAGCGAAACGTATTCCAACTATCTGAAGAATGCTTTTGATAAGCTTGACAGCACAAAGCAGGCATATTTCAAGAAGACCATCGACGAGGTTGCAGATGACGCTGGAAGCCTTGGGCTCAAGGCGCCAAATGCCAAGTATGGTCTGGCATGGATCAAGCTGTGGTGTGAGCAGTACAACGAACAGACGGATGATGGCCCGATCTGCAATGAGCTTGTGACAACCTCCGCAGCAGGTGAATCCGGACTGCTGGTTTATTCAAAGCTCCGTTCAGTCGAGGAATCGGAAAGCTCATCAGTAAATAATATTACAGTTGCTGCATATCAGGATAATTATGACGGAATAGGCGGATATGCTTACAAGCATTATCTCCAGGTCTTAAAGACCTCTCCTCTGCCCTGGACAGCATGTGCTTTCATCGCTCATATGGTAACAACAGAGGAAGGCTTCTATGCATGGGGCAAGGATATGGGCGGCTATAGCTCAAATCCGACGATCAATCAGGACCATTCAAAGGATGGCGTTGTAGATGGCGTCGACACTTATCCCGCAAAGAATGACCGCGGTTATAGCTGGTGGGCAAGTGAAGAAGGAGGTGCACTTGTGCTGGAGGATCCTGCATACTGTGCAGAGGTTTCCTTCAATATGAGTGACTGGATCGATGTTATTATAGGAAGTAAAGCATCCGCAGAAGAAGCAAAGTAGTGAGTAAGGGGCGCTAAACGCGCCCCTTATTTAATAAAGCCGGATATTCTCAGGGGGAGGTAACATGGAACAGGGTTTTTTGTTAAAGCCGGGCAGGAAAAAGATAATCATGAATAAGGTAGTCACATTCATGTCAAAGCCGCAAAACATGATATTGTTAATACTCGGCATCATACTTTCTGTAACGACAATAGCACCAATTGTTTCAATAGTACTGGATACAGTGACGATTCATGCAGGCTCCATCGATGCGCATTTGTCCGGCAAGGCCGCAGGATATACTCTCTACAACTGGATAGACTTATTTACAGGTAATCTAAGCAGGGAAAATATCTTGAAGCCCCTCGGCAATACATTGCTGCTGGCGGTATTTACCTGCCTTGGAGCCATCATATATGGAGGATCATTTGCATATCTCGTCACAAGGACTAATTTAAAATTCAAGCAGTACCTGAGTTCTATATTTATATTCCCTTACATCATGCCGCAGTGGACGCTGGCGGTCGTCTGGCAGAATATGTTCAACAGCAATGCTGTAACAGGAGGCTCCGACGGACTGCTTGCAGCGTTATTCAACATAGAAATGCCGCTCTGGTGGTGCAGAGGACTCTTTCCAAGTGCAGTCGTTCTAGCGTTGCATTATGCACCATTTGCATATATACTCATTGGCGGTATTTTTAAAAACATGGATGCCAACCTTGAGGAGGCGGCCACGATCCTTGACACACCGAAATGGAAAATATTCAGCCGTGTCACTCTTCCAATGGTATCACCGGCAATCCTCTCTACGATACTTCTTGTATTCGGCAGTGCGGTCGGAAGCTATCCGGTCCCTCACTACCTGAACTTAACGACATTGTCAACAAAGTATGTGTCAATGAATGTAAACAGAGCTGGCGAAGCAAGCATCCTCGCTGTAGTCATGATGATCATGGGCGTTATCATACTTATGGTAAATCAGATAAATACCAGCGGACGCAAGAGCTATACAACTGTGACCGGTAAATCCGGACAGATCAGCAAGGTGAATATCGGCAGGATCGGCAAATATGCCGTTGCAATAATTTTGATCATTATCACCACATTTACAAGCATTTACCCTATAATATCATTTGCATTGGAAACCTTCCTTCCCAATCCCGGAGATTACAGTTTCCTCACAACAGGCAACCTGGGCAGCCTGACGCTCAAGTGGTGGACTACATCGGAAAATATGACAGAAAATGGAATGTATGGACAGATGGGCATTCTGTTCAATTCAACTATCTGGAATGCTTATAAAGGTACGCTGATCGTTGCAGTATGCTGTTCGCTGATCGCCGGTACAATCGGACTGCTGGCAGGCTACAGCGTAAGCAAGCACAGAAGAAGCAGGGCGGCGGGCTATGTGAACGCGGTAGCATTCCTACCATATTTGCTGCCTTCACTGGCTGTTGGTGTTTCCTTCTTCATTTTTGGTTCTGCATTGGGTATCTACAATACATACCTGCTGCTCATACTTGCAGGTACTGTAAAATATATACCGTTTGCCAGCAGGAGTTCTCTCAATTCAATGCTCCAGCTCAGCGGTGAGATTGAAGAGGCGGCGATAATTCAGGATATACCCTGGCATAAAAGGATGCTGAATATCATCATACCGATCCAGAAATCATCAATTATCAGCGGGTATTTGCTTCCCTTCATGACTTGCTTAAGGGAATTGACATTGTTTATGCTTTTGTGTTCACAGAACAAGATAGTGACCACACTGCTTGATTATTTCGATGAAATGGGATTGTATGCATTTTCCAGCGGCATCAATCTGATCCTTATAATTTTTATTATTGCATGTAATTTTCTTTTGAACAAATTGACCGGAGCAAGTCTAGATAAGGGTATAGGAGGTAATTAATCATGCCGGTAATAGTTTTGACCAACATTACTAAAAGATGGGGAAATTTTTTCGCAGTTGATAATCTAAATCTTGTTATCGATAATAATGCATTCGTCACACTGCTGGGACCTTCGGGCTGCGGCAAGACAACCACATTACGTATGATAGCAGGTCTTGAGACACCTACAAGCGGCAGAATAACTATTGGCGGCACAATCGTATTTGACAGTGAGCTGGGAATAAACATTCCACCCAATAAAAGGCACGTCGGATTCCTGTTCCAGAATTATGCCTTATGGCCGAATATGACAGTATACCAGAATATATCCTTCGGACTTGAAAATGTGAAGGAAGAAATGCCGACGATAGATTACGAGGCGAAAACTGCATACAGTCTCATCAAAATACTTGACAGAGCTGAAGATGTCAAAGAAATAATAAAGGAATGCACGGATAAAAAGGGCGCAATCGACAAAAACAGAGCACTTATACGATTGATAGATACATTTGAGATTTCAATGTATACCGCTAAAAAGCTTATGGGTTTTAAGCTGCATGAGACGGCTGATGTCGACAGGGCAGCAGGAGAGATAACCATAAAGCTCAAAGCTGAGCTGGAAGCGCGGCATTCTAAGCAAAAGGCAGCAGGCTGCGAACTTAATGATAAGTTTGAAGTGGTGAAGCAGGGCCAGGTAATAAAGACAGTGAGAAAGCATACCAGTGAAGAGATAGACCTGACAGTAAGACGCGTATCCAGAATCGTTAAAATCGGCATGTTCATGGACCGTTATCCAAGCGAGCTGTCAGGAGGACAGCAGCAGCGTGTCGCCATAGCAAGGACACTTGCGCCCGAGCCGACGGTGCTGTTTATGGACGAGCCGCTATCCAATCTGGATGCAAAGCTTCGCCTAGAGATGCGCTCAGAGCTCCAGAGGCTTCATATCGATACGGGAAGCACCTTCATTTATGTGACCCATGACCAGATGGAAGCAATGACGCTGGCAACGAAGATATGTCTGATGGATAATGGTGTCCTTCAGCAATACGATAAACCCATGGACGTTTATAACACTCCAAATAATCTGTTCGCGGCAGATTTTGTCGGGAATCCGGCAATCAATTTTGTTGAAGCAAATGGTAAGCAGGCATCGGATGGTTCAATATACCTCTCCGCTTTTAACGGCATGAAAGTAAGATTTACGCCACATGAGCCCATTGACCTGGCGCTGTGGACAAAAAAGCAGGAAGCAGAGAAAAGCGGCAGCAATACGGAAAAGGGAAACGCTGATATTGCATTTAAATATCATATTGCTAGCGTTGATGCAATGGACGATATGGAAGATGCTGCGGCTGCTTCGGAGGATGATTTTGTGATCGGGATCAGGCCGGAGTTCATCAAAATAAGCGATCAGTGCAAGCTCGAGGGAGAGGTTTACAGTTCAATGCCTACAGGCATGGAAATCACCGTAAGGATCAGGATCGGGCGGTTTTTGCTGACAGCGGTCGTGTTCGGGGGAGTTCTGTATGAGATAGGGCAGAAGGTGCGTATCGGCTTTGAGGGTAACAGCATCATGCTCTTCAGCAGGAAAAACGGCAAAATCATCACGCGAGGATCACTAAGCCTTGAATAATGTGGGGGACCTCGCTAAAATAGTTAGCGATAGGGTATGGTATATCCTTATTATGTCCGCTCCGGGAGTAAAGCTCTGAGCGGGCTTTTTTTATGCTGTGGAACACGTGCGGGCACACATGCTGGCACAGATCGCAGTATCTAAGCGCGGCCTGTCAGGATTTCGGCGAAAAACTTCGGGCATGAAAATGGAATCAAATCGGTTCCTTTGTATGCTGTTTTTTGTATTTAGGGGAGAGCATACTGGCAGCAATGTTTTATTGGTATGAGGGTGTACAAAATTACAGCAATTACATAGAGGTTCTGAGGGATGTGATTTTGGTATGAGGGTGTACAAAATTTTCAATCTTGGGCGCTTATGGACGCATATTTGTTCGGCTTTGAAGCAATAAGGTGTAATAATGTGATGTAACTCTGGTTTATGTAACATTAGCTACTTAAAAAATCAGCTTCTAATAAACTGATTGCCCAAGATTGAAAAAAATGTACACTGCAGTCAATTTTACTACAGGATGTTTCCTCTGTTTCGCCTAAAAGGCTAAATGTTTCTATCGGACAAAGAGATTAATTAACTTGACGGGAGTATTTACAAGTCAGAAGTGTCGGAGCTGAGCAGGTTGGATGCTTTTGACTATGGAATTGAAGATATCAAAGGCTTACGGAAATTAGCGAACCTCAAGCTCCTGAATTCATGTGGCTTTTTGGAGTAGTAGAATTGCGATTGAACAAGAAAAGAGAATGATTCAAGCCTGGCCCGTAATCATTTTAACCAGATTTTTAAGTAATCTATCTGTTAGGATTTCTTTGTAATGGTTTCCACTGTATGTGATATGAATGACAGGGTAACGACCGTCCCTTTTATAAAGGAACTTATTCTGGATCAGCCAGTCAATGACTGTTCTCAAGTCTTCACGACCTATGTTGGCTAATTGGCCATATGTATGAGATTCATCCAGTTTATATTTCTTAACTTTTTCACAGGCTGAGCCTCTGAGCACATTTAGCACTACTTCTGTGCCGAAAAAGTGTTTTTTACTGATCTCAATAACACATTGCAGAATTGTGCCGACAATACGCATAACATCAACACCTTTGAAGAGAACCGGCTGAAGTGTAACGGGTTGTTGCTCCCTACCGGTAGTGCCCACATCGGGCTTGCCTTGAGATGTTGTGTTCACATAGGGTGTGACTTGAGGTGGTGTGCTGGTTTCAATGTTGAACTTGCTGTTGTCGGCAGGAGGCACATTGTTGCTAGCTGCAGTCACACGATTGCTAGCTGCAGGCCTCTTTCCCATGTGCTTTTGCGGGCTATGTCGCCGTGCAGGTACTGGATTTCCCTCTGAGTCATCAGCCCGTATGCTGAATAATACGCCTGCTTTGTCATTGAACCGCCACAACCCTTGCCATCACGGGAAAAGTTGGTACATCCAAGAAATGAGACATTGTTTTCACGGCTTTTCTTAATTATAAGATACCCGTCAATGCATTTATCGCACTTTTGTATGGACATTTTACCACCTGCAAGATCGTTAGAAATAAAACCGCAGATTTCAGGCTCATTAGTACATATATAAAGCCTCAGTCCATAAGCATTCTTGTATTTGAACTGTAAGGGATAACCGCAGATCGGACAGCGTTTTTTATAAAAAGGTCGATAACTTTCTTCGGACCAATTTCCCCTAAGAACGACATTTTTGTAATCATGTTTAAGCTCAAGCAGAAATTCTGATGGATTTCTCTCCGGTGCAATACAATACACCCTGTTTTTTGTACGAGTCATCGCAACATAGAATAATCGCCGCTCTTCTGCATATTCAATGGAATTATCTTCTTTGATTACCAGCTTCAAAACAGGGTCATCCTCTATTTTTGCAGGAAAACCGTAGGTATCATTGCGACCGTTGATGACAATAACATTATCATAGCCAAGTCCTTTAGAGGAATGGACTGTCATAAAGGTGATATCAAGCTTCGAATATTTTACAGAACGTACTTTCTTTCCGCGATTTACATACTCAAACAGACCGCTTTTCTCAAGACGATCCCCGTCATAACCATAACGACCTAAGAGAAGAATATTTGAGCTTGAACCTTTCCCTTCCATTCTGTTATAAGCGATGATCTGTTCTAATGCTACCTCGACGGCGTGAGCAATAGCAAAATTCACACCACTTCTATTATCCATGTTTTGTGCCTTTGGTGCAGTGTCGTATGTATAGATTATTACAGGGTCGCTGATATGTTTGGGAGACTCAAGGGCCTTTTGGATCTGAGAGGCATTTTTCTGTATAAAGCAGCCGGCAATGTCAATAACCTCCTGTGCATTCCTATAGGTTTTAACTATCTTCAACAGTTTGCCATAACCCATTTTGCCAAGAAATTCTGTAAATAATGTTATGTCTGAGCCGCTGAATGCATAAATAGACTGCCAGTCATCCCCGACTGCAATGATTTTGGCATCAGTGACTGTCGAAAGTTCTTTTGTCAGGTCAAACCGCTGTCTGGAAATATCCTGGTATTCATCTACAATAATATATTTAAAATCCAGCTTCTGCTTCATTTCCCGGACTTCTTTCAGCAACTGAACAGATTCATTGATCATGTCCTGGAAATCTACTGCGTTGTTTTCTGAAAGGTATTTCTGATACTCCAGGTAGCATTCCTGGCAAATGTCCAGAAAAAGCTTTGTCCGAACATTTCTTGTGGAGTTTGACATGCGCGAAAAGTCACTGAAGGTATATGTATTTATTTTAAAATTCGAAATAAATCGGCATATCAAATCTACCAACTTGCGAATATATCTTGACTCTTCATCCGAAACCAGTTTCTCTACGATTTCCTGATTGGACCTTGGATGTAGCTCAAATCCTTTCAGTTCCAACTGCTCCTTCAGATGCTCGAGTAATGAACGACCATCGTTGTAACCGGAAAAAGTGTAGATCAATGTTGTGCCATGCTGTTTGTGAATCTCGATTTTATTCCTGATTGCATTTTTGTAAGCTTCAATTTGATCCGCGCTGTAACGGTCATTAGTACCTGATTCTGACAACCCAAAATGCTCAATATATGCTACACGTTTCTCTTGAATGATAAGAAAGTCCGGAGTGTACGGTTTCCTTGAAAACTGTATATTATACTGATATAGAGGCTCATATTGGTAATCGATATTGTTCATATATAAGAAATTGGCGATCTCAACTTCCTGCTTTGAACGTAAAACTTCGTTGGCGATAGTCACCTGCTTCCTGCTGCGCATATCGCATATTTCCTTAATATACTCATTCAGGTCGCTTTTTAGTGTCGAGTAATTGGCTTTGGCGACTGAGTCAAAAAAAGCATTCAGGTCATCACCTTCGTATGGAGCGTCAAAATAAGAACCGAAGAATAATATAAGGTTATTGACCATACGAGCATTCTTCAGGAGAGTGCCCTTGAAATAATCCATTAGTACCCAGTATAATTTGCCTGAGTCTACAATATTGATTCTTTGGTCATTCTGTTTGCGAATAATTGCATTGCCTGCCGAATGGAACGTTGCAATAGGGCAGGGAATAGAAAGAGATTTGTTTATCCTGTCACGCAGTTCCTCGACAGCCTTGTTAGTAAAAGAGATGATCAGTATCTGCTTCGGATCAATATGCTTCCTGTCAACAAGATATTTCACCTTGGCTGCTACGGTAGTAGTCTTTCCGGCTCCTGCCCCGGCAATAACCAAACAATAATCTTCATCCGTCAGTACAGCCTCTCGCTGGTTTTCATCGAGTATAATGCCGGGATCGATATCCCTCAGGATATTATCCAGATAAGCCTTTTCGCTGATTTTTGTCTTTGCAATGTATTCGCAATTATGTGTATCTACAATTGATATCACATTGTCAAATGTATCAAGGGCTTTGAGGATATCACCGGCGTCAATGGAGTTTTTTCGGCAGTAATCAGGCAACACGCCGCTTTGATTAATTGTTTTAAATTGATTATAGACTTCAGTAAAGTCATCTGTAATTTTGATGTAGTCACTTCTAGCTATGTAGGCATCTTTTGATAAAAGGGTTTCAAGAGCATTATTAAAGACAGACAGCTTTTCAAACTCAGGTGGGACAACAGCTGAGGCTTTACCTTGCTGATTCATATTTTTTCTGAATAGATTCTTGAAAAATCCCATGCTTTGTTCCAACCTTGCCTGAATAGTGTTTATTAGTGCTATAGCTATTATTCTATGATATTTTTTACATTTAGTAAACATATTAGGAATAATGCAGGAATTTTGTCGTCAACGAAGAATCATATTAAATGATACGCTGCTGTTTCATTTATTCGAGTACAGGTTTGGAGGGATACCGGTGGCAGCTTCTGAGGAGATTAAAGAAATCTATAGAAGTGAACTGAACAAGCTCGCACAAAAGTACAAACTGAGCGGGCAGGACACAGACAGGATATGCAGAGTCTTTAACAATATGTATGACAGCAATTATGAGGACGCTTCAGAAAGTGACATTTACAAAAAGCTGAAAAATGAACAACTTTGAGGGTATTGGCATGGTAATAGATAACCTGAAAATCAGAAACATCCGTAAATTTGAAGAAAAATCATGCGATTTCAAGCCAGGGTTGAATATCGTGCTTGGGGACAATTTCGCCGGTAAAACTACCCTCTGCGAATCCATGTTTTATTGCCTTTTTGGCGAATCCTTAAAGGGCAGGAAGAATACAAAAGCGTTGGCGAAGTATGACAGCCTGATCTCCGAGGTTACCTTATCACTGCGCAGGGAGCAGGATAATATACAGATTACCAGAAGGCTGCCCAACGAATTAAAGATAACTGCTGTCTCGCAAAACCGCTCAAGAACCATTGCCTCTAAGAAGGATACCGACATATTTCTCAACGATCTGTTCGGACAGAACGTAAATTCATTGAAATTTGGCTTTTTAAGTGAGAGCGAGGTCGTTGAGTTCATTACACTTACCAAGTCCGACAGGCGTGACCTTATTTACAGTATCGCAGGGATTAATACACTTGAGAAAATACGCGACATTTTCATCGAGAACAGAAAACAGTCAAAAAGGGAAGAGAAAAGCATTCAGATGGAAGTCGATGCTCTAAGCAGTCACCTGAATTATGAAATTGACAGGATATTTTTAGAAGTAAAGAGTCGTAAGGATGCCATTCAGAGTGAGTATGACAATTTGCTCAAGCAAGTTGTTTCCTCAGCCGGATCAGATAACTCCACAGGTATCAAAGCTGATTTGGCTGAACTGAAAAAGGATCTGGAAGAGAAGCATAGCGAATTAGCAATAAAATTAAGTGAATTTAATAGTATTGAAAGCATTGTCGAATTTATTCGAACCCTGGATGAGAAGGAAAAGGAACTGGCAGAGAAGACTGAAGAATTTGATGCGCTGGATCAAAGAGTGAAGAACGGCAAGGCATTCATATCACAATTAGATGCCCACCTGGATGAACTTAACACAATCAGAGTTGATGCATCAGGCCCAAACTGTCCATTATGTACACAGCCATTGTCAGGTGACAAGCTGAGTCAAGTAATAAGCACAAACCTGACGAAAAAGTGTAAGGCTGATGAACGTATGGGAGAACTTCAAAGTCGTGCAGATAAGCTAAAAGGTGAGATTGAACGGTTGAAAAAGCTATTGGCTCAAAAGCCGGACTTGTTGGCCAGAAGAGACATTGCTCAGATTTTGGTTCAAGATATCGAGAAAATTAGCGAGAATATATCAAAAAAGGAAATGCAGCTAGGGCTGTTAGATGGCTCCGGTACTACAAATAAAGCAGGCACTACACATCAGGCAGACACAGGAAACCGGTCAGCGGTGGCAGGGAAAGACCTTAATAGCCTGAAGGCTGCATTGGATAAGCTCACAAATGAGTATGAGCAAATATTGGTTCAAAAAACGAATCATGACCGAAATGCAGCCAGTTTTATTGAAGGGCAGCAAAAGCTCAAAGCAAGTGAGAAAACCAGGGCAATCTGTGAGGCGGCGGTAACGGCAACCGAGAAGTGCATGGAAAAAGTGATTCATGACATATTCACCACAGCCGGTGCCGATATAACAGCGTTTATTAATGATCTGGGCGTCTTGCCGGCTTACAGGGTCGAAATCAGCGTTGAGGACTATATGCCCGTTGTGTGGGATACTTATAGGAAAATAGACATTACAACATTGTCGGGAAGTGAGAAGTCACTTATCTATATCGGCCTTAAATTGGCTGTATCGGTGGCATTCCAAAATCAGCTTCTTGTACTGGACGATCCTACGATATATCTTGACCCGCCCAGGCAGAGGGATTTTGTAAAGTCGATGTACAGATTATCGCAAACAGGTAAGCAGGTTATTCTAATGACATCAAATCCGGCCCTGTTAATCGATGAGGCAAATGTGATCAGGATATAGTGGCAGGCGGCGGTGCGTATGTCCTGACAGAAGAGGAAAGCCTGGCCATAGATAATGCTCATTTTACTTTATGCGCTTCAGAAGAATATCATCATGTTGATTTAGGCGTTCTTCGATACGGTTAAGCTGATTTGTATGCTGGGTTAATCCATCAAATATGACTTCAAGCTTTTTGCCATGATCCTGCTCTATATGCAATAATGTTTTTTTGACTTCCTTCATTTCGGAGTCAAGCTTGCTGATATCAAAGTTGACCTTATTGAACCCCTCTTTCATTTCGGAGTACATCTGGGTCATAAAATCAAACAACTTTTCATCCTGCATATGGTTATCCCCTTTGCCGACGCAAATTATCTATGGTTATTCAATTATATCAGAATTGGTTGAACCATGCACATTATTTCTCTATTTCCGGAATTAGAATGAGGGCGGGTCAGGCTTGACCCGCTACTTTATCCATAAGGATAATAATAGATAAAAATGAAGGAATATGAGAATTCATGTCGAACACCTAATGTAAAGAAATCCTTCCATATATAGGCCGCGGCATCCATATTGAAGGACTTCAAATATAAGAAATATCATTGCTAAACCAAAGGGGCGATAGGCTTTGAGAACCATTACATATAACAAACTCGTGAGAGACAAAATCCCGCAGATCATTGAGGAAGCGGGCAAAACTGCTGTGATTGAAATGCTTGAAAGTGATTCGTACAAGAGACTCTTAGATGCGAAGCTGGGAGAAGAGCTACAGGAGTATCTGTCCGATGATAATGTAGAGGAGCTTGCCGACCTGGTGGAAGTCATTTATGCAATTCTCAAGTATAAAGATATTGATATAGATACGTTTGAGAATATTCGACTGAAGAAAGCTGCCGAGCGCGGTGCGTTTGAAAAGAGGCTGCTACTGAAGGAAGTCCGGGAAAAGTAGGTCAAAATGAAATGGAACAAGAAGTAAGGTATTCAACAAGTGTCGCCAGCGTAGCAGAAGACTTATTCGTAGAAGTATTCTGTGATGCGTTCGGGCCGGAGAAAACTCAATACTTATCAGTTCAGCATCCTTTTGTTGATATATACGGGAACAGAAGGTCTATAGATTTCGCCCTTGAGAGTGAGAACCTTAGGATAGCTATAGAAATAGACGGGGAAACATATCATAACCCTAAAAAGGTTTCAAATAACAAATATTATGATGATCTATTAAAGCAAAATAGTCTTATTTATAACGATTGGAAAGTGTACAGATGGGCATACAACCAGCTAAAAAAGCAGCGTGAGAAGATTAAGGACGAACTGATAACTTTTGTTGGTGAGATGCCTGAATTCAAATTGCTGGAAGACTATCTGCCCAAACAGAAAGGAAAGATAATCGAACTGAAGGAACATCAGCAGTCTGCGATAGACAACCTGCAGAAAATGAGGAAAAGCGGAGAGAGCATTGCTCTGCTATATCATGCAACGGGAACAGGAAAAACAGTTACTGCTGTCAGCGATGCCAAAGGTTGTGGAGAGAGGACGCTTTTCCTTGCTCACACCAGAGAGCTTGTTTCTCAGGCAAAATCAACTTTCGAAAATTTGTGGCCTGACAAGCAAGCCGGTATGTATGTAGCGGAGCAAAAGGACGCTGATGCGTATGTTGTTTGTGCCAGTATCCAAAGCGTGGCGCAGAACATCGAGCAGTTTAAACCTGATGACTTTGGCTATATCATTATCGACGAATGCCATCATGGCACTGCAAATACTTATAAGAAGCTCCTTGGTTATTTCAAACCCAAATTCACTCTAGGTTTGACAGCAACACCTGAACGAACTGATGGTGAGGATTTGCTGGAGCTTTTCAGAAATGTAGCACATAAGCTCGACCTTAAAACAGCAGTAGAAATGGGTGAGCTTAGCCCTGTTCGTTGTATAAGAATCAAGACAAATGTGGATCTATCGACTGTAAGAATAAACGGTATCAAATACTATTCACAGGACCTGGAGAGTAAGCTTTATGTACCTGAAAGAAACAGAATAATAATTGATGCTTATCTGCAGTACGTTAAAAACCGGAAAACCGTTGTGTTTTGTGCTTCGGTGAAACATGCAGAGCTAATCTCTCAACTATTTCAGGAGAACGGAGTTGCTTGTGAGGCGGTTTCTGGAAATTTGAAGAACTCCGAGAGAGCCAGAATCCTGGACGAGTATGAAAATGGAAGCATAAATGTATTGTGCGCTTGTGACCTTTTAAATGAAGGCTGGGACAGCCCAAAGACAGAAGTGCTCTTTATGGCGAGGCCAACTATGTCCAAGACCCTGTATGTACAGCAGCTTGGCCGGGGAATGCGAAAATGTGAAGGCAAAGAATTTCTAATGGTCTTTGACTTTATCGATAATGCAAGTATGTTCAATACTCCGTACTCCATTCACCGACTGTTGAATTTGAAGGAATACAGACCCGGACAGATGGTATTGGCACCGAGAAAACAAATGGAGCTTGATGCCGACCTGATTGCCAGAGGTGAAAAACCTGAGATTTGGTTGGACTTCCCAATCGATGTTGCCGATTATGAACTGATTGACCTGTTTAACTGGCAGGACGAAGTAAAGGATATGATATCGCAGCTTGAGTTTGTCAGGATGGTAGATGTTCAGACTGAAACAATTGAACGATATATAAGGGAAGGAAAGCTAAAGCCCGATTTGGAGGTTCCTGTAGGTGATAAGCGGAGCTTTAAGTATTTCAGGGAAGATACCGTCAGAAAATATGCATCAGAATTCGGCTGGGAGCTCATAACGGCAGCTAATATGAAAGATAAGTTCATTGAAATGGTAAAGACAATGGATATGAGCTATTCCTATAAGCCTGTCCTGTTAAAGGCCATGTTTGAGAATGTTGATGAGGCTGGCAGGATTCGTATTGAGGATATAGTTGACTATTTTATCAATTTCTACGGCGATCGGAGGGGCAAAGGTCTCTTTATTGAACAGAAGTCCAGTGTATTCTGCAAGGAAAGCTACACTCGAAAGGATGTTGAGAGGAATATTTTTGCCAATCCTTTTAAGAGATTTGAAGATATGCGGTTTATGAAACGAACTCGGGAAATTGAGTTTGTTGAGTTTAACAAGTATGTGTTTAAAAAGTTGACAAAAGAGGATATTGCTTGGATCAAGCGACACTGTGATGAGAAGCTGGAAGAGTACTATGGGAGATATATGCGATAGGAAACATTTTATATAAAGAGTATTGAACATATCTTACCTTGTAGTGATCGGGGGTAGATGGGCATAATGGATAATTACTATGTCTATAAAAAAGAAGTGGATTGGTCCTTGCTGAACCAGGGATTAAGCATCCCTTTGGATATTCAGGTTATCTTCCAAAATAACATAAGAAAATTTATCAGCCGGGGTGAGTCGAAGGACATTTATCTTATGCTAGATGGGATGCTCACTAGCTTGGAACATAAATCCATTATTATGCAAAGAAAGTCTATCAGCAGCACTCAGATCTTCTCTTAACTGTAAAGACAAAAATATATTTGCCACTCAGCGGAGAATAATCGATTTAGCTTATAGACTTGACCCTGATTTAGCATCATCGTTAGCATCGATTGCTGATGACGACATTGCAAGAATTGAAATGAAACAAAATATTAAGCATAGATATGCATTACAAAAAGTAAAAGAAAGTATTACAGATCAAAACTTTCATCCGAATACTTCAGAGCAAATAAATAACTCAGATTATATAAGAATTGCATGGATGATGTTAAAATCACTAAACTCTGGTAGGTCAAATCCAATTCATATTCAAGAAACAAGAGAATACATTAAAAAGGTAAGCGGGTATTCCCTTGTAGATTCTTATCCGGTATTTGCCTGGGCGATTCAAAACACAATTAAAAGACTATCCACTACAGATCAATCATCTATAATTTTAAGGCCGATTTTTGAGGCAACATTAATGAGCGCTGAATTTGCTAAGAGAATTACAATGAAGACTTCTAGGCAAAACAAACAAACAATTAATTATCTTTCAAAACAGACAAGTAGTAAAAGCTTGCTAATTAATGCTGGCGAAAGAGAATCTGCGATACATTATATAAAGGAGTGGTTAGAAAAAAATTTAAAGGATTACTTAATAATTTGTGATCCATATTTTGGGCTTGAAGAACTAGAAGTTTTAAAACATGTACATTCAGCTAGTAAAGAATGCAAGGTTACAATAATAACAAGTATTAAGCACCTAAAGCAAGAGGCAGTAGAAGAACCTTGGCGTGATACATTTAGAAACTTCTGGCGTATGAGGGTATCTGATCAGAGCCCGCCTGATACAGATATTTATGTTATTGGAACACAATCACAAGGAATTTCACCTTTCCATGATAGGTGGTGGATTACGAATTGTGCTGGATTACGATTAGGAACTTCTCTAAATTCATTAGGAATAAATAAAAGCTCCGAGATCTCTGTACTATTAGAGGATGAATCGAGACTTATTTATTCTGAAGTGGAGCAATATATAAATCGGACAAAAAGAGAACTAAACGGAGAAAGAATAGACTGCAATGTTTTCACATTACTTTAGTAAACAAAAAAGAAATAGAAACCAATAATGACTCTAGATATAAATTTATAGAACAATACATAAATATTATTCTATTTTATTGTAGTACAACTAATCATATGAGGTATCCATGGACCTAAAGCAAGGCATCTATGAACAAATAATCTATCAGGACCTGAAAGAGCAGCTTCAAAAGCTTGATCCAGCTGAATTTCACCTGGAAAAAGAACAGCTGGATGTTGAAGAAGCGAGAAACATGCTTTCAGGTTATATTTCCTCTGTCATTAAAAAGGGTCTACGCTTCATTCGGGAAAGCAGTACTGAAAACGACAAGGAAGCGTTGCTGCTGCAAATAAAGGCTTGCAACGAAGTGATCAAAACCTTCAGTAAGCTGGCGGGGGAGGATAGCCTGCAAGGTCTGAAGATTGCAGATGAGGGTGAAGTCCTGACATCGTTATATTCTAAAATTAACAGTATCAAATCAATTAAAGATAAAAGCATAATCCGGCCGATTACGCCGCTTTCTCAGAGTACGTTATTTACCAATTCTCCTTCGGAGCCCAATATGGTTAACGAGCTCAAGAAGGAGATTCTTTGCAGCGATCGTATTGATATGCTTGTTTCATTTATCAAATGGAGCGGCTTGGTATGCATTATTGAAGAGCTAAAAGAATTCACCAAGGATGATAATCATAAGCTCAGAATAATTACAACATCGTACATGGGGGCTACTGACTATAAGGCAATAAAAGAGCTGAGCGAGCTTAAGAATACTGAAATAAAGATATCGTATGATACAAAACGGACCAGGCTTCATGCCAAGGCATATATGTTTATGAGGGATACCGGCTTTACAACTGCGTATATTGGCTCCTCCAATTTATCAAATGCAGCATTGACGGCGGGGCTGGAATGGAATTTGAAAGTTACAGAAAAGGACTCGCTTAGTGTTATTCAAAAAATTGAGGCCACCTTCGAGAGCTATTGGAATGACAACGAGTTTACAACATTTAACGGTGAAGAGGAAGAGGACAGAGAAAGGCTGAAAAAATCATTAAATAAAGAAGCAGCTGCCGGCTCTGACAATGATGTCGTTTTTGCCCTTGATGTGGAGCCATATTATTATCAGAAAGAGATATTGGAAAAGCTTCAAGCTGAGCGAAAGCTATACGGCAGATATAAAAATCTGCTGGTTGCTGCCACAGGTACCGGCAAGACAGTAATAGCGGCATTTGATTATAAAAACTATATGTATGAGAATAGAAGGGGAAGGAATAACCTTTTATTTATCGCTCATCGTGAAGAAATATTGAAACGCAGCAGGGATACCTTTCGTGCGATATTGAAGGACAATAATTTTGGCGATCTGTACGTGGGTGGATATGTGCCGGAGTCCATCGATAAACTGTTTATGAGCATCCAAAGCTTTAATTCTTCAAGGCTTTATGAAAAAACAACGCCTGACTTTTATGATTTCATTATCATTGATGAATTTCACCATGCAGAAGCCCCTTCATATCAGAAGCTGCTGGATTATTATAAACCTAAAATACTGCTTGGCTTGACAGCTACACCGGAAAGAATGGATGGAAAGGACGTTTTAGAGCATTTTGACGGCAGGATTGCGGCAGAAATCAGACTTGCCGAAGCGATAGACCGAAAGTTTCTGAGCCCATTCCAGTACTTTGCGGTTTCTGATACGGTTGACCTGTCGCAGCTGAAATGGACTCGTGGAGGCTATGACAGGAATGAACTTGAAGGATTGTATATCAACAACGACGACATTAGAGTTAACGGGATTATACAGAGCCTCTATAAATACACTACTGATATCAACGAAGTGATCGGCTTAGGATTCTGTGCAGGGGTTGAACATGCCAGGTATATGACCAGCAAATTCAATCAAAAAGGTATTCCGTCCATAACCGTATGTGGAGAAACAGATCCGGATGAGAGAAATAGCGCTATCAGTAGGCTAAGAAGCGGAGAAGTCAGATTCATATTTTCAGTGGATGTGTACAATGAGGGTGTCGATATTCCTGAAGTAAACACAGTACTTTTCCTCAGGCCGACTGAAAGCTTGACTATTTTCCTTCAGCAGCTTGGCAGGGGCTTGAGACATAGTAAAGGCAAGGAATGCTTAACGGTGCTTGATTATGTGGGACAGGCCCATAGGAATTACGATTTTGAATCTAAATTCAAGGCGTTGATAGGCAGAACTAAGCATTCGGTAGAGTATTGTATCACAAATGGATTCTTAAGCCTGCCCAGAGGGTGCTATATCCATCTTGAAAAGCAGGCAAAGGAATATGTGCTAAGAAATATCAAGGATGCAAGGTTGACAAGAGCCAATCTCGTAAACAAACTGCGATATTTTGAACATGATACCGGACTGAAGCCTACTCTGGCCAACTTTTTATCGCATTATCAATATTCTCTGGCGGATGTTTATGGCAGAGCCGGGGATAGAAGCTTTATTGGAATGAAGGTTGACGCCGGATTAATCAGCGACTTTGGAAATGCTGATGAGGATGCAATAGTCAAAAGGTTCAAAAACTTCTTCCATATTAACTCGAGAAAACTGATCGAATATTGGGTAAAGGTACTCAGAAGTATTACCGGCAACAATGAAGCTTTGTTCAACGATTACTCCGCTTTATCAGGCAGCCATCCCACTAATGAAGAAGATAAGCTTATGCTGGGCATGCTGTATTACAGCCTTTTCGGCGAGCCCGCTGAGAGGCTGGGATATAGGACATTTACGGAAGCATTGTTAAAGCTTTGCGCGGATAACAAGGAAATGATTGAAGAAATCACCGAAATACTTGAGTATAACTACCAGCACATTGACTTTATAGACAAGGATGTGGATTTGGGGATGGTCTGCCCGCTGAATGTTTACTGCAATTATTCTGTTGATCAGATAATGGCTGCGTTTGGCTATTTCAATGAAAGCAAAAAGCCTTCCTTCAGGGAGGGCGCGAAGTATTTCAAGGAATTTGAGCTGGATGCATTTTTCATTACTCTTAATAAATCAGAAAAGGATTATTCTCCTTCTACGCTTTATGAGGATTATGCAATAAATGAGCGACTGTTTCACTGGCAGAGTCAGAGCAGAACTTCAGTAAAAAGTATCACTGGACAGAGGTACATCAATCACCTGAAGACCGGGAATAAGATTGTACTGTTTGTCAGGGAAAATAAGAGATCGGGCAGCCTTGCCGGGGCCTATACTTTCCTCGGTGAAGCGGAATATGTGAGCCACAGCGGAGATATGCCCATCAGCTTTATCTGGCGCATGAAAGAGGAAATACCAGGCGCTATGATGCAGAAGGCTAATAAGGGGATTGTGTAAAAATTAGATGATTGCTATGTATGTAGTGTTGTATGTAGTGTATTTGACCGGGTATAAAACATGTGATGTTATGAAATTCAACTTTTGGGCGCCTAATCAAATGAAATCCCACGTTTGTCATATAGTAATTCGGTAAGAACCTGAATTATGTAACTTAAATCACTTGTTTGGTCCTACATTTTCGCCCAAAAGTTGAAAAAGTAAACATACATAAACACCAACATCTTTAAACGCCAACATACATAAACACCAACATACATAAACACCAACATACATAAACACCAACATACATAAACGCCAACATCCTAGCATAAGCTACCTGCCAATTTTCTAGTGCCAGCTTGGCTTTTTGACATCAACCTCATAAGCAGGCTTGCATACGAATTCAAAAAAATTGATAATAAGTATATTGAATATGTTGCTACAAGATAGCCGTAATTGATAAATGCCTGATGTGCCGAAGGAGAGGATTAACAAATATGAAATGTACAAAATGTAAAAAGAATATTGCGACGATACATATTAAAGATATGGGTGACTTTTGTCTGGATTGCAATAATGACATTATGGCGGAAATGCTGGCGGTAGATAAGCTGGAGGACTTTTCGAAGGAAATATCGGTCTTTGACGTTGATAAGGTACTGCATAAATTCAAGATTTCAAATATGATCATGCCTGGATTCTCTACCTGGACAGCAGAAGAAATCGGGGGAGACTATGAGTTTGAGGTGTATGTCAGGCCGGAAGATGATCAGTATACTGCAATAATGCATTTACATAAAAAGATAGTCACTGGCTTGGGGTATAAAACGCTTAGACGTAATTCAAACGAGCATTATATCAGCAATGCCATACAATCCGGCGGAGCGCAATACAGCCTCAAAAGCATTGGGACATGCAGGATTAAGCATAGTGAAGAAGATGATTCCGCATGTTTGATTACAGATGGCATACAAGTGCCCATATATGATTTCGGCCTTGCACTTACGGCTTTTGAAGATTGCAATATGGAATTCCAGATAAAAGACAAGTGTGATGAGGTTCTTGGGAAAGATATGGCGCTAAAGCCGATAAGTATAGATCCTGATATAATAAATGCAGCACTTTGAGAAGACTTTGGGATGGTTTCTCAAAAATGATTTTTTGAGCTATAAACGTGAAAGTTCATGTGAAGAGGCGCTTTATGAAAGAATCGATGAATTGGAAGCGCTGTTTAACTATGGTGATCGGGATAATGCTGTTGAGGTTGCTGAAAAAATGAAGGAACGTTTGAGCTCCATTGAAACCGATTCGGACAGTTTCCCAGAGTATTTATTGACACTGATTGATCAGGCTGTCGATATGTACTGATTGGGGAAATAATAAAGGAATTGCAAAGAATCTGTGGAATAGTAGAAATTGAATGTTGCCAGTGAACGGGCATAACCCGACAAATTTATCTTATAAAGGAGTAAGAAATAGAGGTATGGTTGATAATGCGGGTTTCTCAGATAATTCGGAGCGAGACTATTATAGGTTTATTAGCAGCAAATACTTTGGCGTAGAGCCTGAAGCAGTTAATCCCAAGTATATTGACCTGGATTCTAAAATGCAGCTAGGGTACAAATACCTCCAGGAGCGGAATCAAAATGATGGTATAAAAACGTGGATTGCTGTATGGAATGACTTAATGGATGCTATGGAGAAGGAATCTGCCAGGACATTCAAGGAGTTTGATGAAATATTCAATGGTAATCAATATGTTTCGAATTGGATTGACGACTTTGATATATTGTTGGAAAGGGTGTTAAATAATACATCTGAAACTGACGCGTTAGATGCGTACGGAAAGCTGAGAATACAGCTGAACAACGATATACTGCAATTTTCGATGAAGGATAACCGGCTTTCTATTGAGAATGCACAAAGAGCAATAGCAGATACGTACTTCTTGATAGGGAACAAGGAAAAAGGGGAAGAGCTTTTCGAAGCTTACCTGAAGGATGATCCCCAATGGGGTTGGGGTTGGGTCGGCTGGTCAGACCAATACTGGATGGGGAAAAAGGAATACCCAGATTATAAAAGAGGCGAAGAGATTTTACTTAATGCCTTAAGCATATATGGATTAAGAGACAAGGATAGCATAGAGGAGAGACTTCTCAATCTTTATGAGGATTCTGGTGAAGATGAAAAACTAAAAGCCTTAGAACAAAGATTAAAACTTGAAGAGGGGCAAAAACAGAAGGACGATAAGTATTTTGATAGCAAGAAGCGCTTGTACGCCGGTCTGGAACAAAGGCTATCAAACCCTAACCAGGCCGTGAGTGAAAAGATAGGCAGGAATAGTCCTTGCCCATGTGGCAGCGGTAAGAAATACAAGAAATGCTGTGGTTCGTCCACTCCTGCTATTGAATAACGGGCTTAGTTGTTGCAAAAAGTTAGGGGGGGAATACAATGACCGCTTATCATGGATGCAAATTGACTCCGATATTGATTGGGACATCAATCTGGACTGCTTTATTAGGGAGAGAACTATGAATGGTTATGAATTCATTTTGCAAAAGCAGCTGCAGTGGGCGCATAACAATAACATGAGTGAAGAACTTGTCGGAAGCGCTATTGATAAAGGCAGGCGTGTATATACAAAGCAGCTGGAGTTGAATCTCTTCCAGTCGCTGATGGATAATGTGCGAAGGGAGTTCAATGCTGCTGATGGTAATGAAATCGTTTATACTAAGGAGCATGCAGCAAAAATGAGTGCATTGCATTCTTCCTCCGCTCTTTGCGTGAATATATTCCAATACTGGCTAAAGACAAATCGAATAAATGAAATTGCTTATATGTGCGGCTTTTGCGAAGAGTTCCAAAAATCTGCTGCAAATTTGCAGTTTGAAAAGAAGCTATCTATTCAAAGAAGATTCACTAAATGTCCTAATATCGATGTTTTTATAGAGAATAATGCCAGTGCCGCAATTAGGGTATACGCAATCGAATCAAAGTTCACTGAACCCTATGCCAATAGGGGCCACAATGGACTTGGCCCAAAATATCTGCCAGATGAAGAGGCGTGGGATGATATTCCGAATATTTTTGAACTTGGCAAGAGAATAAGCCCAAAGGACAATGAGTTTGTATTCTTGCATGCGGCACAGCTCATAAAGCATATACTGGCGTTGAAGAAATGTATCGGAAATAAGAAGGGATTCCGACTCTTATATCTCTGGTACGACACAATTGGCGAAGAATCTTTCTAACATAATGAAGAGATAACTAAATTCTCAGAAATAGCTAAGCGGGACAATATTTTATTTCATTCGTTAACCTATCAGGAACTCATAATCAGGTTAGCAAACAGGTTCAGAGAATCTGACAAAGAGTACATCGAATATATTACAGGAAGATACTTATGACGAATCTAGTCACAATGCTGGACATGCCTGCTTTTTGATTAACATTGATTGGCTTTTACAATGACAATCACTGATACGTTAGGCCGAACGGAGCAGGTAATCAGGGTCAGACTGACGAAGCTCTGCATATTTGATTGCCGTAGTGATGCCCAGTGAGATAGAGTATTTTACTCCGCTTCAATGAAATTCATAAGTGGCAATACGAGTGGGGGCATATTTGCTTCAACAGTCACTAATGTAATAATTGGGCGCAAGTAGCTATATAATACTGCCGGGGCATTTTGTTTCAACATAGCGTCTAATTGTACGTTATCATTCGCCAATATTTCATCCCAGATGAAACAGCCTTGTATTTCAATTTCCATTTTAAATGGAACATCAGCAAGTTCTTCTGAAGGAAATACATCTATACTTAAAATCACAATAGATTCGTTCTTTTTTTCATTACTATTCTTCAAAACACGAACATTATTACTAATTTCAAGTGCCACTTCTTTTTCAAAAACAAAATCCTTATTAATTTCAAACTGAACCTTTGTGACTTGTGGTTTTCCAACTAACTGAAAGCTGCTTTCCTTCAAATCAATATCCCCCTCTATACAGACAGTAACGGATCTACCTTAGAATCTTTCGAATATCCCAGGAGTGATGATATAATGCCACCATTACCATGCAAATTTTTGCTGTAAATTTCAGCACAGGTTCTTTTCGGAAGAGTCTCTACAACATTAACAACAGTATTTGTTTGTATCGACTTGTAGAAATAGCTGCCATTTATTTTTACACACTGTTCAAATGCAGCACTGTAATATTTACTAAAGGATCTTGCAGATATTCTTCCTTTCGCTCTATTAAGCATTTCTAAAAACCACTGGGGATCCGAGTCTATTTTTCTTAATATGTCATCATGTGCCCGGTCTTGGACCTGATGGTTTTCATATCTGGTAATTGTTGCTTTGCCCCAATCAAGAATTTCAGAAAACTCTTTTTGGCTGACGTTATATTTTTCTCTAATATGCTTGATCTCAGCCGATGTTAATAAACCTGATGCTGATTGATCAGACTGTAGATATGAACTGATGGGGGAAATAATGAAAATATAGTGGACGTAAGAGGAGGCGTGCTAATAGACGAACTGGAAAAGCTTATGAGAAGAAAAATGTATATAGAAAAGCTGTCGAACGGCCAGATAATAAGAACACTTGTTCTAATGAGGGAAATACTTTATACTATAGATGTAAGTAAATGTAAATGATAGAGACTATAGAATTATCGGCAATGTTCTGATAAGATTATATGGCAGGAGTAATATAACAGAGGGTGCGATGATATGGAAGATAAAGCATTTGAACTTATGTCCAGGATGTATAGCGAGTTTTCAGAGTTTAAAAAAGAAGTGAAGAACGAGTTCAGCGGGCTGAAAGACGATGTCAGCGGGCTGAAAGACGATGTCGGCGGGCTGAAAAACGATGTTATCCGTCTTGAAAACAAGCTTGATAGTAGTACTAAAGCTTTATTTGACGGATACCAGCAGACTTATGAACGGCTTGGAATTGTAGAAAATAAAATCGACACTTTAACTATAAAAGTTGATAAACAGGAAGTTGAAATTAGAGTCATTAAGGGTGGCAAGACTTAATGACTTACATCAACAGAGACGGCGGAGCTTTTTTATCAGAGCTCCTTTTTTGTTATGTTATAGGTGTGAGAAAGTGAAAGTAAAGTAAACGAAGAAATTTAGTTATTGGATATTCGGCTGATATGATAATATAGTTTGAGAAATATATATTTTGGGAGTGTTTATATGAATAATTCGGAGAGATCAAGGTTTGTTGCAGATCATCTAAAAGAATGTATCGACAAGAATGTAGCCCGGTTCAGAAAAGCAAACAAAAAGCGTGTCAAAGAACTTAAGGAGAGTAAGGATCTCCAAGGACTTTATGCTATTATTAATGATGTATTCCATGATTCGATAAGCTTCATGGATGAGTGGGAGACGAGAAATATCAAGGAACTTGGCGGAATGGCGCCTGTAGAATATTTTGAAAGCTTGCACACGTTTGCTGATATTCGTTATTTAGTAACACTGCTGGAAGAGAAAAATGCAGGTGCATTGCCGACGGGATTGATTGACAGGATAGAAAGGTTCGATGACTCATTTTTGGAGGATATTCTGCATGCCTTGGACTCTATGCAGCTGGGCGGGAATAAGTGTTTTACATATGAACAAAAGGCAATTGTTCGTATTGCAGAGATAATTGCGTCGCCTCAATTTTTAAATGCTTTATTGGCTATAATTAATCAGCTTGATAATGAAAAATCCGACAAAGAAACAATTGCGGGTGTCATGGATGCGTTGGAAGCGCTTGAGGAAGCAGCTATCGAACCGATCACTGATTTGCTTGAAAAAATTGAGAAAAAAGGCACTTTATATAGCTGTCTGATTTTAGCGATAGCGAACATTGCATCGGAAAATAAATCTGAACGGATATACAGACTGTTGAAGGAGTGCTTCAGGAGTAGTGAGGTCAAAGTGCTTGAGGCAAGAGCTCTTGCTGTGTACGGAGATGGCAGGGCGATACCTGCAATAAGGGGTTATGTGGAACGTCATGTTGCGGAGCTGACACGTGAAGAGTATTGTGAGTTCAATACCGATGTTTCGGACCTTGGCGGAGATATGAGCGATCTTGATGAGTATTTTGAGGATTATTATTCTGACTATGACGATGATGACGAAGAAGATGAAGAAGACGAGTGAAGCGGGAAAGCATGGGGAGAGCGTGGAATGGGTATGAGCCCTTCAGGAAGAGAACTGATTGCCATCATTGAGCCTGACGGCGGGTATGTGCTTGATTGGAAATATGTGAGCCGTGATGCCGGGCAGCAGGGTGACGGCGTTGAACAAGCAGATATTGAAATTCAGCAGGATTTATATGATACGTATATGGCAAATCGTGACCAGGCTCTGCTCAAGCTTGGAACAGTCAAAATAGCCGCACCGCTTTCAGGAACAGTGGAGTATCTGTCCAAAATTGCATCAGATTTTGTGAAGTGCCTATCAGAAAATCCTGACCTGGAAACGCTGCGTGACAGGGCAAATGCAGTATTGGAGCCGGAGGAACTGGAGAAGCTGCTTGCACAGGCACCCTTCATTATGGGCTCGGAACACCTTGGCCCGGATTGGATTTCTCACGCCTGGGACAAGCTTAACGGAGCTTTTTCAGATGAAATAAAGAAGTTCCACGGGACAGTGGCTGAATACTTTATTAGCAAAAATCCCGACATTCATATTGCAGGCAAGGTATATTTCCATCTGGTTGAAAGCAATAAAGCAAATTATCCCTTTGCGTTTCTTGCCACATATGCGGCAGAACCGTCTCCGACCGGAAAGGGCAGACATCTTCCTCTAAAAAATGCTTTGACGGAATATGGGCTGAACAGCCAAAAAATGCTTGAGCTGCTATCTGCCGTCAACAGGGCGGCACAGCATAGCCCTTTTGTATCCGGATTACTTAATACTGGAGAGATATTCCACCCGATAGGTTTGAATTCTGATGAAGCTTATATTTTCTTGAAAGAAGTTCCCTTATATGAATCGGCAGGTATTCTTTGCAGGATACCTAACTGGTGGAGGAACAAAACCGGATCGCCGAAAATATCCATTAACATAGGGAATAAAGAGCCTTCGCGTGTTGGACTGGACGCTTTGGTGGATTTTGATGTGCAGCTGTCGCTGGGAGAAGAAACAATCACGCCTGAAGAGCTGAGGAAGCTGATGTCAGAGACAGAAGGGCTGGCATTCATAAAAGGCAGGTGGGTGGAGATTGATCCGGAACGTCTCCGCGAAACTCTCGCAGCATACGAGCACGCTCAAAAAGAGGCACAGCGAGGGGCGCTGACCATGATGGAAGCCATGCGCCTGCAGCTGTCGCCAGAAAAGCTCGTCAACATAGATGAGAAGGTTTGCGAAGTTGAGGTGAGCAATGGGGAGTGGCTTGAGACGATCCTCTCACGGTTGAAGAAGCCTGATACAATAGCCGATGCGGAGTGCGGACCAGATTTTCAAGCCGTGCTCAGGGCATACCAGCAAAGAGGAGTTGCATGGCTTTACACCATGAAATCGCTGGGCCTGGGAGCATGCCTTGCCGATGACATGGGACTTGGGAAAACCATTCAGGTGATTGCCCTGCTGAATAATACGCGGATGAAAAAAGAGGAGAAGGCCCTGCTGGTTGTACCTGCCTCACTGATCGGGAACTGGACGGCAGAAATCACAAGATTTGCTCCTGAGCTTAAGTATTATGTGATCCATCCTCAGGAGGGAAGGGGTTTGTTGCAGACTGGTAATGCCGGTGAAGGGATATATATCACGACTTACGGTATGCTTCACAGGCTGGAGTGGATAACAGAAACCAAATGGGACACAGTCGTGCTAGATGAGGCGCAGGCAATTAAAAATCCGGGAACAAAGCAGTCAAGAACTGTAAAGAAAATAAAGGCCCTTAACAGGATAGCGCTGACAGGGACTCCGGTGGAAAACAGACTGTCGGATCTGTGGTCGATTTTTGATTTTCTTAATAAAGGCCTTTTAGGAAATGCAAAGGAATTCAGCAATTTTGCCCGAAGGCTGAAGGATAGCAAGGAGGGCTATGCCAGACTTAAGCAGATCGTATCGCCATTCATACTCAGAAGGTTGAAAACGGACAGGAGCATTATCACTGATCTGCCTGATAAGATAGAGATGAAGACCTATACGAGTCTTTTCAAAAAGCAGGCCGCATTGTACACCTCCATGGTCAATGAGCTTAAGCAAAAGCTGGAGACTACAGAGGGAATTGAACGAAAAGGCATGGTACTTGCTGCGCTTATGAAATTTAAACAGATATGTAATCATCCGGATCAGTATCTCGGACAGGATGTTTATATGGAAAATGAAAGCGGTAAGTTTGAAAGGCTTAGGGAGATTTGTGAAACCATATATGAAAAAAGAGAGCAAGTGATTGTGTTTACTCAGTTCAAGGAGATCACAGAGCCGCTGGCCGTATTTCTTCAAACAGTATTCCACCGTGAAGGACTTGTACTGCATGGAGAAACGCCGGTCGCCAGACGCAAGGACATCGTTGCGAAATTCCAGGGACATGAATATGTGCCGTTTATGGTATTATCCATTAAAGCCGGCGGTGTCGGACTGAATCTCACTGCTGCAAATCATGTGGTACACTTTGACCGCTGGTGGAATCCGGCGGTTGAAAATCAGGCTACTGACAGGGCCTTCAGAATAGGCCAGAGTAAAAATGTACTGGTGCATAAATTTATTACAAAGGGTACAATAGAAGAAAAGATTGACGAGATGATAGAAGAGAAAATGAGAATGACGAAGGAAATCATACCGGATATCAATGAAAGCTGGATTACTGAAATGGATAACCAGCAGCTGATAAATTTGTTCAAGCTGACGATATGATTTGTGGATATGCAGGTCTGATAAGCATCAGGCGCAGAGGGGGTAAAATTTATGTCATCTAGTGGATTCCCGAAGTATGTATCGGCGGCTGAGAGAGAAATGAAGGCACGGAAGTCCGTTGAGAAGCTAAGGAAAAAGAATGCTGATATTTCGCCCGTCGTGATCCAGGGAAGAAAGCTTGCCTGTACATGGTGGGGGAAGGCGTGGAATGATAATCTCGAAAGCTACTCTGATTATGAAAACCGTATTTCCAGAGGACGCACCTATGTTCGTAGTGGTGCGGTACTTGACTTGAAGATCGATAAGGGCAGAGTGACTGCAAAGGTGCAGGGGACCAGAGCCAAGCCCTATGATGTTGTAGTGCTGATCACTCCTGTAGAGGACAAGGTTTGGGAGAGGATAAAAAAGTCCTGTGAAGGGAAAATTGACTCACTGCAGGAACTGATCGACGGAAAATTCCCGAAGGCGCTTTCGGAGCTGTTTACTTCAAAGGGGAGTGGCCTGTTTCCATCACCGAAGGAAATAAGATTTGACTGCAGCTGTCCCGATTTTGCTATCATGTGTAAGCATGTGGCTGCTGCTCTTTACGGAATCGGGGCAAGGCTTGACGAGAATCCGGCACTGTTTTTCACGCTCAGGGGCATAAATATGGAAGAGCTTATATCCGATGCTATTAGAGAAAAGACACAGGATATGCTAGAAAGAGCCGGAGCAAGGAGCTCGCGTATTCTGGAAGATGCAGATACGGCAGCCATGTTTGGTATTGATATAAAGAGCGACAACAATAAATGATTGAGATGATGTTACCGGGTACAGATTGAACTATAACTTATTTTCCCACTGTTTTGACGAGAGTGTTAGTCTGTGATAGGCGTGAAGAAATGTGATCGCCACTCATTAACCTGCCATGAACTGTTTGAAAATTCAACTTTTGGGCGCCTGATTCATTTAAATACCAGGTAAGGAATATAATAATTCGATAGAATCCTGAATTATGTAGCCTAATCACGTATTTAGGCTTGTGCTTTTGCCCAAAAGTTGAAAAAGTAAGCATCTGCAAGCTCATTATTATAGTGATCAGGACGTAGTCAGTTTTCGGCTTGCCATTGCTTTAGTAAAGAAGATACCAGCCAGTATCGCTGTAAAAGGTGCAACCGTTACAAGTCCGAAGCTGCCGACTATGGTGTTGAGTATTTCTCCCGAGACATACTTCAGATTCAGGATGCTGACAAGCGGGGTATCCAGGGACATGAATACCATTAGAAGCGCAATGTAACCACCTGAATATGCCAAGAGCAGCGTAGTCATCGTAGTGCCCAGAACGGAGCGCCCGATGGAAAATCCGGATCTGATGGCTTCCCTGGCTGTAATGGATGGTTTCTTTTCTACGATCTCATAAACGGCTGCAGAGATGTCCATGGCAAGGTCCATCAATGCCCCGGCAGATGCAATGAATATACTGGCTATAAAAATATCAGTAAGGCTCAGGTTCTGGTAGCCCGAATACAGTAAACTCTCCGAAAAGCTTAGAACGGCGCCGTGGACCTTAAAGCTTTTTCCGAAGATAACAGCCAATATACAGGTCAGCATGGAGCCGGACAGTGAACCCAGAATGGCGACAAGTGATTTGGTATTGAACCCGGATACAAGAAGGATGGTCACCGTAGTCAATGCTGCCACTACAAGAAGAGAGAGGATAACAGGGTTATATCCCTTGAGGAATAATGGTATCTGGACCTTCCAGATCATCAGCACTGTGAATGCAAAGGATAGTATTGCCCTTACGCCTGTCCAGCCGGCAAATATTATCAGCAGGAGCATAAATGCACCGAAAAGGATTAACTCCAGGTTGACACGATAGTGGTCGATGAGAGTGACAAAATGAATTGTACCGTTGTTTATGTCAATACCGGCTAACGCCTTGTCACCCGGCATGAAGATCTTGTCCATTTCCAGCTTTCCTGAAAGCTCGTTGATTGCTGCAGCCTGTTGGCCCTTAAACTGCCCTGATATTATTTCAACTTCACAGATCTGGGTCCCATGCTTTATCAAACCGGTTGAGTGCATATTGGAATTGTCTGTCTCGAGGATTTTCACCCTGGCTTGGGTCCCATAGGCATTGTCTTCCCTTTCAAAGCCTGTGGGGAGAAGGAAAAGCACTAATGATACCGCTAGTATGAATATCGAGAATATAAGGTTAGATTTTAACTCAGGTTTTACATGCAATGTCTGCCGCAATATTGACCCCGTCCTTTCGCTGGTGAAATGAGGACGGTTTCATACATTCTCCTTTGCATGATAACCGTCCCCGTCTCCGGAAAACTTAGCTTACTTTGTCTTTAAGATGGATTTTAGCTTATTGAAGATATCCGTATTGTCGTAATATCCGCTAAAGAGCTCCTGACCTGAACCGTATGCGAACACAGGCACGGGAACACCGGTGTGCGAATATGAGGTCCAGCCGATACCGGCCTTGTTATTAAGAACATGAGTGACTGTGACTGAAAGCGGTTCATAACTGCCGTAAATGATTTTCTCTGAATCAGTATAGTTTCTTTCCTCGGAAGCTATCATGCTGTGCACCAGTGCATCCCTTAGCTGCTGCTCCTCATAATTGGTCAGGACCATGCCGGGATTTGCTGCTGTATCCGGGTCGGTTGGAAGAAGGAGGCCGAAGTACTTTTTGATATCCGGCATTAGGTCCTCAAGCTTTGCCTTTTTCTTTTCCGTACTGCTTGTGTAAGCTTTTATGATCTCATCAAATGCACTGTAGGATTTTTTCTGGTACGCCAGCTTGTCAAAGAAGGTTGAATAGCCTGTTGCTGAGAAACCTATGGTCAGACCTCCGGTTTCATGGTCTGCGGTTACAAGGATCAAGGTTTCCTTTGGATGCTTGTTATAGAATTTTATTGCTTCTCCTACTGCATTATCAAACGCCAGGGTATCGTGTATGGTGGTTGCGGCGTCGTTTGCGTGGCAGCTCCAGTCGATCTTGCCGCCTTCGACCATCATGAAGAAGCCCTTTGAGTTATCCAATACATCTATGCCTTTTCTGGTAAAGTCAGCCAGAGAGAGGTCGCCGGCGCTGCGGTCGATCTCATAAGGAAGAGCTTTGTCAGCATCAAGGACCGGATTTGTTGCAATAACCTTGCCGGACTTATTGCTGAGCGCTAATATTTCCTCCTTGGTGTTAACCACTTTGTAGCCTTTGCCTTTTGCTACATCGTAAATATCCTTCTGATCATCCTTGGCGCCTTTCTGCTGTAGGAAGCCACCGCCTCCGAAGTAGTCAAAGCTGCTGTTTGCCAGCTCTACGCCTATTTCATAGTAATTGTTGCGGGTAGGCTGGTGAGCGTAAAATGCAGCCGGAGTAGCATGATTGATGGATACGCTTGAAATTATGCCTACCTTGTAACCTTTCTCCTTTGCCATCTCGGCAATGGTCTTGAATTTTGTGGTTTTGGTCACATCCATATTTATTACACCGCTTAAGGTTTTTTGGCCAGTAGCCATTGATGTGGCAGTGGAGGCCGAATCAGGACATATTGATGTGGAATCGAAGGTTGTTGCTGAACCGGCTATCGGGAAGGTTGTGAAGTTCAGCTTGCCTATGCCTACTGTTTTTGGGTTCAGAGCTTTGCCCCTATAAGCTTCCGCAGAGTAAATCTGAGGATAGCTCATCCCGTCCCCGATGAACATAAAGACATACTTGGGTGCAGAACCTGTGTAAGTGTTATTTGTTTGAGTAACCTGAGTAGTAGCGGCTGTTACGGCCATAAAGACTGTTGAGGCAATAAAGACTAGCGCCAGAACAGCTGCCAGAAGCTTTCTGCTGAATTTGATCATGGATACACCTCCATAAATTTTTAGAATTTTTTTTGATATGGAACTTATGGAGTAATGTTAGCAAAGTATTTATAAGAGGCAATTAAGAACAGGTAAAATTTTCATTAATTAAATGATTAAGCGACAGGCATTATACGCCCGGTACCGGTTACTTCATGTACCTATTTCAGATGCCCCCGGCCCTGTGCGCTTCAAATTACCTACCGCTTATTTTTCATTGGCCTGACGAGACTGCTTGAAAATTCAACTTTTGGGCGCCTGATTCATTTAAATCCCAGGTATGGCATATAGTAATACGACAGAATACTGAATTATGTAGCCTAATCACGTATTTAGGCTTGTGCTTTTGCCCAAAAGTTGAAAAAGTAAGCATCTGCAAGCTCATTATTATAGTGATCAGGACGATCGTAGTTATCAGCTTGCCCTTGCATTAGTAAAGAAGATACCGGCTTTCGTTATCAGGATAATGGCTGGTATTTGATTGGGACAACAGAAGGTGAACTGGTGGAAGTCAATGGAGAAATGGTTAGTGTTGAAAAGGATTATAACCTGCTTACAGGCGATTACGTATTCGAAGAGCTTGTGGACGGAAAGATAGAAACTACAAAAGGGAACAGAGGAAAAAGGAAACTTGTTGATTTGATCGATTTTGATCCGCATGAATGGACTTATGAAAGATAAGCTGGACGTGCAAATTTGTAGAACATTCCCAAAAGCTACAAAATTGCACAGTGAAGTCACCCACCTTCACTTTGTGTAAAAAACTGACACAGAATAAACACATCAATTCGATGATATTTACATAGCAAAGCTATTCATGGTACAATTTGCTTAATTAGGTTTAACGATTTAGGAGCGTGTTCATATGTATCAGGCGGTAAATGGTGCAACTCTTTACTACGATGAATATGGTTCAGGCGATAAATATATCGATCCAGATCAGGGGCTATGGAAAATCGACTCATGTTACCGAAGATCTTGGCGGTGAGTGGTATAATGTCTGGGCGGACGATGTGTATGAATTTGCTAAAGGCAAGGGAATACAAAAGTTCCTATATACCGGACAATCACATGGAGCGGGCATAGGCTGGCATCTGGCATTGCGGCATCCCGAGGTTCTGGTCGGCTTTGCGGCTTTGGTCGGAGGGCCTCACTCCAGAAAAGGCGGGGAGACTTCTCCCGGAAGATTAAAGACCATCATGTCGGCAGACGACCCGGAAGCCCGGAAAAAGAGCGCAGAGGCGGTTAAGAACTACTTCCTTTCCTTTGCTGAAAAGTTTGCGGATAGTCCGGTATTGAAAGCGGAGTTTGAAGGTAAAGCGGAAAGAGGATATGAGTGGGAACTAAACAGGACTGTTGAGGAAATGAGGATCAACCCCAAAAAACCGCTTTCATACCTGAAAACGGGATGAAGGTGTCAGGTGTGCTGGAAGCGTTCTCCATCCTGCAGATATAAAGGTATTGATCAATGAGGCAATAGAAGCAAAGTCGTTTGATGAAAAGGTGGAAATAAGCAAGGAACTGTCAAAAAGGTGATCGATGATTACTGCCTGATTATCCCGTATGCTTCAGTCAGCAATCAGTTCTTTGCAAAAGAGAAGGTCAGGGACAGCCATTTTGGATACTATCATATCTCCCACTGGACACCGGAGCGTGTCTGGATAGATAAACAGTAAGTGAGGTACAAAAGCTTTGATCACGCAGAAAGAAATTGCTGAAATGTGTGGTGTTTCGACATCGACCATATCGAATATATTGAACGGTAAGCTCAAGGTAAGCGATGCCACCAGGCAGAAGGTGCTTGATGTCGTGAAGCAGACCGGCTACCAGCCTAATTATTTTGCTCAGGGGATGAGAAAGCAAAAGACTAACATCATTGGTATCATTACCGAAGATCTGATCCAGTTCAGCTCCCCGCCTATTATTGAAAGGATCATGGCTTATTGCGAGGATATGAATTATAGGACTATTCTGGTCAATTTGCGCTTGTATGATAAATGGGAAAATACATGGTATTGCGATGAGGGTAAATTGCAGTCTGTATTGCAGCCAGCCATCCAAGAACTGCTTTCGATTAAAGTTGACGGGATCATATATGTCGCAGGACATAGCAGGTTTATAAATTGCTTTCCTGATGATTTCGGTATTCCGGCTATGGTCGTATATGGATATTCAAAGTCGCCAAAATTTACTTCCGTCGTAATAGATGATGAAAAGGGCGGATATGATATGACACGGTATCTGATCTCCAAGGGTCACCGGAGAATAGGCGTGATTGCAGGAGCTGCCGATAATATGCATACTCAAAAAAGGATTCTGGGGTATCAGAAAGCATTATTTGAAGATCAGATCCTCTATAACCCTTGTTTGATAAGATATGGCGATTGGAAAAGGCATTCGGGCTATGAGGAAGTTGAAGAACTTATCAAGGAAGGCGTCACTGCAATTTTCTGTATGAATGATGATATGGCTGTGGGTGTTTATGATTATTTGTATGAGCACGGCTTGAAGGCAGGAGAGGATATTTCTATAGCAGGATATGACAACGTAGAGATTTCAGGATATTTAAAGCCTGCTCTTACAACAAATGAGATCCCATTTGCTGATATTGGTACGAAATCAGCGGAGGTCATGATCAAGCTGCTGACAGAAGGTAATGAGAACAACGATGACGCAGAGATCGTCAAGATACCATGCCGTATAATCGAACGTAATTCTGTCATAACGATTAAATAAATTAAAAGAGAAGCGATACGGAAATCGAGGAGGGAAAGCATGAGTCATAATTTAGTGACAACAATGCCGGACAGTTATAAGGATGCGGCTTGTCCGGAGCTTCAGGGCACGGTCGTTGAAATGACCTACCGCGTAGGAAATTATATCGATCCTATGAGAAAGCTGGTGACAGATCGGAATATTTGTTCGGCGGAGGCAGGAAGGGAAACGGTCGAGGGAAAGGCAATAACCAAGGTATGCAGTGTTTACCTGCCCAAAGATTACGACAAGAACAACAAGGATAAAAAGTACAATGTATTGTATCTTCTCCATGGGGTCGGCGGCAACCGTTTTGAGTGGCTGACCTCCGGTGCCGATTACAGTGGAAAAAGCGGAAAGTATACCCTTCAGAATATTTTCGACAATCTTATTGCAAACGGTGATATCGAACCGATGATCGTAGTTGTGCCCGAGGGAAGAAGTGCACATGACTGGACCGATAACTCATTCAATACCGAAGGGACCCATTTGCTTGGTTTTTATTACTTTGATTATGAACTGAGATATGACCTGATTCCTTTTATCGAATCAGAGTTTAATGCTTTGGCAAATATAAAAGACACATCTCCCGATGGGATTGCGTACAACAGGCTTCATCGTGCAATAGGCGGTCTTTCGATGGGCGGTATGCAGGCGTTGAATCTTATTGTCGGAGGGTACAGATGTGATTCGACCTTATATACCAGATCGGTAGGCAGCTGGGATAATGGACTTGATGCGACGGTGCCTGCGCCGGGTATGTTAGACCTGTTCGCCTATGTAGGCGCCTTCTCTAATGCTCCCACTTCGAGTGACGGAAATACTTTGGGCAAAAGCATAGCTTCCTGCGGACACAAGCTGCAGCTGCTTTATATGACATGCGGTGATGCAGACGGAGTATCATATGATATCGGGTACAACAAAGCTATAGAAGGGCTTGCCGAAACGGCAGGAACCAAACTCGTGGATTTTCGCAGGGTAGTAATAAAGGATGGCGTTCATGATTTTAATGTATGGAACAATGGCGTTTGCAATTTTGCCAGGTTGGCCTTCAACGAGCCCGATCCGACTGCGCAGCTTCCGAATGGGCAAATGTTTGAGTTTTGGGAAGTATCTCAAAAATATGACCGTGAGATACATGTGGATGCTAAAAATCCCTGCGCATCGGATAGTAATGACGGGACTGCAGCAAAGCCTATGAAAACGATCAATGCCGCGGCTGCGGTAGCAACTCCCGGCACAAGGGTGCTTATCCATGGAGGGACATATCGTGAAACGGTCCAGCCGGCAATGGGAGGCTTGAGTCCCGAAAAAATGATCAGTTATGAAGCTTTCGAGGGGGAAGAAGCGATAATCAAAGCCTCTGTGGAAGTAAAAGACTTCAAGCCCAGCACCGGGTGGAGGATGACCAGAGGCTACGGCAACAGCGGTGTGAGTACAGAAGGGGTCAGGATTTGGGAAATCGAGCTGGATCCTGAGGAATTTAAAGGCTATAATCCGTTCTGCTCGGTAAACATTCTTCATGACAGGCTATTTATCGAATATGACAAAACAGATATGACGACCTATCTGAACAGAAGAGGGATGGTATTTGTCGACGACAGGCCGATGAAGCAGGTAGCACTGTATCCTCTGCTTACTGAGAACGAGAACTCTTACTGGGTCGAAGCAAACGGGCAGAAGGTCCACATCCGCTTGAACGGGGATGACGACCCGAAAAACCATGTTATAGAACTTAGCAATCGTGAACAGTGCTTTGCGCCGAAGGTTCCGTTCCTGTCATATATCAGAGTAAAAGGGCTGACGATGGCACATGCCGCGACGGGTGCTCCGGTTCCGCAGCGAGGCTCTTTATCCTGCTACCGCGGACACCATTGGATCATTGAAGACTGTACAATAGATTGGTCCAATGCTACAGGTATCGACTGCGGGAATGAATGCTGGCATCATACCTATACAGAAGGGCAGACCATCGGAAATACCATCATCCGGAGAAATACGATAAAGGATGTCGGAGTGTGCGGTATTGCCGGATTGTTTGTGAAAAACATGCTCATTGAGGATAACCTGATCACAGGGACGGGATGGCAGCGGATGGAGCTTTCCTGGGAAGCGGGAGGCATAAAGGTACACAACTCTGTCAACTCGCTGATACGTCGTAATATCATCAGGGAATGCTACGGCTGTGATGCTCTGTGGATGGATGTCGCAAACCACAATAACCGTATTACCTCCAACCTCTTCCTTGACGGGATAAATTCCAGGGAGCATATATTCATCGAGTGTACTCGTGACGATGAGAATCTCATTGATAATAATATCATCTGGAATGTCGAAGGCAGGTACGACAAGAGCAAGATTCCGGCTGAGCCTGGCTCATCTGGCTGGTATAAGACAACCGAGACTGAATTCACAAACGGCTATGGTATCTACCTTGAGGGTACTGACAGGCTCAGGATAGTGAACAATCTGATCGGCAAATGCAATAAAGCAGGCTTTTTTGCGAAGGTTGTGGCATTCAGGCTGCAGCCGTACCGCGGCGGTACATCAAGAGAACACAAATTCTTCAACAATATATTCTATCAATGCGGTGAGGCAGCGATAATATTGCCAAATGAGCATAATAAAGCCGAGGGGAATGCTTATGCCAAGATGCCCGGAGGTTACCTGCGAGTAATGTATCCCGAACCAGAAATGTGCCTTGATCTTGCGGCCTGGCAGGAATTTTGCGGGTTTGACAGAAAAGGCTGCAACTGTGCCATAGACATCAGCGTCAATAGTGACACTCTGACAATGGAAATTCAGTTTAAGACCGCTTTGCCCGAGGTAGAACCGGATAAAAAAGTGACCACCGACTATTTTGGCAATGCCACTGATGGACTGAGAATTGCCGGCCCGTTTACCGGAGTTGAGAATGAGAGGGTATGTCTGAGCATCGACCCAAGAAAGCAGGCTGCTTTGTAAAAAAATAGCCTGAAATGCAGAAATTAAGCCGAAATATATCGAATAAGGGAAAACGTTTGACTAATAGGCAATAGAATTTATTGCCTATTTTATTTTATGAAAAACGAATATAAACGTAAAATGAAACATCAATATGTAGTATAATTTTCACAAATTTCATTTTCCAAAGGTTGACTATATTTGTCCAAACGCATATAATATTAGCATATTAGGTAAAACGATTTACCATGAATGCAAATACAGGGATCACATTTTCGGGAGGAAATATATGAGTAAGATCATAATAAAAACTGAAGAGAAAAGAATCCCTGTAAACGAGAAATTATACGGGATCTTTTTTGAGGATATCAATAGGGCCGGAGACGGAGGCCTGTATCCTGAAATGATCAGAAACAGGAGTTTTGAGGATTCACTTCCGCCGAAGGACTGCACGACCGAGGATATTGGCTATGCTGTGGTATCCGGCTCAGGCTGGCGTGATCAATTCAACCATGGAGAAGGATTATCAAAGTGGATCCGCAATAACAACACACCATTCACATCAATTCCCGCCTGGTATAGCCAGGAAGCCACAATAGAACTCGACACATCCGATACATTGAATATACACAGGGAGGTAGCCCTGGCTGTCAGCTTCCGCAAAGAAGGTTTTATCTGGAATACAGGATTCTGCGGCATTCCCCAAAAAGCAGGCTCATCGTACATTTTCTATATGTTTGCAAAATCAGATGAAGATACGAAACTGTCCGTATCCGTTAAAGAGGGAAGTAAAACCTTCTGCGGAGCAGAGTTCACAGTGAAGAGCGGAGCATATTCCCTTTATAATGTGGTTCTGACTGCAGAGGCAGACTCAGCGGAGGCAATACTTGAGATACGCTGCCATGAAGGCGGCAAAGTTAAATTCGGATTTACTTCGATGATGCCGGTCGACACATACATGGGCCATGGCTTGAGGAAGGATATTGTTGAGAAGATAGCGGCGTTGAATCCAAGATTCATGAGATTTCCCGGAGGCTGCATAGTAGAAGGCTTCAGTCCCTCAACCGCAATGCGTTTCCGCAATGTTGTAGGGCCTGTCTGGGAACGCCCGAGCCACCTGCTGATGTGGCACTACCGTACCAGCAATGGATTGGGTTATCATGAGTTTTTGCAGCTGTGCGAAGATTTGGATATGGAACCGCTTTATGTTTTTAACTGCGGTATGACCTGCCAGGCCAGAAAGTCTGTCCTTATGGAAGGCCAGGAGCTAGAGGATATGATCCAGGATACGCTGGACGCAATAGAATATGCAATCAGCCCGGAGAGCAGCAAATGGGGCAGGCTTCGCGCAGAAATGGGCCATCCGGGGCCTTTTAAATTAAATTACCTGGAAATCGGAAATGAAAATTTCGGACCCGACTATGAAGAACGGTATATGAAATGCTATGAAGCGATCCACCGGCAGTATCCATGGATCAGATTCGTTGCCAATACTCATGTTGAGAAGCAGGGTCTGCCGGTGGATATAGTGGACGAACACTTTTACAATACGGCAGAGTATTTCGCAGAAAACATACATTTTTATGATAACTATGACAGAAAAGGACCGGGGATATTCCTTGGAGAGGTCTCTACAGTCAGGGGCTATGTCGGACAGTTATATGGCGCCATTGGAGAGGCTGCATTTCTCATAGGCGCTGAAAGAAATCAGGATGTGGTTTCCTTTATCTCTTATGCTCCTTTCCTGGAGAATGTAGATTACAGCGCATGGTTCCCGAATATGATCCGTTTCAATAATACTGAAAGCTTTGGAATACCCTCCTATTATACCTGGAAGCTGTTCAGCAATTACAGGGGAGAGCACGTTGTCGGTTCGACTGAGGAATCAAAGATCATCCAGCGGCCTGTAAAGGGCATGGGATCTATACTCGGCGCACCCGGAATGCGTTTTAGAAATGCTAAATGGGACGGCAATGAAATCGGAGTGACTCATGATTTGATGGGTCATGTGGAGGATGATGACTCCAATGCTTCCGGGTCAGATGTGCGCAGTTATATTGCGACAGCACCGGACAAGGAGCAGATCGATGAAAGCCTGAAGCTGTCAGGTATCGATCCAGAGAAGGCATTTTTAGTTTTTGGTGAAGAGGATGTTACCGAAGGAACTTTTGAGATAGAGGTCTTTGCAGATGCCGGAAAGGAAATCACCATTGGCGTCTACAGTTCAAGACTTCCCAAAACAGTTTATGTGCCGGATGAAACAAATCCGCCGAGAGAATGGAACGGAGAGAATGTAAGTCCATTTTTATGGAATATAAAAGACGGAACAAGCACTTTCATTGAGAGGTCATATCCCAATAATCTGGAATTATCATCACCTGTTAATGCAGAGCTGCGCATCGGAGAATTCAACCATTTCCGCTGCGAGGTGGATGGGAAAAGGATGCTCTTGTATCTAAACGGCAAGCTGATCCACGAGGCGAAGGTACCGGGTTTTCAGGCATTAAGCACAGTAGCCTCAGATACGGAAGCTGAAATCATTATAAAGGCTGTTAATATGTCTGAAGAGGAAGATGACATTGAGATCGTGCTGGACTGTGATGTTGAAGACCAGTATGAAGTATGTATGATAAGCGGTGAGAAAACTACAGAAAACAGCTTTGAGCAGCCGCGGGATATACATGATGTCAGTTACAGACTAAACGGTGCTGCGAAAGAATTCATCTATAAGGCGCCTGCGCTTTCTGTAAATGTGATCAGGCTGAAAAAACGTACTTGAGATTTTTTATCTATAACAAGGAGGCTATGGGGATGAGGTTAATCAAGGATAGCAGAAAAGCGAGATCGTATCGCGAATTCCTGTACATACTGCCTTTTCTGGCCATTGTAGCTATTTTTTCGTACTACCCGCTGTATGGGTGGTTTTATGCGTTTTTTGACTACAAGCCACCATATCCGTTAACATGGGAAAAGTTTGTCGGATTCAAATGGTTCCAGACAATGGTGTCGAACAAAGTCAGGATCAACCAGCTGATAGAGGTCTTAAGGAATACATTTGCAGTCAGCGGTCTGAGCCTTGCGTTTTCCTGGTTCCCAATGGTATTTGCCATATTCCTCAATGAAATCAAGTTCACGAAATTCAAGAAATTTGTTCAGACAGTAACTACACTGCCGAACTTTATCAGCTGGGTTTTGGTTTATTCCATTGCATATTCGGTTTTCAGCAGCTCGGGAGCTGTCAATACCGTAGCAATGAATCTGGGACTTATTAAAGAACCGCAGATTTTCCTGGCATCTGCCGATCACATCTGGTTCAAGATGTGGCTGTGGTTGACCTGGAAAAACGCCGGATGGGCTGCCATAATGTACATTGCGGCTATTGCAGGCATTGACGAGGAAATGATAACGGCGGCAAAGGTTGACGGCGCCGGAAGAATGAGGATCATATGGCACATTACGATCCCGAGCCTGCTGCCAACATATTTTGTTATAATAATGCTGAATCTTGCAAACTTCTTTTCCAATGGTTTTGAACAGTTTTATGTATTCCAAAATTCATTCAACAAGGATTATATTCAGGTCCTGGACCTGTATGTTTACAATCTGGCCATGGGCAACGGAGGCTATTCCCTTTCAGTTGCGATAAGCATGTTCAAGAGCGTGGTCAGTGTTATTCTGTTGTGCGTTACAAACGGAGTATCCAAGCTGGTAAGAGGTCAGGGCTTTATTTAACGATGAGTGGGGAGGGAATGAGATGAGCGAGATCAACGTCAATGCACCGGAACAGAAATTGCAAGCCGGCACAGTACGGAAAAAGCAGAAATTGAAAGTCAGCTTTGGAGATAGGATCATAAGTGCTGTTACTTATTTTGTATATTCGATATTTGCCTTTGTATGCGCTTATCCTTTTTACTATATATTTATCAACTCGATCAGCGCAAATGACCTGAGTGATAAGGGAAAGGTATTGTTTATACCGCTTAACATACATTTTACCAACTATGTAAACGTACTGAAGATTCCGGATCTGTTCAATGCGCTCAAGATTTCGGTAGGCAGGACAGTGGTCGGAACAGCCCTTACGGTCTTGTTCGCAGCCTTCCTGGGATACATGTTCAGCAAAGATTCGCTTTGGGGCAGAAAGTTCTGGTATCGTTTCGTGGTCGTGACCATGTATTTCAATGCCGGTATTATTCCATGGTTTATTACAATGATGAATCTGAAGCTTACCAACAATTTCTGGGGTTACATCTGGCCGGTCGTTGTACAGCCTTTCTATATAGTACTGTGCAAAACCTTTGTGGAATCCACACCGAAGGAGCTGCAGGAGGCGGCAGAGATCGATGGAGCGGGTACCTTGACGATTTTCTTCAAGGTCATGCTTCCTGTCATCAAGCCGATCCTTGCCACGATTGCGATATTCGCAGCAGTTGCTCAGTGGAACTCTTTCCAGGACACGCTGCTGCTTGTAACAGATAACAAGCTTTATACTCTACAATTTGTGCTGTATCAGTATATCAATCAGGCAAACTCTCTGAAGGGCCTGATAAACAACTCGTCGGGCACGGTCGATCTGGCTGCCAGCCTGGCAAAGGCTCAAACTGCTACCTCGGTCCGAATGACGGTCACGGTTCTTGTCGTAACACCGATCATACTGGTATATCCGGCTTTCCAGAGGTTCTTCGTTAAAGGCATCATGATCGGGGCTGTAAAAGGGTAGGATGATGAACAATGAAGATAGTATTCTTCATTGTTGATTATAGAAGCAATCAAATATTAGAAGGAGGTCTAGTTATGAGGTTTAAAAAGTTACTTTCATTACTGCTGGCAGTATCGATTGCTGCAACGGTAGCTCTGACAGGATGCGGCAATACGGCCAAGGAGCCTGCGGCACCTGCAGACACTACAACTACTACGGACACAACGGCAGACAGCGAAACTGCAGCTGAACCCGCTGCAACAACAGCTATTTCTCATGACAAGCAGCTGACAATCGATATCTATGACGTAGCTGCAAACTACCAGGGATTACAGAGCGGCTGGTACGACAAGGTCGTTAAAGACAAGTTCAACCTTGCACTTAACATCCTTGCACCACAGGTGGCTGGAGATGCATTATACCAGACACGTCTCAGCTCAGGCAACCTGGGCGATATAGTGCTCCTTGAGCCTACTCAGTTTGCAGACTGTGTAGCAAATAATATTGTCAAGGATATCACTGCTGATATTTCGAAATACCCCAACCTGATGGAATATAAGAAGCAGATCGATGTATACAACAATGGCCTTCCTGGAAATACAGGAAAGACTTTTGGTATACCGGTCCAGATGACTAATACTTCCCCGACGGCTTATTCACAGGATGTTATCTATTCAAGCCCTCAACTTCGCTGGGATCTGTATCAGAAAATCGGAGCTCCTGAAATCAAAGATTTGAACGGACTTCTTGATGCACTGGAAGCTATACAGAAGATTCATCCCAAGAATGACGAAGACGATCCTGCTTATGCAATGACACTGTGGCCTGACTGGGATGGCGGCGACAACATGCTTGGTATAGCAAACGTTGTTCAGCTTACCACCTGGTACGGTGAGAAGATCAAGGGTTCTGTTGTATTAAAGCCCGATGGAACATTCTATAATCTCACAGATAAGACCGGTACATACTATAAGCTGCTGCACTTCCTGTTTGATGCACAGCAGAGAGGTCTTATCGATCCGGACTCCAAGGATCAGGACTGGAACGCAGTATACCCCAAGATTTCCTCCGGACGAGTTCACATGCTTTGGTACAGCTGGCAGCAGGGCTTCTGGAATACTCAGGAAAGGCTTACTGATGGTTCAGCATTCATATTCATTCCTGTAGCTGACCAGAAATATTATGCTGATTCTGATACATTCTACGGAAGCGGACGTGTTATCGGCGTAGGCGCAGGCGTAGACGATGAGAAGTATGCAAGGATCATGGAATTCCTTGATTGGTATGCAAGTCCTGATGGACTGGAATATCAGCATGACGGTATTGAAGGCTTCAACTATACAAGAGGCGCAGATGGAAAACTCACAGTTATGAATGAAAACGCGCTGATGGATAACCTGCCGGTTCCTGAAGAATTTGGTGGCGGCGGATACAACGATGGTAACAACGCTATCAACCAGTGGATCGTTGACTCGATCAGCACAAATCCGAAGACCGGAGAGCCCTATGCAAAGACATACTGGAGTTCATACAAGGCAGCTACACAGACTCAGATGAAGAAGGACTGGGCTGCTAAATTCGGAGCTGCTGAGCCTGCAGAGTGGATGAAGAAGAACAATGTTCTGCTGGTAAGCCCGAATGTTAGTGTAACACTGCCAAGTGATACAAACGATGTCGCAGTTTATCGTAATTCCTGCGGCGAAGTTCTCGAGGAGTATTCCTGGAAGATGATCTTCTGCGGAGACAACAAGAAATTTGATGCTCTGTGGGATGAAATGGTTGAACAGATGAATGGTAATGGTTATGAAGACCTGGTTAAGTTTGATTTGGAGAAATGGCAGATCGAACTCAATGCCAAGAATGCGGCAGCAGGCAAATAACAATATGTCTCTTTAAGCGGGAGGGAGTTGATCCGGCGATCAATTCCCTCTTGCCTTATTTATCCCGGTTTTTTCCGGTCAGATCATCAGAATGGAGTGATAATATGCTCAGGACAGTAAAAGTAGAAAATGGTGTTGTTCAGGGAATCCCGGCAGCAGACCCGAGGATCACAAGCTTTAAAGGGATCCCGTTTGCTGCCCCGCCTGTGGGAGAAAACCGTTGGCGTGCTCCCCAGCCCGCAGAGGATTGGGATGACGTAATGCTGGCATATGATTTTGCACCAATATCTATGCAGCCTAAAATTGAAATCGATGAAAAAAATATATATACCAGAGAATGGTCTGTGGATCCTGATATTCCAATGGATGAGGACTGTCTCTACCTTAACGTCTGGACACCTGCATGCAGTGCCGACGAAAAACTGCCGGTGTATGTCTGGTATTTCGGAGGAGGCCTTCTTGTCGGAAATACGGCAGAAATGGAGTTTGACGGTGAACGAATCGCCCGCAGAGGCATTGTTGTAGTAACAGTCAACTATCGTCTGAATGTTTTCGGCTTTTTATGCCATCCTGAAATAACGGCGGAAGCTCCGAAAGCTCCGGCAAATTTCGGACATCTGGATCAGCAGTTTGGTACACAGTGGGTCAAACGCAACATTGCGGCTTTTGGCGGAGACCCTGATAACATAACAATAGGCGGACAATCGGCCGGAGGCGGCAGCGTATTGAGCCAGCTTACATCGCCTCAAAACGAAGGACTATTTCAAAAGGCTATAATCGAAAGTGGTATCATTGGAATGCTCTACCCAGGAAACCTCACACCGATGATTAGGCGTTCGCTAAAGGATGCTGAACAGCTCGGAGCCGAATTCTTTGATTTTTTAGGTGCCAAGTCACTGGCTGAAGCCCGAAAGCTTGACGCAGAGTATATAAGGGACAAATCGCTGGAATTCAAAAACTATTGGAGCATGATATGGGGTACTGTAGAAGATGATGTATTCTGTACAGGGAATGCATATGAGCTTTTTATAAAAAACAAGCGATGGATGGTGCCGGTCATGTTGGGACACACCGCCTCAGAGTTTTTCAGTGTCCCAGTGACGGCAACAATTGATGAGTTCAAGAATATGGCTAAAGAAGTGTTTGGAGAGAATGCCGATGAATTTCTTTCACTTTGCCAGATTGAATCAGGTGACATTGAGAAAGTACTGAAAAATGCTTCTATAAGTGCTCTCGAATATGGGATCCGTTGTATTTGTCAGGCAAATGACGAGTCTAAAACCGGCACGCCGCTGTATTATTACAACTTTGATGTGGAAATACCCGGCTGGGATAACCCGGGAACGTTCCACTCGGTAGATCTGTGGTTCTTCTTTGAGACGCTCGCTAAATGCTGGAGGCCTTTTGTCGGCAAGCATTATGACATTGCCCGTCAGATGTGCAACTACTGGGCCAATTTTATAAGGTCCGGAAACCCGAATGGCAAGGATTCAACGGGAGAAGACATGCCGCAGTGGGATCCGTACACTGTGCAGGCTCCATATGGTATGTTGTTCGGTGACAAGGCAGAGTTCAAAAAGGAACAGCCGAGTGATCTGATGAAGTTCATTGTAAAGGAGTACTTCAGGAAAAATTCTTAAGCGTGTCAAAAAGCTGTAAATACAAAGCCTCTTAAGTGCCGGTTCAAAGGCATTTAAGAGACTTTTTTGCTGATATTATTTCTTTATTGCTCCACGGATGCCTAAGTGCAAGGACTCGTCATAAGGATTCCCGCCCAGACTCACTACCCAGGTGATATTGTTGACCTTATACATAATGGACATGCTGATATAGCCCTTTTTGATCTGCCCGATCAACTCTGAAGACTTCATATCCTTCCATTTGATCCAGCCGGTGCCGTCCTTGTAGGCCTTTACTTCGCTTAAGGTGCCGGCCTTCAGTAAATCTTTCATGTAAAGGTTAATTGTGTTCATTAATTCCTGATAATTCCCCTCGTTGATGTCAAGATAGTTTATGGAAACAGAGTAATCCAGTTGCTTCGGGTTATCTATCTCATTGTATGAACGGTAAAGCTGTACGCCTGACGGCAGCGTGCACTGATAATATATGGTGCCTCGTGAATCAACTTCTGTTGGGGCGGTTTTTTCAAATTTTCTGGCATCCTCGTTGCTTTTTAGCTTGCCCAATGCGGCACTCTCGCCGATATGGGCCCCAACCAGGATGTCTTTTATCCCCGCGAGCTGTTCCTTTGTCAGCGCTACAACGGGAATCACGGCCTTGTTCGGCTTCAGTAGGTAATCTTCCGGTATCTTCAGCTTAAAACCGTTTCCGACAGCGGATGATGGTATCATCTGCGCTTCTGTAATCGCTCTTATGTAGAAATCTTCAAACGCGATAAATTCTCCGTTTGTATTTACGTAACCATCATGTTCGTTTTCGTACAGCCTGATGGCATACATGAATTCTTCTGCAGGCAGTGCTATGTGACAGTTGAGGGGGACCTCGGTCATTCCGGGCTTTAGTACGGTGAAGATGCTATCGGCCGAATAGCAGATCTTTCTGCCATCTCCGGGGACAAAGGTCTTAACAGTAATAGCCATATTCTGCTCCACTTGTACAGGTTCGGTGAAGACAGCTATGAGTTGAAGAGGAGTTGTTTCTACGGCTTTCACACTCAACTGAAGATTATGGCTGTCCCAGCTCTTTTCTTCCAGCCAGTAATCACCTATCATATCGTATCGGCCGTTGTTGTCGTAAATCTCCATCCCTACGCCGAGCTCCTCAGCGGCATACTTCTTGTCCGGAATGAACATGAAGCTGGCAGATGACTTTCCTTTTGGGATTTTAATATACTGCGTGGAAATAAACTCGGAATATGAATAATCTCCTTTGTTGACTGTAAAAACATAATAAATATCTTCCTTTGCTACCCCCTGCTCCAGCGTCAGCGTTCCGGTAATCGGATCATAACCAAGAGCTTTTACCCTGCTGATTAATCCCTCGTCATATGCGTCGGGGCATTTAGGGAACAGCTCAGTTTCCCAGATATGGTTCACTTCCATTTGTTCGTCGGAGCGCAGCAGATAGTCATACATAAGCTCGGTTGTTTCAATGAAATTGAGTTCCTGGTCATTGAGGGCTACATCCAGATGAAAGTATTTATTGTCTATCTTTACTATATTCCAGTAGTGCGATTCATAATTTGTCATTTCGTAAAGATCCAGTGTGCTTTCGTCACCGAGAGACTTTCGGAAGCCTCTGACCATTCTGGTTTCGACGCCTGCCTGATTGAGCAGGATACAGGCTGCAACTGAATATTGAAAGCTGTTGGCTGTTTTATTAAGCATAGCGTCGAATAGTGAGGTGGAATGGCTTTTTTTGAAAGTCTTGTTCTCTACGATGTACTTGTTTACAGCCATTAACCTTTCAAAGTCCGACATTCCGGGCTTTATGATCTCTGCAGTTATGTTGTTTGCTATATCGCGTACCTGCTTGTACAATACGCGCTGATCCTTGCTGAAATCCTTGTACCACTTGTCGGAATAAGTACTGTACCAGTCTGAAAAAAGACTGATTACCTTTCCGTCCGCATCGTACCAGATTTTATTCCCCTTTTGCCTGAACATCAACGTACGCCGTTCATTTACGACATCATAATCTTTCATGTGGTCAACAAAGATACAGGCTGGTACCTTTACAATCCCCTGGCGGTAGCTGGCTTCGTGGGGCATTGTATAAGACTTGCCGTCGATTTTGGCCTGAGTCTTGTATAGTGTGAATTCAAAAACAGTCTTGTCTATTTTCAAAGTAGCCTTATCCTTTTTAGCACTAATGGTCAGCGTACCATTAAAAATATCTGCCAATGGTTTGAGTGGGATCATCAACGTTCCGTCCTTTAAAAACGACGGCAGCTCTTCCGGTGTCTTCTTACCAAGCTCGACCCACTTGTTATCGACGAAGAAATTTGTTTTGTTTACTGGTAACAACACTTCCTTTGGCATTGCTTTATTGGCAGCAGATGTTGTTTTTGTTGTGCTTGCCGCTGTTGCTGCGAATGCTGCCGGCTGAAGGAGCAGTGAGAAGGCCATGAGTACGGCTAGAATAATCGGACAACGTTTCAATTTATAACATCCCTTTCATGTTGTTTTCCATAATAATATAATTCTGAGATTTTACTGTCAATCAATTTGTTCGTAGTTTTCCACATACTGCGCCAATTCATTTTCATCGGAGTTGCAGATACATCTTATTTCACAGGGCGATTGCATGAAATAAAGCCTTTTGTCACCTCTGTTGGATTTTCAAGCCACGTTTTTTATAGAGCTTAACAGGTCATAGGTAAGATATTTTTTATACACCATGCACTCCTCCTTTTATGTGATTTAAAGCCGGGGGAAGGACTGTATACAAAACAATTATATATAAAACAATAAAATCCTTTACAATAAATAAAAGAACACTTGTTCGGGAACAGGAAATACTATACAATATAAATGTAAATATTTGTAGGTATAGAGCCTATAGAATTGTTTAAGGGGTTCTGATATTATTATATGTAGGACGAGGAGGTCCAGATATGCACAACGATGAATTCCAGACGTTGGTTTTAAGTGAATTAAGAGAACTGAAGGGCGATGTTAAAGAAATAAAGAGTGACGTCGCAGGACTCAAAGATGATGTAGGTGTGCTTAAGAATGACGTCGCAGGACTCAAAGACGATGTAGGTGTGCTTAAGAGTGACGTCGCAGGACTCAAAGACGATGTAGGTGTGCTTAAGAGTGACGTCGCAGGA
>CAZBEQ010000004.1:12008-26165 GCA_964490975.1 uncultured Oscillospiraceae bacterium | reverse complement strand
TGACGTCGCAGGACTCAAAGACGATGTAGGTGTGCTTAAGAGTGACGTCGCAGGACTCAAAGACGATGTAGGTGTGCTTAAGAATGACGTCGCAGGACTCAAAGACGATGTAGGTGTGCTTAAGAATGACGTTGCAGGACTCAAAGATGGGCAGAAAGCACTGGAGAAAAGGCAGGAGGCGTTTGAGAAGCGCCAGGAGGCACTTGAATCAAGGCAGGGAAGCTTCGAGGAAGGGCAAAGGAGAATAGAGAAAAAGCTTGATGCTGTATACGATCAGGTTGCTGATCTGACGGAATTCAAGATAGAGATTACTCAAAAAATCGATAGTCTTATTGAAGATAACAGATCCATACATGAGATACTTGGCGAGCATGAGATATCTATAAGGACTCTGAGAAGAAAACCTGTATGATCAAGGAATAACGGCTTTGTATTATTGAAATCAAAGCCATTAAGGGTGGCAAGTCTTGATTCTGGACACTCACGACCCTGTGCCGGTATACGACATTGCGCCTTTCATCCATATCCTGTAGCTCAGGTAAAAGAACATCACGCCAATCACAGGTGACAAATAAGTAAGCAGCGGCATGTTGTCCGGCCTAAGGAAAGCTAATCCCGGATAGTAGGCAATGAATGCAATCGGGATCATAAAAGTAAATATAAACCTGAAGACTGAATTATAGATGCTTACCGGATATTTTGCAAAATCCTTGAACTTATTTACGAATACCATAACATACCCGGAATTTATTATCCAGAAACATGTTGCTGCTGCAGCATTCATGAGGGCGATCATAAACAGGGATGCTGTGACTAAAGCAACAATAAGCTTTATGATCATAAAAACAGAGACTTCCAGGCCGATCCTGTTCCATGAGTACGCCAGCATGACTGCGCCAAAGAGGAACTGCGCCATACCTTTGATGTCAAAGACCTCGGAAATGTAGTAAAAAAACAGATTGATGGGCCTGAAGCAATATTTGATGAAATCACCAGAATATACATAAAATCTTAGGTTCCAGTTGTTATCAAAGAAAATCTGTACCGGCGTCAAAGCCAGCAGGGAGAACCCATACATAAATAGCATCTCATTATAGTTCCATCCCATAATAGAGGGGAAGTTCTGAAAGGTGATCCAGAACGCAAGGTATCCTGATATATTCGTAAAAAGCATACCGATCATGGAGATGAAGAAATCGCTGCGGTAACTCATTTTACTTTTTATATCCTGTATCTGTATTTTTATATATATTTTCAGGTAGTAAGCAAATCCTCTTTTCACCATTATCCTTAACCCCCGTTCACAGTTATTATCTTCAGTGACTTCTTCCAAAACAGCCGGCTTGCAAGGATGACAAAGAATACCCAGAATAGCTGTATCAGCAGCATTTCAAAGTATCTGTCCACGGTTAGTGTCTCATCGATTAAAAACAGCAGCGGAGTATTGTATATTGCCTGGAAAGGAAGATAACCGACGATTGTCTTGAGAGGCTCCGGAAAGAAAGCAAGAGGTATTGTTGCCCCTGAAATGAACAGGATGATAACCTCTTTCATGATATTGATCCCCCAGGTGGATTGGGTATACAAGCAAATGGTTGCTACAAAAAAGTCGATACCAAAGTTGATAACAAGGGCGATGATTGCACTTGCGGCAAAAAATATCAAATTGACCCCAAACGGGATTGCACCACCGGTCAGGATTTCTAATAAAATGAACGTTGGTAAAACAGTGAAGAAAAAGGTAACGACATAATTGCCGGATATGTTAAAGAAGGTGTACAACTGAAAATCCATCGGTTTGATTATGTCCAGAATGATTTTCCCGTTCTGGATATTCCGCCCTATCTGCCAAACCAGGTAAACCTCAAGAAAGCTGGCAAGAGATGCAGCCAGAACAAGATATATCATCGTATCCGTAAATGTCATCCCATTTACAACCTTTGCTGGACTGGAGTCATAAATTGCCTTCCAAAGGAAGTAAATTACGACCAGATATGTAAGGTTCCCTAAGATAGTTACTACATAGCTGACCCTGAAGCTTAAGGCTTCAATGATGCCAGCGCGGGTCAGAGCCAAATATTTTTTCATTGAACGCCTCTTTCATATATTTTTTTGATAATGCTTTCTGTCGTGATCTCCTGCATCTTCATATCATAAATCTTCCGGATCCCCTGAACGTAATTCAGTACTTCCATCATGGATAACTCATCTTCATTGACCAGAATATCGATCCACTCTTCATTAACTGTGACCGGAACTGAGTGGACCATTGAGAAATGTTGATCAAGCTGCTTTTGCAGATCACCCGCCAACCTTTCCAGCTCTTCCGTCGCATAATCGGACGATTCTTTACCGAAGCTGACCTTCAGCGTACGGTAAGCTCCGAAGAATTTTTTCAGGTTCTCGATGTCATTGTCATACAGGACCTTGCCTTTATCGATAATAACGATTCTTTTGCACAGGGCGTCAACATCTCCCATATCGTGTGTAGTCAGGATAACTGTTGTTCCTTTTTCCTTGTTAAGGCTTTTAATGAGATCACGGATCTTGCTTTTCATAGAAACATCGAGGCCAATCGTGGGTTCGTCAAGAAACACGACGCTCGGATTATGTAAAAAGGCAGCAAGTATGTCGCAAAGAGTCCTCTGACCTAGGGATAACTGCCGCACCGGCTTATTGTAAAGAGACCGGATATCTACAAGTGATTCGTAATACTCCAGCATTCCTTTATATGCCTTATGATCGATTTGATAAATATCTCTCAGGATATTAAATGATTCTATTACAGGCAAAGCCCACCACAGCTGTGACCTTTGACCGAACACGACACCGATTTCCTGGGCATTCTGGCTTCTGTTCCTGTACGGGATCCTTCCGTTGACCAGTATTTCACCTGTGGTAGGTTCCAATACTCCTGTCATCATCTTTATCGTAGTGGACTTTCCTGCGCCGTTAGGTCCCAAATAACCTACCATTTCTCCATCCATGATTCTCATGGAGATGTCGTTTACTGCCTTGACAATGTTGTAATCCCTGGAGAACAGATCTTTGATGCTTCCCTTCAAGCCTTCTCTTCTATTTAATGTTTTAAATTCCTTGCTCACGGATTTTAGCTGAATTCGCGGTTCCATTCGGTGCATCCTCCCCCCCCGAGAAATAAATAATACTAAATATACTAGTTTAATGTAAAGTTGTCTATAGGTTTATTGCCATAAAAAATCAACAAGGATTGCTTCATTTTGGTGGTTTTATCATGTGAATTTATGGTAAAATGGGTAAGACAAACTGGAAAATACATCCGTATAATGTCGTGACTGTATAAAGCTTAAATATACATGTTAAAAAATAATTAAGAGGAGTTGGGTAAATGAAAAAAATAATTTCACTGGCAGTAACTATTGTTCTGCTTCTGAGTATGTGCCTGTCTTTGACTGTGGTAAATGCTGCAGAAGCTGAGCTGAAGCCTCTTCCGCAGATAGGAGAAGTTATTTCGGGCTTCAAAGCAACAGAAATCAACAATATGGAATTGGTAAATTCCAAAACTGTCCTGTTTGAGCATGAGAAAACAGGTGCAAAGCTTTTATACGTACAGAGCAAGGATATCGACAGATCGTTTGCGGTTACATTCAAAACACCTGCTGTTGATGATACAGGTGTTAATCACGTTTTGGAACATATCACGGTTTCGGGATCGGAAAAGTATCCTTTGAAAAACGTCCTGTTTACAGTTGCAAACCAGACCTATAGCACATTTGTCAATGCAATGACCGCTTCTACATACACTGCATACCCATTATCGTCCATGAGCGAGGATCAGCTGCTTAAGCTTACTGATGTCTATATGGATTGTGTATATAATCCCTCAGTATACAACGATAAGAATATTTTCCTGAGAGAGGCCTGGAGATATGAAATGGAGAATGCCGATGCCCCGCTGAATATCAATGGTACGGTCTATAATGAGATGAAGGGTGCCCTGGGCAATATTACTACGGCAGCATATTACAATGTATTAAAGACCTTATACCCGGATAGCTACCAATCCAGTATTTCTGGAGGGGAGCCTGAAAAAATAAAGGAATTGACTTATGAACAGCTTATCGAAACACATGAGAAATATTATCACCCGTCAAATTCACTCATGATACTTTACGGAAATGTTGATTACACGCGTTTCCTTAAGCTGATCAATGATGACTATCTCAGCAAATTCGACAAAAAGGAAATAAAGATCGATTATAAAAAAGTCGCACCATTTGAGAAAAAAATTGAGAAAAGCTTCAAATTTGCTGTGTCAGCAGATTCGAAAACACAATATGCAGCACAGATAGACTATGCATTTGCACTTACAGATGTCTCCGATGAGGATATTGTAGGCCTCTCCGTTCTTGCTACGATTTTGAATCAGGACTCTTCGCCAATAAAGCAGGCATTCACTAAGAAGCAAATCGGAGGCAGTTTCACTGTCGACGTGAACACAAGCATAGTACAGCCTGTACTGACCTTCACCGCGACCAGCGCCGATGCGAGTAAGGCGGGCGAATTCAAGGCATTGGTCGATGAATGCATCAACGGAATAATGAAAAACGGATATGACAAGGATTTGATAAAAGCAACAATTTCCAGTACATTGCTCAGCTATTCGACCATTACAGAGCAGAGTAATCTGGGTGTCAATCTTTCTTCCGGTCTGAGTACTTTATGGGCAAGTAGCGACAGCTTGGACTATTATGATAATCTGATCAAAAATACAAAAAACTTAACAAATAAGGTCGGTAAGAATTATTTTGAGGACCTGACAAAGAAATATGTAGTGAACAACAACCATGCAGCTTTGGTATCCACAGTCCCTGAGGCTGGTCTGGCTGAAAAGCAGGCCGAACAGCAGCAAAAGTACCTGACGGATATGAAAGCATCCATGAGTGCTAAGGAAATAGAAAAAACGGTAAGTAACACGAAGTCCTATAACGAGTGGAACAGCAAAGAAGCAAGCCAGGAAGAGCAGGCGGTCACAAAGGAGCTTCAGGTAGTCAAGGCTGCAGAACTGCCGGTTGAGGTGAAAACATATAATGTAAAGGAAACTGCCGGAGCCAACGGTGAGAGGATCATATCAGTACCGGCTTCTGTAGGTGAAACAGGAATTACTATTCTTGCTCTCGACACCTCGGCTGTGCCTGCAGAAAAGCTCCACTATCTGAGGCTGTGCTCGAACCTGCTTGGAAGACTTGATACAGAGAAGTATAAAAAAGAGCAGTTGAACACATTGTCTATGAGGTACCTTAACGGAGCAGGATTCTCACTGTCCACCATTCCCCAGGAAAAGCTGGATAAATTCACTCCTATTATGACAGTATCCTGGATAGGGCTGATGGACGAGTATAAGGAACAACTCGATCTTGTAAAAGAAATTGCGGTTAGTACTAAATTTTCAGACAGCGAAACTGTATTGAGTATAGTAAGGTCACAAATAGCAGATATGAAGAATATGTTCACAGCTAATCCTTTAAATCTGTTGGTCACTCGTAATCTGGCACTTGCAAATGATCATGTTAATTATACAAACTACATTTCAGGGCTTGAGTATTATGACTTCCTGGTACAACTTGAGCAGGCTCTGCAGAAAGATCCAAAGGCTGTAATGGCAGAGCTTGATGCCGTACACAAGCTCGTGCTGAACAAAACTGACATGATTGCAGCGTTTGCCGGAAATGAAAGCAGTATAAAAACATTTGAGAGCGATATTAATGCTTTGATCAATGCATTGCCTGCAACAAAGATCGTTCCGCAGGATTATAAAAAGCTGCCTAAGCCAGCGCAAAGAGAAGGAATATCTATTGACACTACGGTTCAGTATAATATGATCTCTGCCGCACATAAGAAAACCGGTATCGATTATAACGGCAAATACATACCGATAGCGTTGATGGTCAATGATAATTATTTGATACCCAAACTCAGGTACAGCAATGGCGCTTACTCGATTTTGTCAGAGTTCAATAATACGTCGTTTCTGATACTTACCTACAGAGATCCCAATATCAAGGAGACCTTTGACGTGTACAAGGGAGTGCCTGGGTTTGTTAAGGATACAAAAATCACTCAGGAGGAATTGGACAGGTATATCCTCAAGGCATATAGCACCTATACTGCAACGACCGGCGAATTGAGCGGGGCTGCAAATTACATCGGAGAATACCTGATGGGTAGAACAGCAGAAGATAAGCTGAAGCTATTACGTGAAATAAAATCAGTGACGGTCAAGGATGTCAAAGATTCTGCAGCAATGTTCGAAAGCGTTGTCAAGAACGGAACATACTCTACTGTAGGCAGTGCAGCGAAATTGAATGAAAATAAGGAGCTGTACGAGTCGATCGTCTCATTTGGACAACAGAAAGTTAATGATGGGCCGGTCACAACAGCCCAGTTCATTGAATTGCTGCTGCAGGGCGTTCCAAATCCGTTAGAGTTCGCAAAACAGCAGGGACTGCTTGTCGGTGACGGGAAAGGGAACTACGCCGAAAACGAATTGCTGACAAAGGAGAGGCTTGCTGTATTCATGGATAGAATAGCTCTCATGAACGGCATTAAACTGAGTGGCGACAATGCTGTTATTTCCGATAAGGACAGCATCAGTGTATGGGCTGAAAACAGTGTAAAGGCGCTTGTCGGTTCAGGTGTCATTAAGCTGGATGCCAAAGGCAACTTCAATCCGAAGGATAATGTAACTACTGCGGATGTTACTCAAATAATGAATGATCTGATCAGTGCATTGACCCCAAAACAATAAATGTGAGAGGAGCGGGCTTCGGCCCGCTCTTTACATAGGTATTCAAGAGGAAAAGGTAATAAGAAAGTGTCTGTTTATCATAATTGAGGATATATCTGCGCTGAAAGGTATGACGCTCCGGGAACTGGAAGCAGGTTCAATGTTAGGGTGGCCCGCTGACATCTTTATTAGATATTTCTGTTAATATGTTTACATTATATTCCGATAGTAAATATAAGGATGAATTTTATTCCAGGGAGGGAATCTATATGGTCAATCCTATCAATTCGGCTGACAGATCACAATTTGTCTATGCTAATGATAAAAAGCTTGCAGAAAAGCGCGAAAATATACAAAAAGAAGAAACCGGAGCTGTTCTTGAACTGGGAAAAAGCGAAGTCAAAAGCGTAACCTACAACAAGCCGGTGTCTGGAAAGAACACAGAAGAGATAAGCCGGCTCTGGAAAGAAACCGAGAGAGCTACTGAATCACTCAGGTCAATGGTTGAAAGACTTATTGTGAATCAGGGCAAAAAGCTTGAGAATGTTTTATCGGGAAAGGAAAAGCTTTTTGTTGACGGAGAGACCAGAGCGGAAGCTGAAAGCTTGTTATCCGAGGACGGTGAAATGGGAATCAAGGCCGTCAGCACCAGGATCGTAGACTTTGCTAAGGCATTGTCCGGCGGAGACAAGTCCAAACTGGCTGAACTGAAGGCTGGCATCGAAAAAGGCTTCCGGCAGGCTGAAGAGGCATTCGGCGGCAAACTCCCGGAAATAAGCTATTCTACCTATGATGAAGTCATGAAGCAGCTTGATGAATGGGAAAAAGAAGAATAAAGGCAGAGATTTTGATCAAAAAGTGGCTGGATCAAAGTAAATGATTCAGCCATTTTTGTGTATTGCCAGTAAAAAAATGGGTTGAAGACAATTGTCAATTATGATAGTATTGAAAATGCCGCATATTATGTTAATTTTTTGCGGAGTAACATGAAATATGGGAGGAGAACAATATGTTTAACGAACTTCAGAAATTTGCAAGGAAAAAGATCATAGCAAGAGTAATACTTAGTGTAGTAGCATTGATTATTCTGCTTATATTTTTTGGCTCCAGCTTTCTTAAATTAGTTCAAGGACCGACAGATTTGGACTCATTATCATTGGATGAATTGCCGGGAGCTTATATCGAGACTGATGCATATGTTCTTATTGATTCTTTTGCAGAGTATACCGAAACAGACAAATCCGGCAGTGAAAGTACTACTGATTTATATTACATAATTCCTGTCGGTGAGGTCGAATATATGGGTATGGGTGTAAAACCTAAGGATTTTAATGAAGCAAGCCAAATATGTGATGAAACCTATGAATACATGATGGATGAGAGGGACGAGCTTACAAGCTTCATACATATTAAGGGAACCATCAAGGAGATGGATGAAGAGCTTGCCGGTTTCTATTATGATTGGTTCGAAGAAACAGGTTATATTGATTATTCATCAAGGGAAGAGCTTGAACAGTATGCTATTGCTTATGTAATTGAGCCCGAGACTATAGGCGTGTTTGAAGGATCTATAGTTTACCTGGTATTAGCAGTATGCGCGGTTCTCATATTATGTATAATAATTAATATTGTGATGGGTTCTACAGGTGCCTGCCTTTCACAGATAAAAAAGTTTATTGCAAATAATGAAAGCACAGACAGCCTTGAAGCAATTGAAGATGATTACCGGAATGCAACAGTCGTTGAAACCGTTAGAGTCGGTAAAAATTATACTTTCTATTTTAAAGGTATCAAAGCAATTGTAGTGAAAAATAGCGACATTATATGGGCATATTTAAAACGTGTTACCCATAGAACCAATGGAATTAAAACACATGTTACAAGATCATTGATGCTTAATACGAGCAATAAGTCTTTACATACTATTGATATGCGTAGCGAAGATGCTGTTGGAGAGGTAATAGAGCAGTATTCCATAAACAACCCGCATATTATATTGGGCTACAGTGAAGAACTGGAGAAATGCTATAAAAAGGATATCAATAGTTTTATAAACCTGAGCCGTCAGCAAGGAGCTGCGAATGCTAATGCTGCCGCTGCAAATGCTGCCGCTGCAAATGCTGCCGCTGCAAATGGCCAGCAAGGCGTTATGGCCAGGGTTGTCATTGTCAATAGCGGGGATAACAACATAAAGGTTATAGCAGCAATACGTGATATTCTGCAATGTGGATTGAAAGAGGCGAAAGATCTGGTTGATAATTTACCCTCCGTAATGCTGGATAACATACCGCTCAATGATGCGCTTGCAATCAAAGAAGAGCTGGAAAGCCATGGAGCAACGGTTAAGATTGAGAATGTGATTTGATGCTTTTTATACTAGATCGGACTGGATCGGAAAAGATTGATTATAATCGAGGTCAATAAGAAGAGGAGGTTAAATATAATATCTCCTCTTTTATTTTAGTGTTTTTTATGCAAGATCGTATCAATTAACTCTTGACACTATATGTCGTTTCATGTATCATGAAACTGATAACAATTATCAATTTCATGATAGACTATACTAAAAGGGGTGAGCAATATGCCGCTGCATAAAGCAAAACCGGGACATATAGGTCAGATCAAGGTTGTTAATGGAAGTGAGAAGATGCGCAAGTTCCTATTTACACTTGGCTGTTCGGAAGGTGAGGAGCTCGCACTGATTTCAGTTCTGGCAGGGAATTATATCATTAGTGTAAAAGACAGCAGGTATGCCATCGACCGTAATATGGCAAAGTCTATTGAGCTTGTTTAGGAATATAATATATAGAATAAGTAGTAATGGCAGCAAAGCTGCCTTTATTTAGAACACAAAATGATAATGATAATCAATATCAATAACAGGTGATTTACTTCGGGACCCTGGGCTATTGATATGTTGTATATACTTTTCTAGCAACAATGGAGGACTAATATGAAGATAGCATTAGCGGGGAATCCTAATTCGGGAAAGACCACTTTGTTTAATGCAATAACAGGAAGAGCAGAATATGTTGGAAACTGGCCAGGAGTGACTGTCGAGAAAAAAGAGGCTGACTTGAAGCGTGTTTATAAGAGAAGTGCTTTTAAGACGATGGCAAGTTTAAATAAAAAGGCCGATATTAAAACGATTCGTGTCGTAGATCTGCCTGGAGCCTACTCAATATCTCCATTTACCAGTGAAGAGGCAGTAACCAGGGATTTTATCATCGGAGAAAAGCCAGATGTGATCATTAACATTATCGACTGCAGCAGCCTTGAAAGGAGCCTTTTTTTTACTACACAGCTGCTTGAACTGGGCATTCCCCTTGTTATTGCGCTCAATAAGATGGATATAATAAAAAGACACGGAGACAGGATCGATATTAAAGGCCTGTCAGATGCGTTCCATTGTAGTATCGTCGAGGTCTCAGCAAATGAAGAAAGAGGATTGGAAAAGCTCATTTTTGAAACAGTTAAGGCGTCTGCTGAGCATAGTGGGAAGTTTAGTACTGCGGGACAGGTTAGTACAAGCGGACCGGATAGCATTGGCGCGCATAAAGCAATAGCAGGACTGAAAGGCTTGAGCGACCAATCCGATAATCTGCTGGGGACGGATGCTCTTGACAGGGCAAGACAGGCTTATGTCAAGAAAATTGCTGCCAAGTACTTTTTCAGGAAGAGAAGCTCGAGTGAATTGACGTTTTCTGATAAAGCTGATCGTATAATTGCACATCCTGTTTTTGGACTTATAATATTTGCTTTGATCATGTGGGGGGTATACGCTTTTTCCATTAATGGTATTGGGGGCTGGGCATCAGGCTATATAAATGATGTGCTGTTTTCTGAAATGATTCCAAATGCGATGAATGGATTCTTTCAATCTATTAATCTAAGCCCTGTGCTGCAGGCTTTAATTGTAGATGGAGCTATTAGCGGGGTCGGAGCTGTACTTGGGTTTATCCCGCTCATTATGGTGCTTTTCTTCTGTCTGGCATTGCTTGAGGATAGCGGATACATGGCAAGAGTGGCGGTGGTCATGGATCGCTATTTCAAAAAAATAGGACTGTCCGGAAAGTCCATTATTCCGATGATCGTAGGAAGCGGCTGCTCTATCCCGGGTGTTATGGCAACAAGAACTATTGAGGATGACACAGGCCGAAGGATCACTACCATACTGACGCCTTTTGTTCCGTGCGGAGCAAAGCTTCCGGTTATTGCCTTGTTTGCGGCGGTGTTTTTCCCGGGAGCGACATGGGTTTTCCCGAGTTTGTATCTTCTTGCCGGATTAGTGATCATTGTGGGAGGACTTCTGCTTAAGAGGCTTTTTGGTTATAAGGGGGAGAATGTCTCAAGCTTCATACTGGAGCTGCCCGAATATAAGCTTCCAAGCCTTAAACACGCGCTGCGACAGATGTTCATACAGGCAAGCGCTTTTGTTAAAAAGGCTGCGACTATCATTTTAGTAATGAATACACTGGTTTGGTTCATGCAGACATATGGCTGGAACCTTCAGCCGGTAGAGGATCAGACTCTGAGCATTCTTGCAACTCTGGGCGGTTTCGCAGCACCACTGCTTATACCACTTGGGCTGGCGAGCTGGCAGATAGCCTCTTCGACCCTGACAGGCTTTATTGCCAAAGAAAATATCGTAGCAACGCTGGCAATCCTGCTTACATCTTCAGAGGATGCTCTTTATTCTACATCCGGACCATTAACTTCAATTTTCACACCGGTAACCGCGTTTGCCTTCATTGCATTTAACCTCTTTGCGCCTCCTTGCTTTGCAGCTATCGGAGCTATGAATTCAGAGCTTGGAGGGCGCAGGTGGATATCCAGAGCGCTGTTGTTCCAGCTGGGTGTAGGATATACTGTTGCAATGCTAATCAACCAAATAGGCACACTTCTGGTATATGGCAGGGTGGCTGATGGAGCGGCCGTTTCTGTGATCATTGCAGTTATTCTGGCTGCTGTTGTGATATTATTGGTGCATAAACACGACGGTAAAAAAAGGTTCATGAGTAATTTGATGAGAAAGGGGAACGTATTATGATAGCGAATATTGTTGTAGGAATAATATTTTTCGGGATCGTAGCTTTCGCTGCGTACAAGACCATAAAAGCCATGCGGAACAATTCCTGTCCAGGCTGTTCCAGTGGTTGCTCCGGTTCCTGCCCGGTAAGCTGTTCAAGTAACAGACGAGGTAGTTGCGGGCATTAGGAGTCTTGGTTAGTTAAGTAAGCCCTCTGTAGTCGGGCACGCCCCTCTGCAGGCTGCAAGATTATTGGTTTTAGTAAAGCATGCCCCGCTGCAGGCTGCAAGATTATTGGTTTTGGTAAAGCATGCCCTGCTGCAGGCTGCAAGATTATTGGTTTTGGTAAAGCATGTCCGATGTCATTTGCAAGATTATTGGTTTTGGTAAAGCATGCCCTGCTGCAGGCTGCAAGATTATTGGTTTTGGTAAAGCATGCCCCGCTGCAGGCTGCAAAATTATTGGTTTTAGTAAAGCATGCCCGATGTCATTTGCAAGATTATTGGTTTTGGTAAAGCCCCCCCGAAGTCATCTGCAAGATTATTGGTTTTGGTAAAGCCCCCCCCGAAGTCATCTGCAAGAAACCTGATTAGTTAGCGTTGGATGCGGGTATCAGTTGAATGGCTTTTTGGAACATGTAAAAAGTTTTTGTTTACGACTGAGAACTTAAGGGGAGTTTGGATGAATAATGCTGTGATCGTTATATCCAAGGCTTTGCCAGTCATACTACTGATACTGCTTGGAAATATATTGCATAGAACAGGCTTTATTAAGCAGACCACTGTCGATGATTTGAAAAAGATAGTTGTGAACATTGGTCTGCCAGCACTTCTTTTTCTCGCCTTTACAGGAACGACATTTGAAGCGCGTTATTTACTCATATTTGTTGTTGTTTTTCTCGTGTGCGTATTTATGCTGTTTTTCGGTGGCTTGTTCAAAAAGGCTGTAAAGCTTGATAATAATTATGTTCCTGCGCTTTTCAGCGGGTTTGAGACGGGGATGCTGGGTTATTCGCTATTCGTTGCCGTATTTGGCGCTGAGAACATGTTTAAGTTGGCAATAATGGACCTTGGGCAGGTTACGTTCGTTTTCTTCGTCCTGGTAAGCTATCTTCAGAAAAAGAATGGATTGAATTCAAACGCAAGGCAACTTTTGCTGTCTTTTATCAAATCACCTGTTATTTTAGCGATACTCCTGGGGAGCTTGTCGGGGAGCTTGTCGGGGAGCTTGTCGGGGAGTCATAGCCTGATAAGCTCATTAGAGCACCAACCTGTTTTTGAAGCTTTTCTTGAGTCAATCAGGCTTCTTTCAAACTTAACCTCACCAATAATTTGTATTGTAATAGGGTATGAACTGCATATAAGCATGAATGCGATAAAGAAGCCTCTGCTTGCGGCAGTTACACGTCTTGCTATTCTTCTGGCAGTGGCATTTGCTATCAATAAAGTACTGATAGGAGGGATTTTGCAGCTTGACAAAAGCTTTGAGATCGCGCTCTATACGCTGTTCCTTCTGCCACCGCCATTTGTTGTCCCGATTTATATGAAGGAGAGTAATGGGGAGGACAGGGATTTCATACTCAATTCCATTTCTATAAGTATACTTCTATCTATTTTTGCATTCTTAATAGTAATCCTGGTTGTATAGCTTGAGTTCTGGTTTTGTGCGATTTTAGTCAGGTGCTTAGACAAAAATACAACTTCGGTGCAAATATGGCCACGAGGCTTGACAAAAATACAACTTCGGTGCAAATCTGGCCACGAGGCTTGACAAAAATACAACTTCGGTGCAAATCTGGCCACGATCTTGACAAAAATACAACTTCGGTGCAAATCTGGCCACGATCTTGACAAAAATACAACTTCGGTGCAAATCTGGCCACGAGGCTTGACAAAAAATCAACTTCGGTGCAAGCCAAGGTTACATAATTCTTAACATATAAGTATTATTGCATGAAAAGATTAACCATAATCTTTTTTTTATTCGATTATGACTGGATCTTTGCACCCTAATTGATTTTTTGTCAAGCGGTCTGGTGTAATAAATATAGTTGATGAAGTCACGAACTGATCAAGTCCGAAGAATAGCGGGTAACATGCCTTGGAGATGAAGTTGGCAAGACTGAGTAAAGCTTATGGCAAATTTTCGACAGAATGAAATACTATCATTTTAGGGGAAATTATATTTGAGAAGCTTTCAGAGATGAAGAGCCTATAAGAAGCAGTGAAAAGGCTGAAAAGGCATGAAATGAAGTAAAAAGCCATAAAGCCATAAAGCCATAAAGCCATAAAGCCATAAAGCCATAATGACAACCAAGACAACCAAGACAACCAAGACAACCAAGACAACCAAGACAACCAAG
>CAZBEQ010000004.1:0-11908 GCA_964490975.1 uncultured Oscillospiraceae bacterium | reverse complement strand
CAACGAAGGCAACGAAGGCAACGAAGGCAACGAAGACAACGAAGGCAACGAAGGCAACAAAGGCAACAAAGGCAACGAAGACAACGAAGGCAACAAAGGCAACGAAGACAACGAAGGCAACGAAGGCAACGAAGACAACCAAGACAACGAAGACTCTGAAGAGCCAAGACAATACTAAAATTCTCTAAGAAGAGGAGAGCCTATAATGACAAATTATAATGACACGGATGCGGGCTGGAACATGGAGAACAGTTTTACGCGCCTGCCGGAATTGTTTTATTCATATCTTGCTCCAACACCTGTGAGTTCGCCCGAACTGGTTGTACTAAACCATGCTTTTGCAGAATCGCTAGGTTTGGATCCGGAGATATTATTAAGAAATGATGAAATAGAAGTGTTTGCAGGCAATAGGGTTCCTGGGGGCACAAAGCCGTTGGCTCAGGCATACGCAGGCCACCAATTCGGGCACTTTACCATGCTGGGGGACGGACGGGCACTGCTGCTTGGGGAACAAATAACTCCCACTGGTAAGAGGTTTGATATACAGCTCAAGGGTTCAGGGAGAACGCCCTATTCACGGGGAGGAGATGGCCGCGCTGCTCTTGGGCCTATGCTGAGGGAATATATTATCAGTGAGGCAATGTATGCTCTCGGAATACCTACAACCCGAAGTCTGGCTGTTGTTAAAACCGGGGAGCAGGTCGTGAGAAATAAACTGTTGCCGGGTGCGGTATTGACCCGCGTTGCTGCCAGTCACATAAGAGTAGGTACATTCGAATATGCCGCAACGTGGGGGACAACAGAAGAACTGAAGGCATTAGCAGATTATACGATTGAAAGGCATTTTGCCGGAGCCGGAGACTATCTTGACCTTCTGAAAGAAGTCATCGGGCGTCAGGCAGAGCTTATTGCCAAATGGCAGCTCGTCGGTTTTATTCATGGAGTAATGAATACTGATAATATGGCCTTGAGCGGCGAGACTATCGACTATGGACCTTGCGCCTTTATGGATGCTTATGATCCCGATACTGTATTTAGCTCTATTGACATACATGGACGCTATGCATATGGGGATCAGCCAATTATTGCTGCTTGGAATCTATCGAGATTTGCTGAGACACTGCTTCCGCTGCTGCATGAAGATGAGAAAAAGGCTGTCGAGCTGGCTCAAAATGAAGTGTCAAAATATAATGATCTGTTTTATAGCTACTGGCTTGAAGGAATGAGGGCCAAGCTGGGAATATACAACGAGGAGCCGAAGGATGAGGACCTTGTAGGAGAGCTCCTGGGCATGATGAAAAAGAATCGGGCTGACTTTACCAATACCTTCAGAGCACTGACAAATGATGATGTCGAGGATATGGATATTTTCAAAACCGTTGAATTCAAGCAATGGAAGGAAAGGTGGAGAGCAAGGCTCAGCAGGCAGCAACAGTCGATGGACGATGCACACCTGTTGATGACCCATAATAATCCGGCTGTCATTCCGCGTAATCATAGGGTTGAGGAAGCTCTGAAAGCTGCGGAAGAGTATGGGGACTACAGTGTTATGCAGAAACTCCTGAGCGTTCTTTCCAACCCATATTCTTATACGCCTGAACAAGAACTATATACAACACTGCCTGTGCCGTCTTCCTGTCCCTACAGGACATTTTGCGGTACTTGATAGAAAGGTAAGCCAAGGCTGTCATTCCGCGTCGCCTTATTCCAAGCTGGCAACTTAGAAGATGCCAGCTTCTCAAGGCTGTTCTTCTGCATCACCTTACTCTGTGTAATTTTATTCCATTTCGCCCTCTTCCGCGTAACCTTCTTCTACAACACCATCTTCTGTGTCATCTTCTCTCATTTCGCCTTCTTTCGCGTATCCTTCTTCCACAGCGCCAGCTTCTGTGTCGTTTTCTCCCATTTCGCCGTCTTCCGAAAATCCCTTTTTCGTCATCTCGTAGAGACAATGGGCGACAAAAACCTCATGACCGATTTTTTCGAGATCCTGCACACGAACCTGCAGTCCAAGCCAGTCATTCCAGCTGCACTTATCCAGCCTTAGTTTTACAGCGGCCTTGGTATCGATGCCATAGACATGCCAAAAGTATACTGCAGGGCCGTCGGTATACATTTTTTCTTTTTCAAGGGTTATCACAACGCTTTTATGAATGGATGGTGTCCTCTGAAGGAGTTTCTCAAAAAACTCGCTGTAATTCGGCAGAAACTCCTCATCTTCAGGATGAGACAGTCGCAGGTTTTTCTCCACGAGAGAATAAAATGCCTTCTGTAAAACTTCGATGAAAGGTACCAGTTCTGTAACAGCAATATCTGATCCACCCTCTGTGGTGTCAAATTGTGTATCAGAGTCATCGCATATGTTTTCAATATTTTTCTGTTCCAGAAAATCATCTATATCGATGTTTCTGGAATCAAGCTCCTCTTGAGCTATCTGAAGCGCAATGGGCTCGTATTCATCAGAATTTTCAGTCAATAGCATTACGAGGTCTTCATCTGACAGTAGAGACATGCTTTCTCTGATAGAATCCATTCTGTCTTTCATATTCACCCTCCAAATATAAAGTTCTGTTTTTATAATATCACAAAAATGTATGAAGGGGCTAAATTGTCTGCCTGATTGCGGAGAGGATAAAGAAGAAATGACAGGTGGTGAGTGAAAGAAGTTTGGATGGTGGAAGTAGACCGCGCTACTCGTTTTTACAATTTTAGGACGCTATTGCGATGAAAAAGTCTGGTTTTATAGATCGTTGGCTATAAAATAGGCATTTTTACGATATAATTCTGTCCTAAAGCTGAAATAATGGGTAGTGGAGTGTCATAGTAATTTTTTATCGTTGCCGAAATTCTTTATGTGGAGAAGGCGACTCCGCAGGAGTGTTCTCCTGCCGACCCCGCCAGGAGCTTATCAATTCAGGTGGAAAGCTGAGCTGGTTTTGTACGCCGTGGTATATTACGGCATGGTGTTGAATAATATTGCGCAATAGTATATAATTTTATCAACATGTGCATACAAGTTGATTCGGTATATGGAGCAGCCAATGACTAATGAAGATAACCAGCCTAAATATTTCATGCTTAAAGAGTATCTGAAGGATGAGATGCTAATGGGCAGAATTAAGCCGGGGGAACAGATCCCCTCGGAAAATTCACTTGCCCAGATGTTCACCATAAGCAGACATACCGTTAGAAAGGCTATTTCCATTCTGATAAATGAGGGCTATCTGAAATCGGAACATGGGCGTGGTACCTATTGTGTCGACAGGAGCCAGAAAAAGAGCGTTTCAAAGAATATCGGAGTTATATTCACATACATTTCTGATTATATATTTCCGAAGGTTATTCAGGGGATCGATAGTGTTTTATCGCAAAACGGATATAGTATAATCCTCAAAAATACAAATAATGACACTGAAAAAGAGAACATCTGCCTTAAAGATATGCTCGAAAAGAATATTGACGGGCTTATAATCGAGCCTACAAAAAGTGCGGTGTTTTGTCATGATCATGAGCTGTTTAATGCGTTGAGAATCAGCGGTATACCTTATGTTTTTATTCATGGATACCATCAGGATATGGCAGATGAGCCGTATGTAATACTGGACGACGCCGCCGGGATGTATGGTGCCGTTAAATATTTGGCAGAGCTTGGTCACAAGAAAATTGCCGGAATATTCAAGGTTGACGACATCCAGGGTTTAAACAGGCACAAGGGATATGCCAAGGCTCTGGCTGACTCAGGCTTGCCTTATGATCCCGACCATGTGATCCTGTTCCATACTGAGGACGAGGGAATAAAGCCCATTCACGAAATAAAGAAACTTATTCTTTCAGGATGCGGAATAGATGCTGTCGCATGCTACAACGACGTGACAGCATTTAGAGTATACCAGCTTGTCATCGGGATGGGGCTGAAGGTGCCGGAGGATATATCCATAACAGGCTTTGATGACTCATACCTTTCGGAAAACTGCACAGTCAGGCTGACGTCGGTGTCCCACCCCAAGGAAGAGCTGGGTGCAACTGCAGCCGGGCTTCTGCTCGATATCCTGAAGGGAAAGGACGAAGCGGGTTTAGCTGCGCAAAGAGTTATAGTACCTGAATTGGTTATAAAGGATTCGTGTATTAAAAGGTGACATAACATATATGCACAAGCATACAAGTAATTTTAGTGGGAGGTATATAAGATATGGGATTGGAGAATGTAAGAAATTCCATCATCAACGGGAATACTGCAGTAGGAATTGAACTGGGATCTACACGTATCAAGACGGTCCTGATCGGAGAGGACAACATGCCGTTGGCGGCAGGCAGCTATGATTGGGAAAACAGCTATATCAGTGGTATCTGGACCTATAGCCTTGAAGAAATCCACAAGGGCATTCAATGCAGCTACAAGGCGATGAGTGACGAGGCCATGTCCCGGTACGGAACTGTCATCCGAAAGGTCAGGGCAATAGGTGTCAGTGCTATGATGCATGGTTATATGGTTTTTGATAAAGAGGATAAGCTGCTGACCCCATTCCGTACATGGCGCAACAACATAACAGGACAGGCTTCTTCCGCGCTGACCGCTCTTTTTAATTACTCGATTCCTCAAAGATGGAGCATTGCACATCTTTACCAGGCAATTATGAATGGTGAGGAACACATAGATAAAATATCATTCATGACGACGCTGGCAGGGTATGTCCACTGGAAACTGACAGGACAGAAGGTACTGGGAATCGGCGACGCATCGGGTGTTTTCCCGATAGACCTTGCAACAGGAGATTATAGCAGGAAAATGCTCGGACAGTTCAACAAACTGATCGAGCCCGCCAAGCTTCCGTGGAAGCTGGAGGACATACTTCCGGACGCACTTGCTGCCGGTGAAAAAGCCGGCGAACTCACTGCTGAGGGCGCCAGCCTGCTGGATATCACCGGACAGCTATTGCCGGGGATTCCGCTATGCCCTCCCGAAGGAGATGCCGGGACAGGAATGGTTGCTACAAACAGTGTAGCGGCACGTACTGGAAATGTATCTGCCGGAACATCTGTCTTTGCAATGATCGTACTGGAAAAGGAATTGTCAGCAGTTTATCCTGAGGTCGATCTCGTGACTACGCCTGCCGGTAAGCTGGTGGCAATGGTCCATTCCAACAACTGCACCTCTGATTATGATGCATGGATAGGTCTGTTTGCTGAAGCTGTCAAGACTCTGGGAATGGATGTAAGCAAGGCAAAGCTCTACGATACACTGCTTAACGCGGCACTCCGGGGTGATCCGGATTGCGGAGGTCTGCTGTCCTATGGATATGTATCAGGTGAGCATATCACGCACTTTGAGGAGGGCCGTCCCTTGTTCGTGCGTTCCTCCGGCAGCAGGTTCAATCTGGCCAATTTCATGCGTGCCAATCTGTTTTCAGCGCTGGGAGCTCTAAAAACCGGCATGGATATCCTTATGGCGAAGGAGACGGTAAAGGTGGATGAAATACTTGGCCATGGCGGCTTTTTTAAAACCACTGAAGTTGGTCAGAAGATAATGGCCGCAGCCCTCAATGTTCCGGTATCCATCATGGAGACAGCCGGAGAAGGCGGAGCATGGGGGATTGCACTGTTGGCATCCTACATGGCTTGCAGGAAGGATAGCGAGTCTTTGGAGAGCTTTCTGGGAAGCAAGGTCTTTGCCGGAAGGCAGGTCAGCACTGTTAAGCCCGATTCGTCGGATGTTGCAGGCTTTAATGAATTTATGAAGCGTTATTCAAGCGGATTAGCTATAGAAAGGGCTGCGGTAGACAGCTTAAAATGAAATCATCAAGAGGTGAAAAATAATGCTGGAGCAATTAAAACAGGCCGTTTTGGCTGCAAACCTGGAGCTTCCTGCCAAAGGCCTCGTGACCTATACCTGGGGCAATGTCAGCGGCATTGACAGGGGAAAAGGGCTGATCGTCATCAAGCCAAGCGGCGTACCTTATGAGGAGCTTAAGGTAGAGCATATGGTAGTGCTTGATCTGGATGGAAAACAGATCGAAGGGGATATGAGACCTTCTTCGGATACACCGACACATCTGGTGCTTTACAAGAGTTTCCCTGAAATAGGCGGAGTTGTACATACGCACTCCGATTGGGCAACTATCTGGTCACAGGCGGGAAAACCTATTCCTGTGCTGGGTACTACTCATGCCGACTATTTTTATGGAGAGATACCTTGTACAAGAAATCTGACTGATAAGGAAATACAAGACGCATACGAAGAGAATACAGGTGTTGTAATTGCTGAGACATTTGCAGGCAAGGAGCCTGTGCATACACCCGGTGTGCTTGTAAATGGCCATGGGCCCTTCAGCTGGGGCAAGAATGCCGGAGATGCAGTTTATAATGCAGTTGTTCTTGAAAAAATTGCAATGATGGCAATCAATTCTTTTATATTAACTCCTCAGCTTGATCCAATTAGCCAAACCTTGCAGGATAAGCACTTTTTCAGAAAGCATGGCGCAAACGCGTATTATGGGCAGAAGTAAACAGAAATAATAAATTAGCATGCAAATTATAATGGCAAATAAAAATAAGCAGTCAGGAGGATTAATCGTGAAGGATTTTAAGAATTATGAGTTTTGGTTCGTAACAGGAAGTCAGCATCTTTACGGCCCCGAAACGCTGGAGCAGGTTGCAGAGCATTCAGCTGCAATGGCGGCTGCGCTTGATGGCGACCCTTCTATTCCGGGCAAGGTTGTTTTCAAGCCTGTTGTAAAAACTCCGGATGAGATATCCAGGCTTTGTTCCGAGGCTAATAGTGATGAAAGATGCGCCGGTATAATTACATGGATGCATACGTTTTCACCTGCAAAGATGTGGATAGCAGGCCTTTCAATACTGCGCAAGCCTTTACTGCACTTGCACACACAGTTCAACAGGGATATTCCATGGGACAGTATAGACATGGATTTTATGAACCTTAACCAGGCGGCGCACGGTGACCGTGAATATGGCTTCATAGGGGCTCGCATGCGAATCGCTCGCAAGGTTGTGTCAGGATACTGGGAGGACTCGGAAGTGCGCCGCAGGATAGCAGTCTGGATGCGCGCTGCCGTAGGTAATTCGGAAAGCAGTAGTCTGAAGGTAGCCCGCTTCGGCGACAATATGAGAGAGGTGGCTGTAACAGAAGGAGACAAGGTAGAGGCCCAGATCAAGTTCGGCTGGTCTGTGAACGGATACGGCATAGGCGAACTTGCCAAGCTTGTAAATGAAGTGTCTGATGCAGAAGCTAACAGACTGCTTGACGAATATTCTGAGAAATATATTATTGCAGATGAGGCAGCTTCAGAGGGAATTGCACGTGATGCTATCAGAGAACAGGCAAAGATAGAGCTTGCATTGAAAGCATTTCTGGAAGAAGGCGGATTTGGAGCTTTTACTACTACGTTTGAGGATCTGCATGGCCTCAAACAGCTTCCGGGGCTTGCTGCGCAGCGTCTTATGGAGGCTGGCTACGGCTTTGGAGGCGAAGGTGACTGGAAGACAGCGGCAATGGTAAGGCTTGTAAAAGTTATGGGAACAGGCATGGGTAAGGGAACCTCGTTTATGGAAGACTATACTTATCATTTTGAGCAGGGCAATGAGATGGTCCTTGGAGCGCATATGCTCGAGGTCTGTCCGACTATAGCAGCCGGAAAACCCAGGATAGAGGTCCATCCCCTTGGAATAGGCGGAAAGGCTGATCCGGCGAGAATGGTTTTCAAAGGCAGATCAGGACCTGCAATGAATGCTTCGCTGATCGATATGGGTGACAGGTTCAGACTGATCATAAACTCGGTAGATGCTGTAGAGCAGAAAAATGATATGCCGAAGCTTCCTGTAGCACGGGTACTATGGAAGCCTCAGCCATCGCACAGAGATGCAACAGAGGCGTGGATACTCGCAGGCGGCGCTCACCACACGGTGTTTTCTCTTGATATCAATCAGGAGCATATGGTAGACTGGGCTGAAATGTGCGGTATTGAATATCTCCTGATAAACATCGATACTAAGATGGAGAGCTTTAAAAACGAACTTAGACTTAATGATGTAATCTGGCGGTTAAGATAATGACTGAAAGGAAGGGTCGGAACATGGCGCGTTTGATATTAAACACGGATATTAAAAAGGGAAAGATCAACAAGAACATTTATGGACATTTTTCTGAACATCTGGGAAGGTGCATCTATGAGGGTATGTGGGTAGGAAAAGACTCTCCGATACCTAACATCGATGGGATCCGCAAGGACGTGATAGAAGCACTGCGGGAAATGAAGATCCCTGTTTTGAGATGGCCAGGAGGCTGTTTTGCTGATGAGTATCATTGGATGGATGGAATCGGACCGTACGAGGAAAGGCCTAAAATGGTCAATACCCACTGGGGCGGTGTAACGGAAAACAATCATTTCGGAACTCATGAATTCATGAGATTGTGCGAGCTTATCGGCGCTGAACCGTATATATGCGGAAACCTGGGCAGTGGTACCGTAAAGGAAATGCAGCAGTGGGTAGAATATATGACATTTGACGGGGAATCGCCGGTATCAAATATTAGAAAGGCCAATGGCAGGGAAGAACCCTGGAAGCTGACCTATTTCGGCGTTGGTAACGAAAACTGGGGATGCGGCGGGAATATGCGGCCGGAATACTATGCCGATGAATTCCGCAGATATGCTACTTATATAAGGAACTTTGGCGGGAGCAAGATCTACAAGATCGCATGCGGCCCCAACACTGCTGACTATAAATGGACTGAAGTGCTAATGCGTGAAGCAGGGAATATGATGCATGGCTTGAGCCTCCATTATTATACTGTTCCGGGAATAGACTGGGATCATAAAGGCTCAGCCGTTGGTTTTAGCGAGAGCGGTTGGTTTGACACACTGAAGAAAACCTTGTATATGGAAGAGCTGGTAATGCGCCATTCAGCAATCATGGACCAGTATGACAAGGATAAGAGAGTCGGCCTCATAGTCGATGAATGGGGTACCTGGTATTCTGTTGAAGAAGGGACGAACCCGGGCTTCCTGTACCAGCAGAATACGCTTAGGGATGCTATGGTAGCCGGCATTAACTTGAATATTTTCAACAACCATTGCGATAGGGTGCAGATGGCTAACATTGCTCAGATGGTTAATGTACTACAGGCTGTTATACTTACAGAGGGTGATAAGCGGCTGCTGACGCCTACATATCATGTGTTCAACATGTATAAGGTGCACCAGGATGCAGAGCTTTTGCCGATGACGATTGAGAGCGGCGAATACCGCATGGGTGACGACACTCTGCCTCAGATAAGCGCATCTGCCTCAATTGATAAGGATGGAAAGATCAATATCTCATTATGTAATCTGAGCCATGAGTCTGCCGCTGCCGTTGAATGCTCATTAAGAGGCAGCATGCCTGCTTCAGTAAGCGGAACCATCCTTACATCTGCTAATATGAACGCGCATAATACTTTTGAAAACCCTGAAAGCATCAAACCTGAAGTTTTCAACGGCGCAAGCCTGAAGGACGGTATGCTCAAGGTATCGATGCCTCCGATGTCAGTAGTTGTACTGAACATTATCTGACAACTGAAGATGTTGAGTAAAAATCTGTTACTGGCAGACGGCACTAACAGATAGAACGAATAGACGGAACGTAAGAGTGACGAAATATAGGCTCTTGAAAGAGGCTGAAATGGTTAAGACCGCAGCCTCTTTCTTTTTGCCGTTTAGAATCTGCTTGACGGAGTATTTATTTAAGGATGATAATACATATATGATAAGAATAACCATGTTATTGAAAAGTTGGGGTGCCAAATGAGTAATAGCAACCTGAAAAACAGGCAGGGACTAACAGAAGCCGAATTCCTCGACAGCTATGATGCGTCAAGCTATGACAGGCCATCCGTGACGGTGGACATGCTTATTTTCACCATAATGAATGAAGAAAAAGACAACTACCGCAAGCTCCCTGAGAAATCGCTAAAGCTGCTGATGGTCAAGAGGGGAGATCACCCTTATATAGGGAAATGGGCGTTGCCGGGAGGGTTTGCAGCGACGAGCGAAAGCCTTGACGATGCTGCTCAGCGGGAGCTCAAAACCGAAACAAATGTAGAAAATGTTTACATGGAGCAGTTGTTTACATGGGGAGATGTTGATCGGGATCCGAGAATGCGTGTAATCAGCTGTTCATACATGGCGCTTGTCGACAGCAGCTCGATGAATGTGAAAGCCGGCGATGATGCGGACGATGCTGCCTGGTTCGATGTGAAATACAACGTGTTTGAGGAAAGAAAATCAATACTGGAAAATGGCTTTATTAATGAAAAATCGGTCAGGCTGGAACTTACAAGCAAATCTGACACACTTGAGGCAATCGTAAAGGTGATAGAACGCTATGACAACAGATCACTGCGGGTCGACAGGCAGATCGTCAGATCGAATGGGATCGCATTTGACCATGCAAAAATGATCGAATATGCAATAGAGAGGCTCAGAAATAAAATCGAGTATACCGATATCGCATTCAACCTGATGCCGGAGTTATTTACTTTATCAGAGCTACAGCAGGTCTATGAGGTAATACTGGACAAAGAACTGTTGGCGGCAGCCTTTAGAAGAAAGATCGCAGATATGGTGACGGAGACGAACCATTTCACCAGGGATGCGGGACACAGGCCATCGAAGCTGTACAGGTTCGATCCTGAATGGCGGTACAAGTAATACTGGATGGTAACTAAAACAGCCAAATGAGGTATGATACCCTGTGGATTAACTAAAAGGTGATTCCACAGGGCTTAATTTTTTATGGAACATTTAGCCATACCATCATGTCTAATAACGAGGCGAAAGATGTCCCCCACTTCTCCCGCCTAGGTTGTATAGACGGGCAGCAAACGAAGCTTGCAACCAGCCTCATTGAAATAATGCTGAGGTATGAAAATAACTTTACAGGAGATAAGTATTATGAAGCATCAAAAAAAATCAAAGCTTAAAAGACTGCTGGTATTCTTGCTTATTATGGGCTGCATTTCTATTGTGGCAATATTGGTAATAGACGGGTATGTCAAGGCGGCTGTGAGTGACAGGATACTTAGTGTACAGGATGCATCACAGCAGGATGCGGATTGTATACTTGTTCTGGGAGCATTGGTGAGGAAAGATGAAACACCAAGTTTTATTTTGAGAGACCGATTGGAGCGTGGCATTGAGCTTTATAATATGGGTATATCGGACAAGCTGCTAATGAGTGGTGACCATGGCAGGGTCAATTATGATGAAGTCAATATTATGAAGCAGTTTGCCATAGATACAGGTATACCATCCGAGAACGTATTTATGGACCATGCTGGATTTTCAACTTATGAAAGCCTTTATCGTGCCAGGGATATATTCAAGGCTAAGAAAATCATCATTGTTACTCAAGAGTATCACCTTTACCGCGCATTATATATTGCCGGGAAGCTAGGCTTGGATGCCTGCGGCGTAGCGGCGGCAGAAAATAACTACAGCGGACAGACCTACAGGGATTTTAGAGAAATGCTTGCCAGGGTAAAGGATTTTCTCTATGTCATAATCAAACCGGAACCCACATACCTGGGTGAGGCCATACCTGTTGACGGAAACGGCGATTTGACTAATGACAAATAGGCAAAGTAATTTGAACAACTGACAAGGCGTGCTGAAAGTCTATTAGAGGATAGTGTCTGTAAGAGCGGTTACAGCGACTGGTTTTGCCCAAAATGCGGACATGGCAATTCTGCAAACACATCTGTATGTCAAAATTGCAACCATTCGATCGTCTGAACGGAACTATGATCTAGGTCAGCAATAAGATAAGGCCGGACAGTGGAGAACGCTGCCGCGGCCTTTATTTAGTTAACAAGCGCTTGGTTTAAACCCACGGACTTTCAGTCCGTGAATCC
>CAZBEQ010000003.1:116315-124198 GCA_964490975.1 uncultured Oscillospiraceae bacterium | reverse complement strand
TGCCTTAGTTGTTAGACAATCTTTTTACCTTTATTTTTTCATGCGTTTGCCCTGTGTTTCAATGAGGCTGGTCGTAAACTACGTTTACTGCCCCCATTCATCCCAGGCAGAAGATATGTCCACAGCCTGTAACGTAATACAGCCTCATTATATTACATTCTGTACATATATGTCACATAATATTTCAATTTTCTCAGAAGCCCTTCTTCAGAAGCCATTGTGCAATATCTGATGCCATGGTTTCAGAGGAGGTGCCTGTTATAAATCCAGCCGAGCTAGTCGGCTCCCCGTTCGGCTTAGCAGCTGTATCGGCTTCGGTATCGACTTCGGTATCAACTTTGGTACCGGCTTTGGTACCTGCTTTAGTACCTGCTTTGGTACCTGCTTTGGTACCTGCATTGGTACCTGCATTGGTACCTGCTTTGATACCTGCTTTGGTACCTGCATTGGTACCTGCATTGGTACCTGCATTTATCCTATCCGCCAGACATTTCGAACTGAACCTGCAGCCCTTGAGCAGTTCCGCCAGACCTTCGATATAGGCCACATCCATCGCGTCCGAGTAAACAGCAGCTTCGGCGATCATGCCATTTTCCAGCTTGAATGCCATTTCCACGCCGCCCCAGGGGAACCTTGTTTCAACACTTATATCAAATTTGGGAGCGTTGCCGTAGCGCCATGCCCAAGAGGAGTATTTGCAGTACAGCTCCTCAAGTGCTTGCCTGCTTTGCTTGCAATTTCTAAGGCATTTTTCTACCTCAGCCGTACTGGAGTATATGCTTCTGAAGGATGCTATCAGGGCTTCAGCCATTGTCTCGGTATCAAGCCCGGATTTCAGCTCTGAAAGGTTTACCACTCTTGAACCAACGGATTTTACTCCCTTTGACCTCATTTTCTCCTCAGACACCTGCAGGTATCTGGAAAGCTTGTCCATGTCAGTTGATATAAGTATGGTTCCATGATGGTAAGCACTGTTTCTCCTTGTACAGAAGGCATTGCCGGAAAATTTGCGGCCATCGGCAGTCAAATCGTTCCTTCCGCTTTTCTCTGCCGGTATCCCCAGGCTTTTCACGGCCTCCAGCACTGTTCCCAGTTGCCTGTCCAAATCATAAGCATCGCTGCCGGCGACAAACGTAAAGTTCAGATTGCCCATGTCATGATATACGGCGCCTCCACCTGAGAGTCTCCTGGCGAGCTGGCCTTCTTCGCTCTCCAGCAGGTCAGTCCTGCATTCCCTCCAGGGATTCTGGTTTCTGCCGATCACTACGGTATTGTCATTTTGCCATAGATACAATATCGTCTGCACAGGTGTTACCTGCTCCAGCAGATATTCCTCGATTGCCAGGTTCCACCATGGGTCTGACGAGCCTGTCCGTACTATTCGGGTGTTACTTGTCATTTTAAAGCCTCCGGATACCTTCTAATTGTTGCTTTTAAGTACTACCTTGGGGCCCTGCGGAGTGTCTTCAAGCAGGATTCCCATAGCATTGAGCTTATCCCTGATCTCATCGGCCAGCTTCCAGTTCTTGTCCTTCCTGGCCTGTTGTCTTTGGTTTATGAGCTCTTGTACCTCCGGGCTTATGGCAGGAGCCTCATCATCTGCCTTCATCTGAGCCTTTTCAAAATCAAGGCCGAATACACTGTCCATTTTGAGAAGCAGTCTGTAAAGGTCCTGTGATTTGGTCCCGTTTCTGGCAATATTCCAGACCACGCCCATAGCCCTTGGTATGTTCAGGTCATCGTTGATGGCCTCTTCAAACTCATTCATGAAATTCTGTATTTCTTTTTCATCAATTTTTATCTGCGGGTCAGCATTCTTATGCGCCAGGACTCCGTCGAGCAGCCTGTCAAGTGCTGTCTGTGCGGCTTTGATACTGTCCCAGGTGAAGTTGAGCTTGCTTCTGTAGTTTGCATTCAGGCACATGTATCTGTATGCCAGAGGGCTGTAGCCTTTTGCCTTGAGATCGGATACAGTGTAGGTGGTGCCAAGGCTTTTTGACATCTTTCCATTGTCGACCAGCAGAAATTCACCGTGGAGCCAGTAATGCACTGCCGGCTTGCCTAACAACGCTTCACTCTGCGCAATTTCATTTTCGTGATGTACCGGTATGTGATCGACGCCCCCGGTATGGATGTCGAATTCGTCTCCCAGATATTTTCTGCCCATCGCAGAGCATTCTATATGCCAGCCCGGATAGCCCATGCCCCAGCGGCTCGGCCACTGCATTATATGCTCCTTGGGCGCTTTTTTCCACAGTGCGAAGTCTGCGGGATGATGTTTTTCTTCATTGACATCGACCCTTGCGCCTGCGATCTGCCCTTCAAGGTCCAGCCCCGAAAGCTTTCCGTAGCCCTTGAATTTCATTATGTCAAAATATATGCCATCACTGGTTTCATATCCATAGCCCTTTTCTACAAGGCCTTCTACGAATTCCAGCATCTCGGCTATATGTTCGGTCGCCTTTGGAATAAACTCAGGCTTGCCTATATTGAGCTCATCCAGATCATTCATAAATAAGCCCGTGTAATATTCCGCTATCTCCAACGGAGATTTCTGCGTCTGACGCGCTGTCTTGACCATCTTGTCTTCGCCTTCGTCGGCGTCGGATACCAGATGGCCTACATCGGTTATATTCATTACGTGTTTAAGATGGAACCCGTTGTATTTCAGGACTCTCCTGAGAATGTCCATGAAAACGTATGCCCTCATGTTTCCTATATGAGCATACTGATAAACTGTAGGCCCGCAGGAGTACAGACTTACGGTATTGTCATTGATAGGCCTGAACTCTTCCTTTTGTCTTGAAAGTGTGTTATAAAGCTTCATTCTAAAATCCCCTTCCGGTTTTTATCTATGCCGCCTGAGGCAAATATCACTGCCCGGCCTGCTTATCTGCTTTCTTATATTTCTCCCTGCAATTGACGCTGCTCGATCTATTTTGAGGCTTTCCCTGTACTTGCGTCTCCAAATGCTCTATACGCGTGATCAGCTTACACAGCTCTTGTGCCACAGGGTCGGGTATATGCACCTGGTCCAGTTCGATGGATGGAGCGAGCTTTCCTCCCGAATGCTTGACCACCCTGGCTTTAAGTCCTGCGACAGTGGTATCGGGCTCGACGTTATCAAGCACAACTGCGCCTGCCCCAATCATTGCATTGTCTCCTATGTTTATCGGCCCAAGAAGCTTTGCTCCTGCGCCTATCAGTACATTGTCCCCTACCGTGGGGTGTCTTTTGCCCCTGTCCTTGCCCGTGCCTCCCAACGTAACGCCGTGATATATAGTACAATTATCACCAATTTCAGCGGTCTCGCCGACAACTATCCCCATGCCGTGATCTATAAAGAGCCCTTTACCGAGGGTTGCTCCCGGATGTATCTCAATACCTGTGGCAAGCCTTGCAGCCTGCGATACCCATCTGGCAAGAAAAAACAACCTTTTTTTGTACAGCCAGTGAGACATGCGATGGTAAATCAATGCATGAAAGCCCGGATACAGCAGGAATACTTCCAGCGTGCTTTTGGCCGCCGGATCCCTTTGGGCTATTGATCTCGCATCCTCCAGCAATCCCTTGAACATAACCGCTCCTTTTATCAAAATATATCAATGTATATCGCTTCGTTATAACACTTCAGTTCAAAGAAAATTTTCCTCAGTAGTGTTCCAACGAGATGGGATATATCTCATCTCGTTATATTTTGTATTATACCCTGCGTACCAGCCTTTTCAACAAAATATTCACGCACAAAAAAACCGCCCCTGCTATAGAGGCGGAGTCATCCGCGGTCCCACTCTAATACAACGCTGTCATGGCCGCAGTTCCTTGTTTATGAACTGTTCAGCCTGACCGGCGCCGATCTCTGATCGCATAACGGTGCAGCATCCGTGAAGCCCTACTGAATTTTTCAGACTTCAGACTCGCCGGGGCACTTCATCCGATAACTTTAGCCAGTGTCGCTTCCAGCCGCTGGCGGCACCTCTCTGTTGCTGTTTTTTTCGGATTACCTTACCGGGTCATTGTTTTTTCTTATATTATGATCTAATTTTTTCGTTGGTTCACTTATTTTATCAAAATTTAGTTTAAAAGTAAACAAATAAGAATCTACTGTTTGTATAAATAAACTAATGTAACTCAATAATATTAGGGACGGCATTTGCATTTTCATATATCCTTTGAAAGGAAGTGATATGTTTGGCTGAGAATGTTGAAAGAACTCAGCATTTTAGTTTTGGAAGTTTTATAATCAGATGGCTGGTTGGAGCCGTGGTACTGGCTGTAACAGCATTCCTTACACCTGAGTTCACGATTTCAGGTATTTGGCCGCTGATCATAGCTGCCGCTGTAATCGCGCTTCTTGATTATCTGGTGCAGAGGATCCTCGGCATCGACGCAACACCTTTTGGCAGAGGTATAACAGGCTTTATAGTTGCCGCCGTAATTATTTATGTCGTCAAATTTATCGTGGCAGGCTATGATGTAACCATACTCAGTGCAATACTGGGCGCTGTCGTGTACGGGGTAATCAACCTGCTAATTCCTGGTAGGACCATGTAACAAAATGGGCTGCTCACATGAGCATGCGCTCATACCGGCCGCATGTGGTCCATTAAATTGAAGGGGGGGCGTCCAGCCCCCCTCAATTGTACATAAATGCCGGATTGCATCAGTCGTCCCTATTCATAGATCTTTCAATCTCATCCGCCCCGGGGAAATCCGCTTTTTGAGGCGGGAAGAATTCATCTATAGGGAATTCAATGGTGTCAAACAATCCGCATGCATCTTCATCAGTTGACGCTACGCACTTTTTGTTAGGTACACAGAAATCAAATGCAGGTATAAGAAGCTGTACGTATCTTGCAAGCTTAATGATTGAGAAGAGACCGATAGTTGCAACAACACGCCTTACGATCACAAGGTGCCTGTCATCGTCAGCGTTGCCGGCCAGTTCAGACTCGTCAAAATCAACATCCTCGAGCAATGCGGCAACAGAACCAGGGATAGTCCTGTCACAGTTGTCATCGCTATTCTCCAGAACTTCAACTATCTTTGCATTCAGAGTTATAGGCTCCGCCACTTCCACCTTGGATATCGGCAGGTTATCCTGCTGCAGTGCGGATGCTCCCTGTTGGTCAATACCCTGATCCACAAAGTGAGATTTGAAGATCTTTACATTGCCTTCCGAGCCGAAAAGGATCACTTTCTTATCAAACAGCACTATTCCAGGAACAGTTATAATTTTTATGCCTCCGCTAATTCTGGGTACAAAGAAATCCAGTGTAACCTTGATGAAAAACTTGATGTCTACTGTATAGAAGCCCCTCTTGAAAGGAACCTCCTCAACATCCGAGTATACCTTGAGCACTTCGGCGCGTCTTGCCTTGACGTTAATGGCATGGCAAACCAGCCAATGTATTTTGTCCGGGTTCCTGAAATAAACTCTGGCGTCCTCTACACAATCCTTTTCCTTGCAGGAATCATAAATCTTCTCCACCTGTATACAAACTGCTTCCCTGATCTTGCAAAGATCTTTGTCATCTATGAGTCCAGGGAGCACTTTATCATGGTTATAGCTCATATTTAAATCCCCCTTCATGCTAAGCTATATTTTCGATTTCCCTCTCATTTTCATAATATGTTGCTGGTAAATATTTGTGAATGTTCGCCATAAAAGACTTATACATCTTCATATATATAATAAGAACAGGTTTCATTGAAAGAGTTGATAGCATGTACAATTTTTTCAGCAGGCAATATATTTTCAGGCAATCCAACGGCGAGATGATGGGCTTTTATTGCGACAGCAAGCAGAATCTGTGCTGCAGCAGGCTCAGCGGATCAAGCAGCTGGACGGACACAGCCGTTATAGGTAAAAATGTTCATCCCTACTTTTATGCAGAGCTCGATGAGGATAATGCTTATCACTTGCTCTATCAGGACAATAACGGCAATATGAATTACATAAATATCGACGGCCCGTCAAGAAAAACGGTACCGGTCCTTGGCAGCAAGACCCCCAGTGCATATAACAAACAGCTTTATATTGCCCCTCTGGAAAACGATGTTTACCTTTTCTATGTACTGCAGCATGACAACTCATTTTTGCTGGCATACCAGACAGTGAGCAAGAGTAAGGTCGGAACGCCTAAAATAGTGGATTATGTATCCGGCAGCAACATTCCGTGTTCCATTATTTATGACCCAAATGGTTTTATATATGCCTTTTATCAGTCTTATGACGGAAAGTATCTCCAGCTGGGATATAAAAAGCTGGATAGCGCAAGAAAGCACTGGAGCGATTTCACTCCGGTCACAAAGTATATGGGCAATTGTGAATACCCTCATGCAATGATAGATACAAACGGCACTATTCATCTGTGTTATCAGCGGCGGACACAAAAGCAGTTCGAAATAATTTACCAGCAAAAGGTCAAGGATAAAAATCTATGGTCGGAAGAGGCGGTTATACATTCCTCGATTTATCCCTTTGAAAACTGTTCTATAATACAGGCGGAGAATAAAATAAATATTTACTGGGTCAGAGATGATGTTATCTATTACGTTTCAGCACAATTGTCAGCAGACACCTGGAGCAAACCGGCCAGATACGTCAGCCAGCCGGGACGCCAGCTGCAGTGCATCTGCTGGAAGGAACAGAGCGGGCAAGGTCCGAACAGGCAAGGTGCTGCCGCCTCTTCCCCCGGAATTTACCCGGGCACGGTTTCAAACGGAGTTAGACTTGCCTTTCATAGTTCGCCCGTCTCCAAGGCAAGTCCACAGTTTTCACAGCTTGAGCTTTTCAACAGAGAAAGCGGAGCATCAAGTGATATGAGGGATGCGGTGATGGATTCATTAAAGCATCTTCAGGAAAACATGAACGAAATAAACACAGGCTGGGCGGGGACAAAAAAGGAACTTGCCAGGCTGACAGGATCATATATAGAGTTGAACCGGGAGCTCGGCAAATTATCCATCAGACTTAACGTTGTGGAAAGCAAGCTTAAGGAAATGAGTAACCCTTACCGCACAGCTGTAACTGTTGCGGGTGATAGGCCCTCGGATCAGCCTGCAGCTTTGGCAGGCAAGCCGTCATTGGTCAAGGATGCCCTTGCGGATAGATCAGCGAGTACCGAAACTTCATCCGGTGCAAAAAAGGATGCCGAGACATGGCAGCAGAAGAAGGATGCCGAAGGACAGCCGCAGAAGAAGGATGCTGAGACATGGCAGCAGAAGAAGGATGCCGAAGCTTCAGCCGGTGTAAAAAAGGATACCGAGGCATGGCTGGGAAAAAAGGATGCCGAAGGACAGCCGCAGAAGAAGGATGCCGAAGCTTCAGCCAGTGTAAAAAGTGCTGAAGCACAGCTGCAGAAGAAGGATGCCGTCGGGGACAGTTCTGCAGAACGCAAATCTGGTATGTCACTCGACCCCGAAGCACGCAAGCTGTGGGAAGCATGGCAGGAGCCGAAGGAGTGGTCGGATGGCTCATAATGCTCCACATGTTATTCACCCATAAAACAAATGTCATGGTCAAAATTTGATGTATAGGGCGCAGTAATGGCATGTTAGATTGTCATAAAGCCACAAAAGCATTACTTATGTGCCCTAATTAATAAAAAAGTGGCCTATCCCTGAAATTTTGTCCAAGTGGTTTTTTCCGCTGCCATATTCCCTCTACAGACTTCAAAAACAAGTAGTGCGCTCCGGTCTAGCTACTATATCCCCTCTCCAAATCTCAGCCTGTCATCGCTTCCTTTACAAATCCTCCAAATCTCAGCCTGTCATCGCTTCCTCTGCAAATCCTCCAAATTTCAGCCTGTCATCGTTTCCTTTACAAATCCTCCAAATTTCAGCCTGTCATCGTTTCCTTTACAAATCCTCCAAATTTC
>CAZBEQ010000003.1:0-116215 GCA_964490975.1 uncultured Oscillospiraceae bacterium | reverse complement strand
ATTTCAGCCTGTCATCGTTTCCTTTACAAATCCTCCAAATTTCAGCCTGTCATCGCTTCCTCTGCAAATCCTCCAAATCTCAGCCTGTCATCGCTTCCTTTACAAATCCTCCAAATCTCAGCCTGTCATCGCTTCCTCTGCAAATCCTCCAAATCTCAGCCTGTCATCGCTTCCTTTACAAATCCTCCAAATCTCAGCCTGTCATCGCTTCCTCTGCAAATCCTCCAAATCTCAGCCTGTCATCGCTTCCTTTACAAATCCTCCAAATCTCAGCCTGTCATCGCTTCCTCTGCAAATCCTCCAAATCTCAACCTGTCATCGCTTCCTTTACAAATCCTCCAAACGGTCAGCGAATTTTTGTATTATGTTACCTATTGCAACAGAGTATCAACTTTAAACTGCTTATGTATTAAGTCCTTTCAGTTCTCATCATTAATTGGCACATTTGTTATGTAACCATAATATGATATACCATAATTCTATTTGTTAAAGGAGTGTAAATATGAGGTATCAGGATGTATTTCTGGGCTCCAAAGAGGAATTTGGTGAATTCATTAGAAGGGCAGTACCGGAACTGTTTGCAGGAACACTCGTTGTTGAAGGGCAGCAGATAGCAATGCCCGCAGACGCCGATATCGACTTCAAAATCAAATTTGATGATGAAGTGGAAGGCGGTTCTATAACTATCAAAGCCTCCTGGGATAAAGAGGTTGAAGATGAGGCCGAGGATGCTGCACAGGATGACTGATGACTGACCGGTAATTATTGAGCAAAGGCTCTGAGCATTTGTTAGTATCACACCTGGGCCATAGGCCGACGTTGTGTGTTTTCCGGATGATGCTCAAAGGTCCGAAGGATCCCCCTGACTGCAGCGGAAGCTTGATTTCCCTCAATTATCTTCCGCTGCAGTATTTTTAAAGCATAAGACTTACTGTCGGAAAGAAGGTATGTATCTTGACATATACTGCAAATGAACCACTGGAGGTTGTATTATCCGCATATCCTGTCAGTGTGACACAGATCCGCAATGAATCCTACAAGGATAAAAAGGGTGTATGGTGGATCGGGACTGATAAAGGGATGTTTATACTCAAAAAAATGTCAAACTCTGAGGAAACTATCAAGTTTATACTGGATGCTGTCAATTATCTTGGCAGGAACGGCGTACTTCTGCCAAAGCCTGTTAAAACAAAGGACGGCAAGGACTACGTAAATATAAGCGGAACATGTTATGTACTATCCACTGCAATCGAAGGTAAAAATCCTTCCTATTCTTCTCCAAAAGAGCTGGACAGTATCGTCAGGGAACTCGCAAAATTCCACAGAGCATCAAAAGGCTACTCGCCCCCGCCGGATTGCAAGCCCAAGTTCCATCTTGGCTTGTGGATAGAGGATTACAGACGGCAGATAGATGAGATCCACGAGTATTATACGCTTGAACTGGCAAAAAAGGAGCATGATGCCATCGGCCGAGCCATAATGGCCGAGTTCACATATTTTTATGAACGCGCCAACGCTGCGATAGCCGGGCTTGAAGGCCCGGAATACAGAGCCTGGTCAGAACTTGCCCTTAAGGCGGGAACGCTTTGCCACCAGGACTTTGCAGCCGGTAACCTGCTTGTTGGTTCTGGGGGATCAATGTATGTGATAGATACGGATTCCCTCACTGTTGATATACCTGCCAGAGATATCCGAAAGCTCCTTAACAAGGTCATGAAGAAAGCCGGCAAATGGGACACCGGCCTCACCGCAAACATGCTGCGCTCGTACCAGTCGGTCAACCCGCTGACACGCGAACAGTGGAATGTAGTGAAGCTGGACCTTATGTTCCCTCATCTTTTTATAGGAGCGGTTAACAAATATATCTATAAAAGAGATTCCGAATGGAATGATGAAAAATATCTTAAACGTATCCTTGAAATGTCATCTTTTGAGAAAACCGTCACAGGTGTGCTCAAGGAGTTTGATTCCATCATTCCCGTATGATAATGACAGAAAGGATGAAGCAGCTTGAAAAATAACATTGATTTTACTGACACCGGAAAATCCCTCGATCAGATATCCAGGGACGTCCTGCGGGAGTATTGTATCCTGCCGGAGAGCATAAGTGTGATACAGAGCGGCGCAATTAAAACCGTATGGAAGCTGCGGTCGGCAGGAAGGCAGCTATGCCTTAAAAGGCTGAGGCAGACTATTGATAAGGCACAGTTTTCCGTCAATGCACAAATCCATATCAAGAACTCGGGAGGACTGGTCCCCGGTATTGTACTGAGCGCAAAAGGGCAGCCTATCGTTGAATATGACGGGCAGCTTTTCGTGCTTTATGAGTGGATCGACGGAAGCGATCTGAACTTCGGCGATCCGGCAGACCTGAAACGTGCAGTTCAAGGCCTGGCACGTTTTCATATAGCATCGAAGGGCTACAAGCCTGCCGACGAAGCAAGGGTCTCGACAAAGCTTGGTAAATGGCCTGAACAGTATACCTCAATGAAAAATAAAATGACAGCATGGAAACAGACAGCTGCTCCCCTCTCAGGCCAACCCGCATATTCAGCATATCTGAAGTATACTGACAGTATGCTGGGACTTGCCGACAGGGCACTCGCGCATATTGCTGCATCGAAATACGCTGCACTGACTTCAGAAGGCTCCAATACAATCGTATTATGTCATCAGGACTTTGGAAAGGGCAACGCCGTTTCAGCAGCCAGCGGCATCTATGTTATCGATCTGGATGGGGTCACCTTTGACCTGCCGGCACGCGACCTAAGAAAAATTATCGGTAAACAAGCGGAAAACCACGGACGGTGGCAGTCCGAAACCATAACTAATGTACTTGACTGGTACTCACAAATAAATCCCCAGAGTAAAGCTGAAAGAGATATTTTATTGACTGATATACTTTATCCTCACTGGTATTATGGCCTTGTAAAAAACATTTTCCAGAACGAAAAACCGGTTAAGGCTGCAGAAATTGAAAGAATAGCAAGGTTGGAGGAATCAAAACTCCAGGTTGTTGAAGCCTTGTTCAAAGGGGAGTGATCTTCTTGAAAATCGCGCTGATCTGCACCGAAAAGCTTCCTATCCCGCCGGTAGCGGGAGGAGCTGTACAGCTTTATATAGATGGGATCGCACCTTTTCTTGCGGCAAAGCATGATATCACAGTTTTTAGCATACAGTACCCCGGTCTGCCAGCAAAAGAAACGATTGGGAGCATTAAGCATATCAGGCTTCCGGGCGGCACAAATACTATATATATCAATAGCTTAAAAGGCGCTCTTGACAGATCCTTCGACCTGATCCACGTGTTTAACCGTCCCCGCTATATCCTGGAATTGATGCAGGTTTTGCCTGATGTGAGGTTCAGTCTCAGCCTTCACAATGAGATGTTCCATCCGGAAAAAATCACTGATGAGGATGCATTGCGGTGCATTAAAAAGGTTGAGTTCATCAACACAGTCAGCAGGTATATCGCAGATACTGTGAAAGCACGCTTTCCACAGGCAGCAGAAAAGCTGCGTGTAGTTTACTCCGGAGCCGATACCCAAAGCTATAAGCCCGCATGGTCTCCTGAGGGAAGGCGGGATAGGCTGGCGCTAAAGGAGAAATACGGCGTTCAGGATCGCAAGATCGTTCTTTTTGTAGGAAGGTTCAGCCCAAAAAAAGGTGTGCATTTGCTGATAGATGCTGTAAAAAAGGTGATGCTCACCAATCCCGGGATTGTATTAGTCATTGTTGGAAGCAAATGGTATGGAAGCAACGATGTAGATGACTACACAAAAACACTTCAGGCAAGTGCGAAGCTTTTGCCGGGGCGGGTGATCTTTACAGGCTTCCTGCCTCCCGACCAGGTATGCAGGTATTACAGTATGGCAGACGTTTTTGTATGTGCCTCGCAGTGGAATGAACCCCTTGCCAGGGTGCACTATGAGGCAATGGCAGCAGGCCTTCCGATCATAACGACAAACAGGGGTGGTAATGCGGAAGTCATAAATGGTTTTGGGAATGGCATCGTGCTGGAGGACTATTCCAATGCTGAAAGCATGGCCAACAGTATATCCTATTTGCTCAGCAGCCCTTCCAAATGTCAGGAGATGGGCAAAAGAGGGCGAGCTATGGCAGAACAGTATTTCAATTGGGAAAGAGTTGCGGGTGAGGTTTTTCCGGCTGGTTGCGTAGCTCCGGTGAAATGTATAACGCATAAGCTTGCTGCTCCAGCCTCGCCGATGGCCACTGTACCCGTCTCAGGGCCTGTTACAGTACCGGTTTTACAGCCGCCAGCTGCTGCGATAACAGCAGTACAGCCAACTGCTACGTCGGCAGTGCATGTGACATCTGCTGCAGCAGCACCGGCGATATCTGTGGCAGCAACGACAACCACCAAACCACCAAAGACAACTGCTTCATCAGTAGTACCGGCAACGTCGGCAGCACCAGCGATAACTGCTACATCAACAGCACCGGCTGCGACAACAACTATCGCCGCTGCAACAAATAAACCCAATCGCGGCTGGAACAAGAATATACGGATATATCCCGAGGCCTGAACATGAACTAATCAACCAGACGTAACAACCGCAGGAGGTTTTTTTATGCATAACATAACCATTATCGGAGCCGGCTATGTTGGGCTGGTCACAGGCGCCTGCCTGGCTTCACTTGGTATGCCGGTACAATGTTACGATATTGATGCCGGAAAAATAGAGTGTCTTTCAAAAGGACTACTTCCAATATATGAGCCCGGTCTGGAAAGTCTGGTCAGCAATTGTATAAGATCCGGCAAAAAGCTAGATTTTACAACTGATTTAAGAAAGGCTGTCGAAAGCTCAGATATATTGTTTATCACGGTAAATACCCCGACCCTTGAAAACTCACAGTGCGACCTTACCCATGTGTTTGAGGCTGCTACGTCAATAGCACAATACATTAATGGATATAAAATAATCATAGTAAAAAGCACAGTTCCTGTCGGCACCTGCAGGCAGATAAGCAATATAATCAGTAATGAGCTTGCCCGACTGGGAAAAAATCATAGTTTTGATATCATCTCAAATCCTGAATTTCTCAGAGAAGGGTCTGCCATTCAGGATTTTTTCTATACAGACAGGATCGTTATCGGAGCAGAAAACAAAGCTGCCGCAGACACAGTAAAGGAAATCTATACAGGCAATTTGCAATGCTGTTCTCCGGTGTTGGTCACCGGTCTGGAGTCGGCAGAGATGGTCAAGTACGCTTCAAACTCGTTCCTCGCCTGCAAAATCAGCTTTATAAATGAAATCGCGGCAATTTGCGAATGCTGCGGGGCCGATATCACCCAAGTAGCTGAAGGAATGGGATTAGACAGCCGGATAGGCATGCATTTTCTTAAACCCGGACCGGGGTTTGGCGGAAGCTGCTTCCCAAAGGATGTTAAAGCGCTGGCAGGTATAGCTGAAGGCTATGGCGTTGAGCTGGGATTGCTGAGAAGTATATTAAAGGTCAATGATGAGCAGTCAGAAAGAATGCTCGAGAAAATAGAAAAAGCTGCAGGTGGACTGGAAGGCCGCACGATAGCAGTACTTGGAGTTGCCTTCAAACCGGGGACGGACGACATCCGTTATTCTCCCGCAGTCTCAATCATCAGAAGCCTTGCTACCCGGAAAGCAACAGTTCGCGTCTTTGATCCAAAGGCAATGGGGAATCTCAAAAAGGAATTTCCACAGCTGAAATTGCATTATGGTAAAAATATTTACAGCACATGCAGGAACAGTGATTGTATTGTTCTTGCTACAGAGTGGGATGAGTTCGCAGATCTTGATTTTGAAAAGCTTAAATCTATTGTCAGGCAGCCTGTTTTCCTTGATCTGAGAAACGTCTACCAGCCATCTTATGTAAAGCAGTTCGGGTTCTATTACGAAGGGGTCGGCAGAAAATAAATGCGATATCAGTACAAAGGAGATAGGGCAGTATACCTTATCTCCTTTACTGCGTGTCTTGTAGTATCAGGTTCAGCCTTTTAAAACACTTCGGTTCAAAGAAAATTTTTCGGTTAGGCGATATTTTGCTTTGCAAATTACGCTTAGTAGGTAAATTTTCTTACCCAAGCATAAAATTTCCAAAGGAAATTCTTATGCTATTGCAGTGTTTCAACGAGGTGGGGGGCATATATCACCTCGTTATAAGTTTTTTCATCTCCTCATCGAATGCAGCCCAGCATTTATCATTACGTTCCGCGGCAGCTGCACGCAATGAGACTTTTTCTGGACCGGGATTGACATCAGCGGGGTTCAGTAAAAGCTCGCGTTCATGTCTGGCAATACATCTTAAAGCCATACCCTCGTTCCATTTGAATTTATCCATTTCCATACACTCACATCCTGACTTATTAATCTTTTATAATTATCTTATTTCCATAATATGTTTATAATAATTTAATGTGCTGGCTTATTCATAAATGTTAACTAGTACACAGACGAACTCTTTGCATATTTTATTAATATAATGGAACAGAAATATTCCTTAATGTGGAGGAAAGAAGTGTTATCATGCAGGAGCAAAAATCATTGCTGCCCGAATCAATAAAGGCGATCGCCAATATGCTCGAAGAAATACGAAGAGTCCAAAAGGAAGCCGGGCTAAGACTTTCAGACCATACTGCCAGTCTCGAAAAGCTAGAAGCAGAGCTGCAGAGACAAATATATGTCCAAGAACGCCAGGCAAAGGAAATATATAAACTAAAGCAGGAACTGGACTTATTGAAATCGGCAAAAACAACATCTCTAGCCGATGCCGGTGGATCTCCAAAAACTTCCGCAGTGATCCCTGAGCCACAGATTGCCAAAGCTATGCCGGAGGATTTCTTTAAAGCAGCGGCTGCTCCGGGAGCAGGCCAGCATTACATCAGCGCGTCAGTACCGCTCAACAGTATACCCGAGGCACTCCCCCAAAACAATAACAGTAGTGAGACCGTTCCTGTCGCATCCCCTATCATGCCAGGCAGCGGGTTCTCAAATATCACTGTCGATTACCTGAAAAAAATGGGTCAAAAATAGCTGTCTAATTCTTTTTGGCATACAGGCCGACGGTATTTGCTTTGCCGACAGGCCTGCCTTTCCCAGTCATAAGCATTATGTAAAGAAATATGCACATGTTTTAAATGATCTCATAAAATATTAGTAGACATAATTTCATTATGCGATTGATACTATGATTTTTGCAAACCCCATTTACAGTGCTGCGCCATCTTATGCAGCATGACGGTGATAGCAACCACTATCAATGTAACAACGGGGCGGCGATAGTGTAAAGTAGCGTATGAAAAGCGCAGCAGCACACTATCAAAACAAAATGGACCTTGGGAGAAGGGTGAAGATATGAAGATAGTACTTACGACAGGTGGGGCCGGTTTTATAGGAAGTAATTTCATTAAGTATTTCTTAAAAAGAAACAGGAATTTTATTATAATAAATGTTGACAAGCAGGATTTCCCGGCGGAAATGGGAAGGCTTTCCGATCTGGAGAATTCCCCGAGGTACCACCATATCAAGGGTGATGTCTGCAACCAGGATCTGATAGAATATGTATTCAGAAAATTCAAGCCCTCCTGGATCATAAATTTCTGTTCAGAGCCTGAACATCTTAGAAATCCTGGAAAATCGGCCATTTCAAATACATCCAGCTATACTGCAACGATCTCGCTGTTGGAAGGAGCCAAAGCCATTTGGAGCAGGATCCCTCAGGCTGATAAGCGGTTTGTCCAGGTGTCTACCGATGAGGTATACGGTTTGCCTGACAGAGGAGCAGAACCAATTGACGAATCTGCAGCCCTTATGCCTTTAGATCCTCTTGCTGCGTTACGGGCCGGAGCCGACCTGATGGTATCGGCATACAACAAGGCCTACAATATTCCCACAGTTATTCTCAGATGCTGCAGTATATATGGTCCGTGGCAGGGTCCTGTCTGTACTGTCCCATCTATGATCAGAAGTGTTTTAGAGAGAAAAGAGCCGCAATTCCGGAGGGACAGTCCTGCAAAGGAATGGCTCTACGTTAACGATCTAAACTCTGTCATTACCAGAGCCTTGTTTTTTGCCTCCCCAGGCAGCGTATTTAATATTGGTTCAGGTGAGTGCATAACAGATGAAGAGCTTTCAGGCATACTGGTACGACTTGCGGGGAAACAGTCCATTACAGCACCGGTTCCCGCACAGTCCGGAAAGGTGCGGGAAGTCAGCAGGCTCGATTTCCGCAAGGCTGAAAACAAGCTCAGATGGTCTAAAGGAGCTTCGTTGGAGGAAGGATTGACCAATACGCTTAAGTGGTATGAGAACTACCTCAAGCTTTAGTCCAATTAATATTAAGAAAGGTAACACTTTATGTAAATTATTAATATGATGTATTAAGCAAAAACCAAAGGAGGTTGAAATTTATATGGCAGAAACAAATAGCATAGACGAAAGGTGCTTCGGCTTTGATCCGTGTTTTCTGTGCCCCGGCCCGCAAGGTCCGCAAGGTCCGATTGGCCCTAAGGGTGCAACAGGCAGCACTGGTGCGACAGGCAGCACTGGTGCGACAGGCAGCACTGGTGCGACAGGCAGCACTGGTATAGGAATAACCGGTTCTACTGGCACAAGGCTTGCATCATATGGCCGCTTCTTCAGCACAGGCACAAGAGATGTTGTCAACAATGCTAACGTGCCGTTTACTAATATTGAAACAGCTGTAGGAGGAGTAAGCCTTTCAGCAACTGATACAGTCACACTCGGCGCAACCGGCACATACAGAGTAGAGTACACCGTATCCGCATTGCATACTGTTCCCAACATCTATTCTCTACAGCTCAATGGCGTTGCCGTTACCGGATCTATTTACGGCTTCGGTTCAGGACCTCTGTTACCGTCAGCAACCAATCTATCCGCCCATGCTGTAGTAATACCTTCATTGCCGAATTCTGCGCTGAGGCTGGTCAATATCTCGGGTGCCACGGTTACTCTTACAGGTACCGCTAGTCCTACCAACGTAGATTCATCGATCCTCGTTGAACAGTTGAGCTGACCCTGACAGACATTACTGTTTAATTAGACCACGCACAGAGCCCCTAAAGCTCTGTGCATTTTTTGTCTATATATAATTGTTCAATATTGCAAACTACTCTTTGACACAGCCTTTATTATGCAAACATATAATAAATAAAAAACTTTAGGCAAGGTATAAATATGATCACAATAAGTCTTTGTATGATCGTTAGAAATGAAGAAGACGTACTTGCAAGGTGCCTTGATTGCGTAAAGGATATCGTTGACGAAATAATCATAGCAGATACAGGCTCCACCGATTCCACAAAACAAATAGCAGCTCAATTTACCCCGCACGTATATGATTTCGAATGGATCGATGATTTCTCGGCCGCACGTAATTTTGCCTTTTCAAAGGCTACGAAGGATTATACCATGTGGCTTGATGCAGATGATGTGCTGACCGGGGAAGACCGGAAAAAGCTTGCTGAACTTAAGCAGCAGCTGGGCCCTGAAGTAGATGTCGTAATGATGAAATATTGCGTTGCGCCACAGACAGACGGCAGCATCACACTTACCTACTTCCGTGAAAGGCTGGTCAAAACAAGCATGGATTTCCGGTGGCATGAGCCTGTTCACGAGTATATAATGTTCCATGGCAAAATACTTGATGTTGATATCAGTGTGACTCATATGAAAATGAAAGCAGGAGAGCCGGGCAGGAACATCAGGATATATGATAATGTGCTGAAAAAAGGAGGCACACTGTCAACCCGCTCCATGTTCTATTATGCAAGAGAGCTAAGTTATACACCGCGGTTGGATGAGGCCATAAAATACTACCGTATGTTCCTTGAAAGCAGCGATGGCTGGTTCGAGGATAAGATAAGTGCATGCAATGAGTTATCTGAGTGCTGCCGGATGACCGGAGATGAAATTGGCTGGATAAGCAATTTGTTTTCAAGCTTCCGCTATGATAAACCAAGAGCAGAGGGTTGCTGCGGAATAGGCTTATATTTTCTCGGGCTGAAAAACTATAGATTAGCGGCCTTCTGGTTCGAGCTGGCTCTTCGCCTGGAAAAGCCCAGTGACAGCTGGGGGTTCATACACCACGATTTCTGGGATTTCGTACCTGCGATCCAGCTATGCGTTTGTTATGACAAACTCGGGAACTCACAGGAAGCCTACCGTTATCATCTTATGTCGGCAGGCATAAAGCCATCGCATCCTTCTGTTCTGTACAATACAAAGTACTTTGAGAGTCTGGGTTATCCGGCGCCTGAATCCAGCGAAGCATCAGCTGTGGCTGAAGCACCCGGTAAAATCAGCGAACCTGTTTCACCTGCAGCCTGTGACCTCAATAAGATAATTACTCCTTCGGTGCCTAAACCTTTCAACCTTGTAAGGAAGGCAAAAGCCTCAGGTAATCGCCTTACCCTTTCGATGCTTGTGCGCAATGAACAAAACCATTTTCTGAAAGAGTTACTCGCCAAGCATGCCGAGTATATAGATTCTGCCGTGATCATCGACGACGCCAGCACTGACAGCACACTGTCGATTTGCTGTGATATTCTAAGGGGAATACCGCTTCACATCGTTCACAACCCGGTTCACGGCTTTTCTAATGAGATATTGCTTCGCAAACAGCAGTGGTATGAAACTCTCAAGGCTGAACCGGATTGGGTACTTTGCCTTGATGCCGATGAGCTTTTCGAGGATTCCTTCACCACAGAAGTAAGGCAGCTAATCAATCAGGACGCTGTAGATCTATACAGCTTCAGGCTGTATGATTTCTGGGATGAGACACATTACCGTGAAGATAGCTATTGGTGTGCGCATCAATTTTACAGGCCTTTTCTTATACGTCCGCAACAGCAGTTTGATTATATTTGGGAGGAGAGTCCTCAGCACTGCGGCCGTTTTCCCAAAAATATATATGAGCTTCCCAATGCCTTATCCGCATTGAGGCTGAAACATCTGGGATGGTCCAGACCGGAGCTGCGCAGAGAGAAGCTCGAGAGATACATGCAGTTCGATCCTGGCGCGAAATATGGCATAAAAGAACAATATGGATCCATTCTCGATGCCGCTCCCAATCTTGTTGAATGGAAATGACCCGGAGAACCCGGCAAGCTGAAGCAAGGAGTGATACATGCTATGAAAGACGCACCGGAGGAACATTTACCGGCAGAAACACTGAGGATCCTGGTGTGTAGCCCGATCCACCAAAAGCCTGAGATACTTAAGGAGTTTCTGGAAGCGTTGTCCTGTTTAGAGTATGATGGCTTCGTCGCAGATTTTTTCTTTTATGATGACAATTCAGATCCTGAATCAAAAAAACTGCTGCTTGATTTTAAAACAGCCTATCCCTCAACGATCATCAAGGATTCCGGCAGGAGTAAGACTTATCTTTGCGATGAAACTACACACCACTGGGATGAAGGCCTTATTTGGAGGGTCGCACGCTTTAAGGATGAAATGCTTTCATATGCTCTTGAAAATGACTATGACCATGTATTTCTTATTGATTCTGATATATTGCTAGAGCCATCAACTCTGTCAAAGCTGCTTTCCGACGGCAAAGATATCGTCAGCGCGGTTTTCTGGACCTGTTGGTATCCCGGAGCATCACCATTGCCGAATGTCTGGATGTACGACCACTATGACATGATCCCAAAGGATCGTGATGAGAAGCTTACTGAAGAGGAAGGTCTCAGGAGACTTGAGGTTTTCCTCGAGAGTCTAAGGAAGCCAGGCATCCGGGAAGTAGGTATGCTCGGCGCCTGTACGCTGCTTAGCCGCAAGGCTGTTTCGGCAGGGCTGAGCTTCATGCCGGTCAGTAACATAAGCATGTGGGGCGAAGACCGTCATTTCTGCATAAGGGCCTCAGTACTTGGCTTCAAGCTTTATGCTGATTCCAGCTGCAAAACCTTTCATATTTACAGGCAATCCGATCTTAGCAAGGCTAAAGCATTCCGGAGCGAGGCCGGTCTGGAGCCCTCCCCCCTGAAGCTGGAGATATACAGGGACATCAAATGCCCGATATGCGGGGCATCCACCATCAAACTGTTCAATGATTCAGGCAGCTTTAAGCTGCTAGAATGTAAAAGCTGCGGGCTGAAATTCCAACACAAGGCATATACCGGTGATGCAGAGCAGCTTATAAATGATGTTTATGGCCCGTCCTGGGTACAAATGCGTGATCAGTACTCCCGAGATACATTTTTGGAGCATGCAAAATTCAATAATATGCTGCTGGAAATTTTCAGACCTTTAAAAGGCAGGCTGCTTGAAATAGGTTCCGGAACAGGTGAGTTTCTTTATATGGCAAAGGAAGCAGGCTGGGCAGTTGTCGGGATAGAGCCCGGAGCTGATGCCTGTCGTTATGCGCAGGAGAAGTTTGGCCTTGAACTTATGTGTGAAATGTGGAATGGCAGGTTTAAAGAATGTTTTGATGCCGTTGTCTTCTGGCATGTCCTCGAACATATGCATGCTCCTGCAGAGTTCCTGATATCTGCAGCAGCCGCCCTCAAGCCCGGAGGCCTGCTGTTTTTCAGCTTACCCAACAACGACTCCCTTTCCTGTGAGCTTTATGGTACCGATTCTCCTCTTTACTCCGAGGCAGATCATATAATGCACTATAACCGCAGAAATCTGTCATTGCTGCTGGACAAAGCAGGGCTTTCTGTTGTTGCAATGTTTACCAGGCAGGAGCCTCAGGGGCTTGAAGAGCTGTATCGTCTGTCAAACGAGTCTGTACCTGCAATCGATAAGGTGATGGCACTTTCCGCAAGGTTACAAGCTGGCTGCCGTGGATATGAGCTTGTATGTATCGCACGTTGCCACAATCATTGCCAACGAGCATAAAAGGCATTATAAACCGCCTGGACACCAAGTCTCAGGCGGTTATCACAGTAATGTAATATTATGCTTTAACATATAAATATATCTTCATTGATCTGTCTCATAGTATTCGTTGCTGTAAGCATTGATAACTTCCAAATACAATCGGCAGTCAGGCAGTCCTGATTCCCTTATCACTTTTTTTCCCTCCACCTTATACTTTTCTTCAAAGCGCACCCCCATATTGCATGGAGCGTTTGACAGCTGTCGGGGAATATAGCAGACATCGCAGGGAACTCCGGACTTCTGCAGCCTTCCGGCAAGAAGGAAAGCATGAGTCTTTGACTGCGGAACAGCAATATAGTAATTCATATACTCACCTCATCTATAATTCATGCGCCGTACCAATACAACAGCCCGATACTATTACAGTTCAATACTTTTTTTACACTGGTCCTCCGTTCCCTACACAGTGGCGTCCAGTATATTCTGCTTCTGGTCCGGATAGAATGTGTTCGGGAAAGGAGCGCATCTTCTGTCCCTGAAGGTACAACAGGTCAAATCTGCTGTGTTTGTCTGTTCCGGAGGCACTGGGCAATAACCGTATGCAGGTATCAGCAGCTGGACTTCGCACTCGCATTTAATAATGAAAAATGCTCCGATATCAATGGCCAAAGTGTAAGTGTAGGTCGTACCGTCGCCAGCTATGGTGATGTGGTCGTTGAATGCTTCTGCAATAGCTTCGACCTTGATCATAGTGCCATCAACATCAACGGTAAGAGGGCTGTTGGGATATCTCACAAAGCCTATTTGTGCAGTGCAGCTCGGGCAATAGATTTCATTTACTGTCAGGTTGAACACAACAGATGTGCTTACAGGAACAGCTGCTGAAACTCCATTGACTGAATAGTAAATGTCAAATGTCAATGTTGCTTGCAATTTAAGCTTTTTGTATCCGGGTCTTGTCATGGAATCCGTTTTGGACAGAACCTTAATGTTGCTGATATTAAAATTCTGGACAGAATCATATGTGACCGTTGGTGTGCCTGTTGCTGTGTAGATCAGGGTACTTACTGTCTGGCAGTCTCTCATCGCTGTCTGGTCAAAAACTTTGGGAACCTGTATACAAACAAGCTCGTTGGGCGTCGGAAAATTCTCCGCATTTTGTATTTGACCGGGTTCATACTTCATAAAAAAAACCTCCCTTAATTTTGCAAAATAAAACAATCTAAATTCATTCGTTAGTTATCCGTTTTTATCTGTTGAATTCCCATCTGATATCATTATATTTTGCAAAGAAAAAAAGGTTACTATTCTTAAATGTTATGTTCACAATATACTTACACTTCCGCCCGTTAGTATAGTCCGGCTTCGCATGCCGCACGCGCAAAAAAAGAGGACTGTCCACAAAGACAAGTCCTCTTACGTTTTAAACCCGAAAAGCCGTTCCCCCATATTTTGACACCTAGCCCTACGCTAGGTGGGTGTCCTGCCGAAGGTTTCAACCTTCCACCGCCGTTGCACGCGCACAGCGCATGTCGGAATTAGCTTGTGGCCTGGTATTGACTTTCAAACTTGCCGGACTCCCATATTATGAATGTAGGTTCAAAATAATAGGTTTATCCGAACTATTCAGGTCAGATCCTATATCATCACCACGGGCTCAACGCCTGCAGCTACTGCGATCCGGCTGTTTTGCCGTTCGCTTTCTGTAATTAGATTATATCACTGCCAGCTCTCCCAAACAACAAACAGTAATCGCGATTAAGCCTGCAATACTTTGTTTAATTCTTTCTGTCTCTGTTTTTCTCAGCTATTCAGACGATTAGCGCCTTTGATAGGAACTTTATGGTAGTTAATATATCTTCACGTAGTTGTTTCTGGTCAGCTGCGGTTCTATCCTATACATCTCCCGGATTACTATCTTGTTTTGCAATGCAACCTGCAGCACCAGTTCCTTGAACTCCAGGGGGAACTTCAGACAATAACCGCAGCCAGTCCTGGCTATGTGGCAGGGGGTCGGTACGACCTCGAAAACATAGCCCTTCCTCTCGAGAATGGTACATAGCCGTAGAGCATAGTTACCAGAATCCATTATCGCAATAGCAAACACATGCGTCACTCTCCCTTTAAGCCAGAAAAAATGATCCTACCCTATATCATACTTAGAGAGCGCATGTAGTGTGCTTATAAACCTATTTTATGTTCTCTTGCATAGTAAAACAGATACTGCTGTGCAAAGCCGGCATACTGTCCGAATTTTTCCGAAGCGAACCGCTGTATTTCGGTGAAGCTCGCCTCCCGCTTGAAATATAGCTCCTCCATCACCCTTTTGACCCAAACATCTACAGGGAACACATCGTACTTTATTCCTCCATATAACAATGCGCAGTCTGCAACCTTATTCCCCACTCCTTTGAATCGCAGCAGCTCCTTTCGGGCTTCATCAGTATCTATAGCAGACAATCTCTCATGATCGTACCCGTTTGCCGCAACGTCCGCAGCTGTTGAAGAAATGTAATCACAGCGGTATCCGGCGCGGCATTCGCCAATTTGTTCAAGACTGCATCGTGAAAGGCTGGCAGAATCCGGAAAGCTGTAGAATGATCTGCCTCCATAGCTGATCTCACTGCCGAAAAGCTTTGATAATGACAATACAATATTCATTATCCTCGGTATCCTGTTATTTGAAGAAAGTATGAATGAAATCAGCGCTTCCCATGGCTCCTGTCTCAACAGCCTTATCCCGCTGCCAAACTCCGTTGCCTTTTCCATGATAGGATCATTTGAAATGGCTCTCTTGATCTCACCATAGTCTCTGCCCAGGTCGAAGTAGTCAAACCAGATATACATGAAATCGTCTATTGTTACATTATCCAGCATCAAAACGCCCTGATTATATGAAACACTCGCAGCCTTGCCCCTGACAACACCGGTATATGTGCCGTCAGGCTCCTTGTACCATCTGAAGCACTGACCGCACTCAAATATATGGACAGGATCGAAATCCTTTACACCTTCGATCCTGATGCTTGTTCCCTCCTGATACAATTCATATCCCTTATAAAGCATGTAGTCCTCCAGTGATCTGTTTATCTGTATATTCCCATTCATAAATGTTATAATCATTCTAACGAAGAACATTTTTTCGAAGTAATATCGATATTCTCAAGTCAGGAATAATTGTAGCATAAAATCATTAGCATGAGGAGAATCGGCAAATGAAGGAAATAATTTATACAATACCCGTAAACGAAGCCTTCGAACAGGATTGCGAATGTCCGCTCTGCCTTCTTCAAAGCAAGCTTGAAAATGAATACATCGATTACTTTCTGGGCCCTTCCCTGATGGAACCCGACTGCAGGATCGAAACAAATAAGAAGGGCTTTTGCAGAAGGCATTACGAACAGCTTTACAACAGACAGGAGAACAGGCTTGGCCTTGGCCTTGTGACTGATACACACATAAGGGAGCAGTTGACAAAGCTTCGTGAGGCAGGCAGACCGCTTATAGACGCAGCAAATGATACAAAGACATCAGGTTCACTGCTAGGATCGATCGCCGGCAAGCTCGGAGCAAAGGGACAAGCAGGCTCCGGCGCATCTGCAAAGCTGCTGGAGCTGCTGGATGGTATGGAAAAAAGCTGTGCGATATGCGGCAAGCTTGAATATACGATGGACAGGTATCTTGATGTGGTTATGTACCTGTGGTCAAAGGAAGAGGAGTTCCGAAAAATTTTTTCACAAAAAAAGGGCTTTTGCCTAGTCCATTTTAAGATGTTGATCCTGGCGGCCGAAAAATACTTGAACGCAAATGAATGCCGAAAATTTCTTGGCATACTGCTTGAGCAGCAGCTCGAAAATATGGACAGGGTCGAGAAGGAGCTTGAATGGTTTACGAAAAAATTCGATTACCGCTATAATGACGCTCCCTGGGGAAATTCTAAGGATGCTCTCCCAAGAAGCATACAGAAGTTGAAGGGTTACTCGAACCTAAAGTGAAGTTTGATAAAAAATCCAGCCCGCAAAATAGAGCAGGCTGGAACTAAAATCAAACATTGATATATGAATTTCCGTCCAGCGGTATCAGCACCTGCAACGGTGTTGTACTATCAATGCGGCCTACTGCATATATGGTATAGAATCTTCCGGCCTGCAGCTGAATATTGGGCACATACAACAGGCTCCTGTTAGTTCCGCTCTGCTGTAAATAGAAAACATAGGTCCCGGCAGGGATCTGGCTATAGTTCGTAGCCATGCCAAAGGTCACATCACTAAAAAGCTCAGTCCCGTTGGAAAGTACAAGATCCATACCCGCACTGTCCTGTACAAGATTTGCAAAACGCAGGTAAAGCTGCCCCTGTGGAATCTGTATTACTGTCTCATAAAATGTTTTAATGGACGGATTTGAGGGTGTGCCAATAACAGCTGCCGTGTTTATGGATTGTGCCGGAATCTCAACAGCGGTGTCCAGCAGCGCAGGCCCTGTTGTTCCCGCGGCGAACACTTGTATATGATATGTAGCCGGTATTATCTGCAGATATTCGGTAAATCCTTTGTATGGCAAGCCTGATGCTATAAGGCTATTGTTGGCATACACATCCACAGAAGGCGCACCGGGCAATGCATGGAGCAGCCTAAGGTAAGAATAAGGCTGTCTTGCCATCTGGCCGTACTGCCTTCCCATCTGGCCATACTGTCTCATGCAAGGCAGATCAGCCGGCAGATAAGCGCACGGCGGCAGTCTTGGACCTTGATAAAAGTTGTTTGCATCCATTATATTATCCCCTTTCAGATAATCTCTACAGTTGTACGAACATAAAAATACCAGGGCCCTAAAACCCTGGTATCATTATATTTCGAGGTTATATGAAAGGTTACCTTGCAAGCTTGTATATGTTGATGATATCGTTTTTATCAAGCTTTTTAAAACCGCCGATCTTCCCAGACTCGGCACATTTTTCAGCCATTTCCTCAAATCTTTCCTCAGTTATTCCCAAATCCCCCAGACGCGTTGGAAGCCCCATACTCCTGAAGAAAGCCTCCAGTTTAGCGATGCCTTCCAAAGCTGTCTTCTCGGGATCATGGAAGTCCTGCTCCACTTTCCATACTCTTACGGCGAACTGTACAAACCGGCTGACATTAACCTTATAGACATATTTCATCCATGCAGGAATAATGATTGCAAGTCCGGCTCCGTGAGCAATATCGTATATGCCGCTGAGCTCATGCTCTATATTATGTGACGCCCAATCCTCCTCCCTGCCGGTACCCAGCAGGTCATTGTGCGCAAAGGTGCCCGCCCACATTATCTCCGCAAAGGCATTATAATCATTAGGATTGGCAAGTACCGCAGGAACATTGTTTATGATCGTAGTCATCGTGGCTTCACTGAGCCTGTCTGTCAATTCCACATCAGGCGTATTTGTAAAGTACCTCTCCATAATGTGAGCCATTATATCCGTTGCTCCGCAGGCTACCTGATAAGCCGGCAGCGTAAAGCATACCTCGGGATTCAATATAGCAAACCGGGGTCGTAGGAAATCGTATCCGATATCTCTTTTAAACTGTCCCTCTTCCTTTGTTACAACCGAAGCGCCGCTGCTTTCGCTTCCTGCAGCAGGTATCGTCAGAACTACGCCGATAGGCAGCGCTTTATCCGTCCTGTCCTTTCCAATATACAGATCCCATACATCACCATCATAGCACACTCCGGCTGCGATACCCTTCGCAGAATCGATGACACTTCCGCCTCCGACTGCAAGTATGAAATCGATCCCGTTTTTCCTGCACAGCTCTATGCCCTCATAAATAAGGCTCAGCCTTGGATTGGGCTTGACTCCTCCCAGTTCAATATATTCAACGCCTGCATCCTCCAAAGACTTGACAATCCTGTCATATAGCCCGGTCTTTTTTATGCTGCCGCTTCCGTAATGCAGCAATACCTTCGAGGAGTATTTGGCTGTTTCCTTTCCAGCTTTGTTTTCTGTGCCCTTGCCGAATATTATCCTGGTAGTATTCTGAAATGTGAAATTATTCATTCAAACCTCCTGTATAAGTTCACTCGAACCTGTTTCACAAATAAATATACCCGATATACTAAAAAACAAACATCACTTCTCTACAATAAGGCTTTTTACAGTGACATTGATCTGCCTTATATTCAGCGCTGTGAGCCTTTCAACCTCTTCGGCCACCTTCTGCTGCAGGCTCTTTACAAGCTCACGCAGCTGAAGGCCATATCTCAGCACTAGATCCATCTCCATATAGGTGCCGTCCGGACGGTTTTCAGCCCTGAAACGCGATATTTTACTTACACCATCGATCCCGTTCACTACATATTCAACTATCTGGTATATCGTATAATCAGAAATTGTATAATTGCCAAGGTAACTGAAGGTAGGCCTGACAACTGATTTTTCCTCTTCCATCTGGAAATTGACTTTGCCTTTTCGGCGGAATATCCTGAGAGGATCAAGAAAATAACCGGAAAAGTCTTTCTTGATCTCAAATGTCGGGACAGGGATGACATGTTTCCCCTGCTCCCTTCGTGAGGCAAGCGCCTGTTTTATTTCAAACTCATCAGCCACTTGCTCTATGTATATCCTCTCGCTGATTTCGGGAAGCTTCAGCCTTTGCGCGATCTTGTCGACCATGCCATCCGAAGTTCCAAGTATCAGTATGGCTTCAGGCTTATTCCGGTCGATGGCATCCATGACCTCCCGGGCGTGGTCGTCATCGCTGAATATAGCGCGTTTGATCGAACCTACTCTGGTTTTTTCCCTCTTGGCAGAGGTCCCGGCCACTACCTGGTTAACCCTGATAAAAAGGCCGTCATCTATAATGTAATCTATCCCTCTTTCTCTGGCTACCCACGATGCCCTATGGCTCTTTCCGGTACCGCTGGCCCCAACGAAACTGACTATTCTCAACCGGTAAACCTCCCAAATGTCTTCATTTGTATATATATTACCAGATGGCGCCCCTCTCTGGCAAATAAAAGCCTCATAAAATGGGAAAAAGAGAGTCTCAGACTCTCTCTTCTTTCCCCGGATCTCTTCATTTGTGTTGTTTTCAATTCATCGTTTGTTAATTTGTCGCTTCATCTTTAGTAAAATATTATAAAAACTTGATTTTTATCTATATTATGTGCTGCCCAAGTAGTTTTTATACACTATGTTGTATTACACGTATATTTTATCATCTATTAACAATATGTCAATAAGTATTTTAAAATTTTTTTGTAAAAAATTCATATTGTTTGTTTTATCATGTCATAAAAAAGGAGCTCTGCTAAAGCCCCTTTATCCATATCATGAAATAAACTCTTTAAGCTATTTTTTTGTTTCACTTTTCACCATTTTCATCGAGCATACCTCACAACCCTGGCAAATGACAACTCTTCCATAGAATACATTTTTGATCGTCTCCATAAGCTCTTTGTTCCTGAACTGACCGTTACAGTGGATTACGACCTTCCGGGGCGCAAGTGTTATGAGCGAGCTTACAAGAAGATCATCATAGTTTATTTCACCCTCTGTTATATCGTTCACATACTCTTGTATGCATTCATTAGTTATCTCCTTTTTTGTTCCATCGAGCAGCGTGTATCTGTTATCATATCCAACGATGACATGAACTGTGTCGATTTTTGGCTCCTGTATATCTACAAAATACCTCAACAATCGGATGAATTCCTTATATTCCCTGTCCATCAGAAAATCATCTACAGCCTTATCTACAACTTCCTCCAAATCCTTGATATAATCCTTAAGCCTGAAGTTAACAAACCCATCAAGTATTATGCTGTTGGAATTATCAAAATAGTCCAGCAGACGCCTTATGATCACATTTCTTCTCCTGATTTGGAATAGGCTGTTTATAAAAGTCTTGTCTTCATTCCTTATTACATTCAGCGCTCTGGATAATATCTCTTTTTTTTCAGCAGCATTGAAGTAGCAAAAATTGCTGTTTATGATCCTGGAAAGAAGCCTATCTTCATACTGCCTCATGATATAATCCGCTAGAGCATTGGAAATATAGGTTTTGAGTACCTTATATGATTCCAGGGATTTCTCACGATAAAATCTGCCATCATTGACTGTACAGATAATGGAAGCCGAGCCTTCAGAATTTATTTCATTGATGGAATAACTGATCTTCTTGTTTTTCAGTTGCTGGAGTTCGTTATTGATATGCTGCATTACAGCATCAGCGCTGCCGTTAACTCCAATGCAAAGAAACTGCATCAACTTCACATCCCTTCAAGTGCTAGTATATGTCCAAGCAAAATGTTGTATGCAGCGCAGGTCACATGCAAATTATTCCATGTATTTTACATATATTCCTGCTTTTGCCACTTAATTCGGTTATTCTGCTATTAACCGACAACATCCTAACTGTACAACGCTTCTGCTCCTATCTCCATCAGCGTTTCAGCGAGGCGGGATATTGCCACATTTGAAAGCCATATCTGTACCCGTCTCACTATATATTATATGAAGTTTGGAATGGTTAGTTACTAAGTTACACGATCATTAGCGGAAGGATAGAACCAACGTCTGTGACGCTGTCTTTGGATGTCTCAACCACAGCTATGTTCCTTTCGGAAAGAAATGATAATAAAGATTTAAAATCATTTAATTTTTCAAGGCTGCCGTTTATTGCACAAACTGAAGCCGATAACATACTGCAAGCCCCTCCTATGAAGCCATAGTCGAGGCCCGGCAGCCTGATGGAATCTCCACACTTCAGCAGCAATACATCAAGTCCCTTGTCCCTGGCCGCTCTTGCGATCCCTGCGTCGGATGTAACGATAGAATTTATGTCCACCGGCAGTACAGAACATTTTACATAACCCTGGGACACGTGGACCGGTTCGACACCAAGCCGTTCCATGTATTCCCTTATTCTTATGTCTGTGTATTTAAGATTGTGAAAATACCATTTGCCCACCCTGGCCACATTATATGCTATATCACCGGGATATACCGGTTTAAGCCGGCTCTCGCCGATCATCATCCTAAAGCCATGGCCCGCAAGCTTGGAAACCGCCTCCGGATCGGCGCCGGGAGCATAAACGATAACATTCCCGCCGATATGATGAAAAAGCATATCGGGATGGCTGCATACAGCATCGTATAATTGTGGATGAGGGTTAATCTTCAGGAGCTCCAATCCCATCCTTTTCAGTTCATATTCAGCCCCCGCGCTTATTCTGCAGTCAACAGCCGCAAGACATACAGGACCAACCGGCAGGTTAGGTTCAGCTACATATTTCATACCATGCATCCTCCAAAACAAATCTACACCAGTATAAGGAGCTGTGTCAATGTTGCTAATTAATGAAGATTTTTTTTGATATGACACAAAAACAAAAGTTTATACATAATATACAAGGCGGAATCAGTACTAACTGGCGTCTGCCGCGGTTGGCACCGGTTATTTAAATAAAAGGCCGGCGGCTTTTTGCCCCGGTCTTTTTGTTGTCAGCTGGCAAGTTGATTTGATAATTTTTTAAAAGTCTTCCTTAATCTGCTAACATGTGTATGAATTATTGATTTGCCAGCGGGAATAATATAACAACAAAAAGCAAAGGAGATGTATTAATGAACAGGACACCATTGGACAGATTAGCTCTTGTGTTTGTTATCATCGGGGCGTTGAATTGGTTGCTTGTAGGCATTGCAGGATTTGATCTGGTAACTACGATATTCGGTGAAGATTTATTCAAAGGTTCTATCACTATATTCAGCAGGATAATTTTTGCTCTTGTAGGTATATCAGGCCTGTATTCGATAACATTGCTGTTTAGAGAAAGTCCTGCAAATGAAAGAGAGTAATCTGAGTAACATAATTTACCGTTATAAAACCTCGTTGTTCGGTAAATGATAAGAATACGCTGCAAAGTAAGTACGGCGGCGAAAAATAAACGAGGAGGGAACTATAAATGGCAAACAGCAGAAGCAAGACAGCATTTGATAACATGAAGTACGAGATAGCCAGTCAGGTTGGAGTTAACCTGAAGCAGGGCTATAATGGCGACCTCGCTTCGAGAGACGCCGGAAAAATAGGTGGCAACATTGTTAAGAAAGTATTTGAAGCTTATACCGGCAACGCTTATCAACTCGAGAAGAAGTAATGAGGGCGGCAAACCAAACTCAATAATCATTAAAAGTACAAGGGCTGTCGAATATTCGGCAGCCCTTGTGCTTTCTGTACATATTTCTAAAATTCCTGCATAAACCTCCGCACTTATAAATACCATAAAATGGTGATACATAATGTATAGATTTATATATTTGATCCTGGTTTTCTTAGCTGTACTAACATTTTTATATATTCCTGAGCTGTTTCCGCTGTGTTCTTGCTGTGGAAAGAAAAAACTCCGTCCATTCATAAAGATACATAAGACAGTAGGAATAAATCCCGGTTATAAGGGCAGCAGGTCTGTGTGCAGAAAATGCTGCTGCAAATATGATCTGAAGAATCTGGATGATCTTGACCGTTTTCTCAAAGCAAGAAAAAAAGTCCGGCTCGACCGCCTCTCAAAGGAACTATAAACATTTCTACATTATTAATCATAATCCCGTGCTTATGAGCATATGTAAATAATTGACACTGGCAATGGGATTTCCCGATTTGCAAAGGTAGACGGATTTTTTTAGTTGTAAGTTAGTTGAACTTTGAGTTTATTCCCAAATTTGTTAGAATATTGTAATTGAATTCAAAGTGGGAAATGTATATAATTTTCCACAGATGGTATTATTTGTAATACAATGCCATGATAAATTTCTTCGATACAGGTGCAGTTACTACATCCATCTGTAGATGTAAGGGAGGTGACCTCATGGGATAATCCTTCAGAGCAGGAACATCATCATATAAAGTTTCTGCCCGGCATTGTAGCTTCACTGCTGAATTGCTGCAAACCAAGTTGTCTTGTCCCCCATTGTACTGTGCGTACAAAGTACTTTTCAATGGACCGCTCAAACAGAAAGTTTACAGGGGATGTAGCTGCAAGCAGAAAGTTGGCCGAGTCAAAACGGTCCGAGTCAACTACATTATCAGGACGGAAATCTCAATACTCTGCGTAAGGAGGGTTAATCGCAATTGTTATTGCTTCAGTAAGTACCAAATCAATAAAGGAGGTTAAAGATCAAAATGAACAACCGAATGAAAAAAGCAAAAGGTATCATGGCTCTGATGGTAATCATTGTCGTGATGCTGACCGCAGTGATCCCCCTTCAGGCTTTTGCAGCATCGCCCAAGTTAAGCGACGTTGCCGGCAATTGGGCTGAAAAGGAGATTACTGCATGGGTTGGTCAGGGATTCATTAATGGGTATCCCGATGGCACATTCAAGCCGAACAACAACATCTCGAGAGCCGAATTCGTGGCCTTGGTGAACAGGGCATACAAGTTTACCGAAACCTCGCCGGTCACCTTCAAAGATGTCAAGGATAGCGACTGGTTCAGCACGGATGTTGCTAAAGCTGAAAAAGCAGGATATCTAAGTGAACTGAAGGACGGCAGCTTTATACTCCGGGAAAATGTGAAAAGGCAGGAAGTCGCCGCGATCATCTATAAGCTCAAATCTCTGACTAAGAATGATAGTGAATCAGAGAAATTTACAGACGCGGCTAAAATATCCGCCAGTTTCAAGGGAGTGATCGGAGCCGTCAAAAAGGCAGGCTACATGCGTGGTTATCCCGATGGTAAATTTGATCCGGAAAAGAACCTGACCAGGGCTGAGGCTGTAGTATCACTGAACAACCTGTTTGGAATTAGTATCGAAGCAATACCTGAGCAAACAGCGTTTATCGACACTGCCCTGTATGTCAATGTCAAGACAGATCCCTCCGATACAGTTCTTTCGGCAAAGAGCAGTGATGAAGCTGTACTGAAGGTCGAGATATCGGGACGGTATGTAGTTGTCAGGGGTCTCAAGGAAGGAAGCGCAACTGTTACAGTTACCGCAAAAAAGGATCAGCTAACTGATAAAGAGTCTGCCTTCCTCGTTAATGTAAAGCCAGGAACAACATCTTCAAGTAGCAGCAGTAGCAGCAGTAGCAGTAGCAGCAGCGGAAACACAACACCATCCAACACTGCTCCTGTTATTACTGTAGTCGAGCCTGACGGAGTAAACGACAAGGTTATTACTCTTAAGCAAGGATCTGCCTTTACAGCACCTACCGTTACAGCAAGTGATACTGAGGACGGAAATATAACAAGTAGTATAGTCAAAGCAGGCGAAGACAAGGTAGATACCTCCAAAGTAGGTGAATACATACTTACCTATAATGTAAAAGATTCCAAAGGTCTTGCCGCAGCTGAAGTCAAAGTGACTGTCAAGGTCACAAAAGCTGATCTGTCTGCTGAAGGTAATGTTGAGATAACAACCATCGGCACTACCAAGGTAGCAAGAATAACTATAACCAAAGCAAGCACAGGTGTGTCCTGTAAATCTGCAGATACAAATGAAGTTGCTCAAATAGGCAAGATTCTGCAGATCGTTGCAACTAACAAAGCTAAAGCTGATTTCGAACTGCTTGATGCATTGGGCATAGTAGTCGGCAGATTTAGTGTTGACCTTACCGGAGGCGGATTCGTAGCCCCCGTAACAGCTGTTGAAGCACCGGCAAAGTCAGCCAGCGGCACTGTAGCACTATCAGTTATCGGCACAACAAAAGTAGCCCGTGTAGCTGTAGCAGCCGCTAGTGTCGGTAAATCCTTCAGGTCTGTTAACACAAAAGAAGTTGCTGAGATAGGCAAGTACCTCCAGATAATAGCAAACGATCTGACAGCTGCAGAATTTGAGCTGCTGGATGCTTCCAATGCAGTAGTTGGGAAGTTTACTGTCAATATTGCAACCGGAAATTTCACCGCTCCTATCGTAGATGTTGAAGCACCTGTTGTAAAAGTTGAAGGCACTGTTGCCATAGCTACGATCGTTACAACTAATGTTGTCAGGATAACAGTAACAAGTGCTACGGCCGGTACTTCATTCAAATCAGTCGATACGAAGGAAAACGCAGTAATAGGAAAATATCTGCAACTGGTACCAAAAGGAGAGTCAAAGGCCTCCTTTGAGCTGCTCGATATATCAGGCAATGCGATCGGGAGCTTTGAGGTAACTCTTGCAACTGGTACATTTGTTGCGGAAGTTAACTAATATGACAACTGAAAAACACATGATCCATATGATCAAATGTTGAAATTTTGATCTTGAATAATGGATAACAAATTTAAAAAATTGAAAGGGGATTTATCGCATGAAAGTTACAAAAAAATTACTATTACTTGGCTTGGCGATGACAATGGTTCTAACAATGTCGGTACCTGTATTTGCTTTGCCAGGTAACACGGTGGTAGTTGGGAACAAGGCGTATTCCATGGACTACTTCTTTGATAAGGAACTGGATGGTGAAATCGTTGACGCAATAAATGACGGCGGCGACATTTACCTTGATGTTACCCAGTCCGGCGACAACTTCATTGACGCATTCAGCGGTGCAAAGATCACTGATGAGCAGAAATCCGGCATCAATAACATCGAATATAAAAATTATGATGGTTCCAAAGACACATACTCCAAATTCGATGACAAGAGCCCGGTAGCCGAGGATATAACAGTTGTATCTGTTGTAGCACTCAACGCAACTACAATTAAAGTAACCTTCTCAGACAATGTCGTGAAGGAATATACCGGTCAGGCACTCAAAGCAGGCGAGAACAAAGTTACCTTCGATTATAATGGCAAAACCTACTCTGATGTCTCTGTGACTTACACTCCTCCGGTAGTAAACGGCACAGCTGTTGAGAAAATCGAATTCGTGAACTACCGTTATGTCAAGGTTACCTTTGATGGATTGGTTGACAAGGGCAGCGCACAGGATGCATCCAACTACTACTTTGAAATAGTAGACGGCAATGCTGAATATGGTGCAATTCCTACTCTGAGGCTGAGTAATCAGCTCCTGGAGATCGAGACCGAATATGCAGGCGGTTCCGCGGCTAAATGGTGGTACGGCGACAAAGACTTAGGACTGCCCCGTCACATAGTGGCTGAGGACGTAGGCGGAAAAACAATCGTCAACATATACCTTCCCGAAGATGCAAGATTCACCAATGTAGCAGATGTTGTCTCCGGAAGCTATCCATACCCGTATATCGCAGCTGACTGCGAAAGAACACTCGGTGTGGAAATGAGAAATTCCAAAATCGACGGTTTTATAATCAAGAATCTTATCAAGGATACTAATGTCAACGTAGCAGTACGCAACATCAAGAACGTGGATGGAAGCCTTTCCATTGATACTGCTTCAATGCCGATCAGAATCCTTGATGAAGTCAATCCGCAGCTTGTCAACATTAGCAAGACTGTAAAGGCCGGTTCATCCAATCCTAAGCCAATAGTTCTTGATAGCTATGGCAATGACCTTGGAAGCTTCAGTCTGAGAAGGACGAGTATTTTACTCAAGCAGGACGGCGAAGCATTAAATTTCGAATACAACGAACCCGTATTTGATGCGCATCGTTCAGACATGTCCGATCTTGACTGGTACAGAGACATCACTCTGTATGTCAACGGCAAAGCAATTGCTTCACTTTCAGCAGGAAATCTTGACGATTATATGAAGTTTGATATGGGCAACTCTACATATGATAGCTCTAAGGTCGTTACGATAGATGTTGAAAAGGCAGTAAGAGATACTTTCAAAGAACAGTTCGCAACCGGACTGGATTACATCGTCCATTTTGTAGGAGTCACAGACCTGGCAGGTAATATAGAAGTCAACTCAGACCACACCTTCAAGGTTAAATTCTATGACGAGCCGGTAGCTGATCCAGAGATCGTAATGCCGGAAGTCAAGGGTGTTGAACAGGTCGCAGATAACCTGTTCAGAGTAGAATTCAACAGAGAAGGCGTCCAGGGTATATTTGTGATCGAAGATCCCGATGGCGAAGGTCAGGGCATATTCTATAAGGCCTTCATAACTCCTTCAGTCAAGGCTGACGACGGTAAATACTATTCATACGTTGCAGTGCCTGCATGCGATGATGAAGATGCAGCAGCTATAGCTGTACCTACTGGTATCGAAAAGAACCAGCTCCTTGCTTATGACGGCAATGAATCAATAGTAAGAAAGATAAGAGTTGAGAAAGTTGTTGTACTGCCCGAAAATGATCCTGTATCTAAGGATGTTCTCAATGCAGTTGACTTCCTTAAGACTATGACACTTAAAGATGACGTGAGCTCACCGGTAGTACTTGATCCTTCAGGTATTGCTTATGCAAACCGTGGATCAAGCATATCGATTTCTGTCAAGGATATCGTACCGTATGTTGAGGATGCAAGGATCGACTATAAGGTCAACCCGATAGCATTCGTGTATAATCCGGTAACTGAGAGCTTTGGAAACGAAATCATGCCAGACCAGAGAGATGCAGATACTTATCTTCCGATAAGAGTCTCCTATGTAGACGCCGACGGCATAACTCATCCCGCCATGGTTTCCAACCGCGATTTGGATCCCGATAATATAGCTGAATCAGGTGATGAGAATCCCGGTAATTCCGGCAACATCACATGGAACGGAGATAACGACATACTTACACTTGATCTTTCAGATTATGAGCAACTGCTCGACGGCGATGGCAAGCTTGTTTCCGGCAGGACATACAAGGTTGAGATCCCTGCAGGATATTTCACAGACTCGCCTCTGGATCTTAACTTCAACAATCTCACCGATTTTGATTTTGGTGGAGAAAGCTATGACATACTGCATGTTGACGATGCCCGCGACGGCAACAACTATTTGTGGTTCTTCTTCCTGGATGCAGGTCTTGGCTACACATCAACAGCTAAGGATGTTACCGTTACTATCGGTGTACCTGACGCAGTGCCTCCAGCGGCTGAATATGTACCTCAGACGAGCAAACAGCTCATCAACTACGATGAAGCCTCCAATTCAATGAAGATCGAATTCAAAGGTACAATAGATCCTGCAACACTGACTGACAAGAACAATTACTCCTTCAATGGAAAGACACTTGCACAGTGGGATGCAGAGCTCGGTACCAATACAGTTGTTGAATACTCTGTGATCAACAGAGAAGGTGAGACTCACCAGTATGCAATATTCGAGATTCCTGCTGACAGTATCCAGGAATATGGCGACTATGAGTTCAAGGTCAGCGGAGTTTCACACCCCGATGGCGGAACTATGGTGCCAGTTACTACCATAGTAAGACTTGAGGATGTATACCGTCCAGTAGTTATCAACGCAGAGCAGACTGGTCTGAAGCAGATCAAGCTCTCATTCAATGAGCCGATTAAGTATTTCATAGACAGTGAGATCTCAGATGCTCATGCAGTAGCAAAGAACTTCTTAGTGAAGGTCAATGGCGTTGAACTGACTATGGATACTGCAGTCCTGCCGGTTGGACCTGACAGCGACAGAGAGATCACTCTCAATCTTGGCAGCGAGATTCCTTCCACCGGAACCATTACTGTAGAAATCGTAAAAGATGATAACGGTAACATTCTGGTAATCGACAATGCCGGAAACAAAAATCCTATGAAGTTAGCTACCTATGAAGTAACAAGGCTGGCAGTATTACCGTAATGCACTAAAACAAAGTTCAGGGGTGGAGCAATTCACCCCTGACAATAATTAATCACTATTCAAAAGATAACCAAGAGGATCGAAATGTAACCTCTTGGTTTTTTTACCCAAACAACTGTGAGAGGGATACTATTATGCGACATTATAAAAAGCTTTTTACTATATTACCGATAATATTATGCTTTATCATGTTTTTTACCGCAACCTCGATGTCGGCCGATAACAGCTACCTACTGGAGCCTGGTGAAACACTTCTTGAAGAAAGAATAGTAGATGAAACGCATACCGAGATATTTACCAGCAAAGAACAGCAGCATTACTTAAAAAAGCTTGAAAAAGCAGATAATAGATGGAGTGTAACTGATGTTGAAATAATATATCCCAAATGGACAGGCCTGATAACAAATGATGTTAGGATGAAGAGCAGTGAAGTGCTGCCCGATAATATCGAAGCTGAGCTTAAGAATTATGGGCTTGACCCCTCATCTCTGCCTCCTGTAGTTGATTATTCCGGTTCCCAATTCCTTCCTCCGGTTGGTGAACAACATGAGAATAGCTGCGTTGGCTGGGCCGTCGGATATTATCTCAGGAGCTATCAACAAGCTAAGGATTTCATGTGGGAAGTAAAGCAAAATGACCTTATTATCAGTGATCATGTATTCAGTCCTACATTTATTTACAACCAAATAAATAGTGGCATAGACAATGGTTCATCACTGGCTGATGCCTCCCAGCTAGTTCTGGACACAGGTGTAGCTACCATGTTTGATTTCCCATATATTTCGGGCGACTTTTATACCCGTCCGAGCGAGGCTGCCATCTTGAGTGCTCATCCTCACAGAGTCAAGGAATGGCACAGACTGTTCAGTAAATATGATACCTCCAACCAAGAGATCGTGCAAAGGATAAAAGAATACCTAAATACCGGTGATCTTGTTGTTGCCGGCAGCAATATCGGCTATAGCTTTAACTATCCACACAAGGGCACTAATGGTATAAGTATAATAACCACCGAAAGGAATACACCCTTAAAGCATGCGTATGTTATAGCCGGGTACGACGACACATTCATCTCATCTGATGGCACAGGAGCATTTATAATACTTAGTTCCTGGGGCAAGGACTGGGGAGATCAGGGCTTCTGCCATATAAGCTATGATGCTTTTACAAAGAATGTCATAGAAGGCTTTGTTTTCACAGATCTTCTCAACAATGTGCAAGGCCGTATGAAACTTAGTGTAAATAATTCGGTTACATTTAATATTTTATTTTCCGGTGCTTGTACATTTGATTATAAAATACTTGATGATAAAAACGAACTTATATATGAAGAAAATGGACTGAAGGGTACTATTGAGGCTAATTCATTCATATGGGATGGTTATGATATGCAGGATAATAAAGCTGCCGACGGAAAGTACATTCTGTATCTGACCACTTATAACAATGGTCATCCCGGCAAGCCAATTACATACACCTTCGAAAAAATCAGCAAAGCTGAAAGCATAAACGGCATTACGCATGTAGCCGACTGTTATATACAGTCAGTAGATATACCTATAACTCATAAAACAGACGGTATACTGGATCTATTATTAGATTATGGCGGAGTTACTCATAGTATTGTTAAAGGCAAACAGATCAAAGCAGGAGAATCGGCCGTTTATAACATAGACACAGCAACTTTTGATTTTAACAATAAGGATTTGAATAAGGTAAATATAGTTATTGACATCAAATAGATTACTTTCGTCTGCCAGCCCGCATTTTCATTTTAGTGAGAGAACAGGCTGCGCAGCTTATATAAAAGAACCCCCTGTGTGCAGTTTTATACACACAGGGGGTTCGTAATTAATGGCATGGAAACACTTTCGCAAACCCACTTCCCTCTTACTCCTCGTCCTCTTCCTCATCCTGCTCCCAGTTGTGGTAGACATTCTGGACATCGTCCATGTCCTCGAGGTTTTCGATGAGTTTGTCCATCATTTCGATCTGCTTTGCTTCGGTGAGCTGCGCCATCACAGTCGGTATCATCGATACTTCCGCTTCCACAAACTCGTAGCCCTTGCTCTCCAACGCCTCTCTGACTGCTGAGAAGCTGTTGGGGTCTGTTGTGATCTCATAGTATTCATCTTCGGACTTAACATCCTCTGCTCCCGCTTCAAGAGCTTCCAGCATAAGATCATCTTCAGATATCTTTGCTGCTTTCTCTATCAGTATAATACCCTTCTTATTGAACATGAACGATACGCTGCCGGACTGTCCGAGATTGCCGCCAAACTTGTCAAAATAATGCCTGATGTCACCTGCAGTCCTGTTTCTGTTGTCGGTAGCCGCTTCCACAATAACAGCAACTCCGCCCGGGCCGTAGCCTTCATAGGTTATCTCTTCATAATTTGCTCCATCGCCTTCACCGGCTGCCTTCTTTATACTTCTGGCAATATTATCGTTAGGCATATTCGCAGCTTTGGCTTTAGCAACTACATCCTTCAGTCGAGAATTCGAATCGGGATTTGCTCCGCCTTGCTTTACTGCGATCGCTATTTCTCTTCCGAGCTTAGTGAAAGCCTTTCCCCTCTGCGCATCTGTTTTGCCTTTTTTGATTTTGATATTTGCCCATTTTGAGTGGCCTGACATAAACAATACCTCCAATATTTAAACTTTATTTCCATATCAAGGAAAATATATTTACACTCACAGAATCAAGGTGTAAAATATAACTGAAATTGTTATTTATTGGTATATTTTATTTTTAAAGGAAATTTAATTTCCGCACATATATGATACCACATACTTTTTAAAAGATAAAGGGTGAGCTTTAGTGAATATTGATCCTGAATTTTTTTTGATACTTCCCTTGTTGACAATGTTGGCTGCATTTACTGTCATGCTTATATTGTTCAGAAAATCATGGCTTAATGAAAGAAGATTGACCCAAAAGTTAAATGACGTTATAGAAACAGGCAATAGAAGAGGAGAATTCTTTTCAAGCATGACACATGAACTCAAAACGCCCTTGAGCGTTATTCTGGGAGCAATACAGCTGCTTGAGATGAAGGGTGGAGAGCTGTCCACGAATGAAAATACCGCAAGAAATCTTAATACGATAAAATATAACTGTTACAGGCTGCTCCGGCTGACAAACAACCTGCTCGATCTGGCCAGGTCGGAATCAGGTTATCTTGTATTGAAGCCTGTCAATTGCGAACTGAATACACTTCTTGACGAAATAGTTCAATCAGTAAGGCCCTTTGCCGAAAAAAAGCAACTGGAGCTTTGCTTCCGCAATGCGCCAGAACCAGTAAATATAGCTTTGGATATAGAGAAAACAGAACGAATAATGTTGAATTTATTATCTAATGCGATCAAATTTACAAAACCGCATGGGACTATAACCATATCGACCTATCAGTCGGACGGGAAAGCATTTATCTCTGTCAGAGACACGGGCACAGGTATACCCGCTGATATGCAAAGTGAGATATTCACCCGTTACAAACAATCAGGGCAGTGCCCCAAGGTAGAAAATGAAGGCAGCGGTATTGGGCTATCACTGGTAAAAACCTTCGTCGAACTTCATCATGGAAATATAAAGCTGATAAGTGAAGTAGATAAGGGCAGTGAATTTATAATCGATCTGCCTCTGATGATAGCAGAGAGCGATAAAACCGGCAAAGCTCACGCCGATATCAGTCAAGGAACTGCTGAGGCTGCAAAGGTTGAATTTGCGAGTGTACATTCAATAACCACCTAAGCCAGCTGCAAGTGTTATCTTAATGCAACCAGCGCACATGCCAGTACATGTTTCAAGCCTTTTGCCTTTGTAAACTCAAGCAGTTCATCATCATAGGTCCCGGGCTGAAACCATATATATTCAACACCCAGCTTGGCGGCCTCTTCCAGCACCGGCCTGCCCCTCTTCGGCGATACTACCATGTCGATGACCTCAGGCTTTTGTGGCAGTGAACTGAGATCCTTATAGCATGTGTTCCCTTCAAGGCTGTCATATTTCGGGTTTACGGGATAGACCGTGTACCCTCTTGAAAGCAGCTTTTTATATATTCTGTTGCCGAATTTCTCCGGGTCATCATTTGCTCCTACAACTGTCCATATCTTCTTCTCAAGCATCGTTTCCTCAAGCATCGTTTCCTCAAGCATACCGTGCACTCCTTCGTTACTATTTTCTATCTGTTGCCATCCATTTGTTTTGTGCCATCCACTATTTATTATCTACTATTGCTATTTGCTACCCATCATTTGTTTTGCGCCGTACTCTATTTATATCTACTATCCGTTATCTATTCTCAACATTTTTTGTCGCATACACTTTTTCACCGAATGATATCAGCGCCCTGCCATTTGATGCTTCCGTAACAACGGCGTTAAATGCTTCGATTTCATCAATCGGCACATATATATGCATATTCACTTCTTCCGTGTAAACAGTGTCCCTGACCGTGAATCCCTGGGCTGCCGCAACAGCCTGAAGCTTGCCGAGCAAGGAATAATCGATCCTTATATCCGCCTGGGCACACAGCTGTTTTCTAATAATGCCGGCAGCTTCTATTCCAAGAGCAGCACACTTTCCGTATGCACGTACCAGTCCTGAAGCACCTAGCAGCGTACCTCCGAAATATCTTGTGACTACAACTGCGGCATCCTGTACATCAAACTTTTTGATAGCCTCCAGCACAGGCAAACCGGCAGTCCCCGAAGGCTCACCGTCATCGCTGAATTTCTGCAGGATATTATTAGCGCATATATAGTATGCGTATACATTATGCGTTGCATTCCAGTATTTCGCCTTAAGGCTGCTTATGAACTCCTGTGCCTCTTCTTCTGTGGCGACTGGTCTGACCGTTGCAATGAAACGTGATTTTTTCTCCTCTGTTTCGGCAACAGCTTCTCCCGATACAGTAAAATAATCTTTTCTCATTTGATAAAAATATGCTCCCTGAAAAAACAAATGGCAGCAGGTGTCTGCTACCATCTATTTTACTATTTAAATATTATTCCGCAACATAATTTATAACACAATACCTGGCTGACTAAACGGCTATCGAGGCTATCTCCTTGTACTTTCTGTAGGACAAATTCAAAAGAGCTTTGTCCTGGCTATAAGTAACCATTTTCATAGCTTCCTCGACTTCAAAATAATCAGCATCCAGGAATTTTTCATTTTCGTTGATTTTAAAATAGAGATTGTTTGATTTCATGACATACCATATAATCTTGTTGCAAACCGGTTTCTGACGTGTTACAGAAAAGAACTCATAATTTGTGTGGCCTGCCGGTGAAACGATTTCTGCCGCAATGTCGCCTTCTTCTTTAACTCTTCTGAGAGCTACTTCATTCGGAAGTTCGCCGCTTCGGATGACGCCCTTGGGAAATACCCATTCATCCTTTTCGTTCTTAAGGAGAAACACCTTGCTCCCGCAGAAGACTATGCCCCCCGCGCAGTTTCTGACTAACATATAAAGGTCCCTTCCTTTCGACCGGTTGACTTTGCAACAAAGCAAAGACAGTACCGTTATTATACTATTATGATACCCTAAAAACGCTTTTTATTCAACTTTAATTGGTGTTTAATAGATATTCTTTTAATGATTTACGCATATAACTTGTCATTAAATTTAAGGAAATCGTTCTCTTTCTACCACCATCCTTTTTAGGTTAGATTTTACATTTATGTCCGCTCAATCATTTAATTTCCAAGTTTTTCGTGATCTGTCCTAACAGTTCCTCTCTGTCCCACTCCAGACCTCTGAATGGAATTGTCCTCGCCTTAGCACCGAAGTCCAGCAGGTCTTTCCCATCGGTCCTTATACTGTACTTTACTCCTGAAATGTTCAATATAGTAGGAGCAATATCAATGAACGAAGCAGCCATCTTGCTTTCCTTATATTTTATATTATCTGGAGTGATTATAAACAGAGGCGTAAATTCATATCTGTAATCACCCTCCATCATAAATGCTTCTTTAAAGTCTCCATTCCCTATCTGTGGAGTGTGATCGCCGAATATTATTATGTAAGCGTTGTCGTATTTCTCTTTTATGTTAGTTACATATTCCTCCAGTGTTTTATCGACATAAGCCATAGAGTTGTAGTAGTCCCTGAGCTTCTTGTCTTCTATATCGTTAAATGCTGCATTGTTATAATAATTAGACACGTTTGTAAACGGTCCGTGGCTTGACATTGTTATCACATATGAAAGCACAGGTGCCTGAGAACCTTTGACAGTATCCAGAGAAAACCCGAAAACCTCGTTGTCGGGTGCACCCCAGCCAACATCCTCCATATTCATCGCTGCGATATCAAAAAACTCATCAAAACCGAATCTTTTGAATGCAACGTCTCTGTTGTAGTATCTGCCGACATTACCATGAAATGCGTAGGCTTTGTATGGCCCGTCTGTAAGCCGTTTTACAAAGGAATTGGGGTAGTCATACGATATCAGTTTTATTGAGGTATTATACGTCAAAGGCTCGACTGTGTTAATAATCGAAAACTCACAGTCAGATGTGCCGCCATAGAAATGGTAGCTAACCATATACGGATAATAAACGCTTTCTCCAGTAAGAGAATTCAAGAAGGGCATAACATAGCTGTCATTGTGCTTTCTATTAACAATTTGCGATTCCAGAGACTCTGTCTGGATGATAAAAATGTTTGGATTATCAGTGGATTCCTTTTCATTTGTACGCTCAGGACCATATCGGAAGCTCTCTATAAGCTGTTGCTCATTACCCATCTTGGAGATACTGACAATACTATTTATCAGCGTTCCATACCGCTGTACGATATAGGATTCTCCAAGACGCAGGCCATTTGCTATCTGGGTAATAAAAATATTATCTTTATAATGCCCATACTGAGTATACGCCGTCACAATAAGTGACATGGCAACAAGCACCGCCACAGGGATCTTGAGCTTTATCCTTAGCCTGTGGACCCTTGGATAGACGGCGCAAAGAAAAATGAAAAAGGGAAGATCCATCACAGCTGTCAGAAGCAACGGAGTTTTTGGAGATGATGAATTCAATACAGCGATGGAACCCTCATAAAAATTTACTATGAATTGCTCAACGTGAAGATAATCTTTGAAATATAGATAGTAGGACATGTTAACTACTATATAAATGACCTGAACTATATAAAACGTTACAAATAGAGTCCGCTTCCTAAAGCGGAACAGTACGGGGTATATTATCAGCAATATCAGACCTGTCATCAGAAGCTTGTACCTGAACATCCATTTATCTGCGTTCGGAACGAGCACTTGATTAAATATTGATATTTTCAGTATGGCTGTCAGAATGAAAAACAGCACCGTTACTGCGGCTAATATATCTTTCCTGGTCTCAAACAAATTGCCCACCCAGAGTTTGAATTTCGAAAAAAACGATCCACTCATTGTCAACTGCTCCTAAATGAATATATAGTAAAATCATCTTATCATTTTTTATTCATCTAATCCACGTAACATGTCGATATAATATTGTGTATCACTGTTTAGTAATTTTTTTGGAGGATGAGGTGGAAAGGCCATGGATGGCAAAGTTTTGGTACTGGAATATTCTGCGTATGAACGTCATAAAATTCGTCATATCCTGGATATGGCAGGCAGAGGCAGGTTTGAAATAATCGATGTAGGTGATATAAACCAATTCAAGCTTTTAAGTCTTGATTTAGTTGACTTGAAGCTGATAATAATGAATCTTTTATTTCCAACAGAAATTGAAGGCCTTAATGTTTTAAAGAAAATTAATAATTCCGCGATCAAAAATGTTCCCGTGATAATCATTTCACAGACAGATAACCTGGAGCTTCGGTCAGAAGTACTGAAATATTCAGCAAGGGATTTCTTAGTAAAGCCCTTTAATGTAAATAGACTTGAAGCATCGATAAAGGGCATTGTACGCACCGGAACACCCTTCCATTACGACACGTCGAACATAGGCGATATAAACATGTCATTCAATTCATATATAGAACGCGAAATCAAATTTGCCAAGCGGACTAATACACCAATATCGCTCATTTTAATAACAACACTGCAGCTTGATCAGAGCTCCGAATCTGGACAGCTGATAACTGATGACCTGAGAAGGTCGGTTTTTTCCATCTCAGTCGTAGAATCAAAGGAAGCCCTGCGTTCGACCGATACAATAGTTATGAATGACGGCCGGGACATAATAATTGTGCTTCCCTGTACTGAAGAGATCGGTGCAAGGCTGGTATGCGAAAAAATAGTAAAGCTCTCCGAACCTGAATTCAAAAAATTAAGTACCGATAAAAGTGTGCACATTTATCCCGTCTATGTAACCTACCCGGATGATGGCGAAAATTTTCAGCAGCTCATGGAAACTGCCTTTAAAAAGGTATCGGACAAGGAAATGCTGGAAAAAATAGTTTTGATTCCGACTGATGCAAGAAGATATGCCGACAAAAGTTATAACCGGTACAAGCGTTGGCTGTAGCAGTTAGAAACATGCTATTCAGCGCATTTGTGGCGCTCTATGGCATCTATTTGATCCTTATCGACGCTATAAAGCTGATAAACCATTTCATCGATTTTGCGCGTAAGCTGTACTGTCTCCGGACATTCGTGGGGCACAGCGAGCAACCTGTTAGCATCGCGACTGATCAAGCTTTGTGTTTGCTTGTCCGCATGCACCAGTGGCAGCTGCTCAAGCGTGAATCTGTTTATAGCAAGGTATTTGCCGGATAAGTGCCTCTCGTGAAACTTTTCATTGATATACCATGACATGAATCGGCTGTTCAGTACCCCCAGCAAAAACAAGGGATCAAAGCCGCCAAAATCATAGATCGCATATGCTCCCACTCCAAGTGCAAGCGGCCTGCGGCTGTAGTAAGCCTCAAGCTCCCTTGTCAGACCGGCAATACATATTTTTTCTCTACACCAGAGTTCCCACTTGCTGTCTGCTATTTCTTTGCCTTTTGCTATATAAGCCCTCTCATAAGTAGTCCCCATATATCTTACTTTGTCATATTTTATCGAATACCTGTCAATACACCCGCTTACAACAAACGGTATAACGCTGTCCGGATCATTTACTCGGTTTGTGTTATTGTATGCACATAATCCGGCAGCTTCAGTCAAGCGTGGATCTGCACATATGTACTTTGATAGTGCTCTGGCCTGGAAGCCGGCTGCTCCTGCAGCAATTTTTATGTCATAGTCTGCAAATGTCTTATAAGCCCTGGGCTCTGGCTTCTGAATGAATTTTCGTTCAGATAGGGTATTCAATGCTGTCGCACTGTATTGGGTGGTGTCTGAGTCGGGTTCAAATGCTCTGCCATTTCTTACATCGTATTTATTGCCTATAATAATTATTGGATATACCCGAACCCTTTCAAACACTCCCATATCCGATACGCTTATGCTTTGCCTAAGACCGTTTTGCTTCAGGTGTTCAAGCACAGGCGCTGCATATCTCGATACAAGGAATTTGTTGGGTATGATCCAGCAGAAAACACCATTTTCATTTGTTTTTCGTACACCATCAAGCAAAAAGGCCGTATATATATCAAAAGCACCTGTCAGTTGAGGAAATTTTGCTCGTAAGGCATGCCTCGTTTTTTTTCCGTTTTTTGCACTTTCTACTGCCGATATATAAGGCGGATTTCCAATCACGATGTCAAAGCCGCACACTTCATATCCCAAAAGGCTGTCTGCGCATTTTACATTACATTCAAAGCTGCTATAACAAGGCATTTGGTTTTCGCCATCTTCTGCGGTCATCTCCCAGCCGCAGGCAGAGGCAAGCCTGTGCCATAGCCGGAGTCTGGTAATCTCAACAGATATTGGGTCGATATCGGTAGCAAAAATGCTATTCCTGACAGCATCGAATAACAGTTGGGCCGTATACGATGTCTCTATTTTCCCTGACAGCAGCCCTTTTTGGGTGAGATTGGGCACTATATTTTTGCGCAGCCTGACTATTTCTTCCGCAATGCAAACAGCAAAGGCTCCGCAACCGACCGAAGGGTCAAATATCCTTACATTTGCAAGCGCATTGTTTAACCTGTCTATATTTGTTAGTAAGTCTTCGGGCAAAGTGTACTCGCCCGCTGTGTCGGAGAAGCCTTCATTAACAAACACAAGCATCATGTCCAATGAAAGGCCTGTGCAATTTGATAAGTAATTGGCAAGGCTTTCTCTGCACATGAACATGACTATTTCAGACGGTGTATAAAAAGTGCCTGAGCACTTTTTATCTGTGGTGCACATGTTTTTTTCATAAATCACTGCCAGCATATCCGGATCTGTTGACTCTGTGAAGTTCAAACCCGACACAGCTTTGCACAGCCTTTTAATAGCACTTGTATATTCAGGGTCGCAGACAAATGGCATATCTGTTACCTCTCATATTTTTATTTACTGCCCGTATGTCCAAAGCCTCCGCCTCTGTCCTCACCGATTTCACAAGGATCATGATGATCAATGAAATCAGCCCTTTTATATTCACACAATACCATCTGCGCAATTCTGTCGCCTTTTTTAAGATATATGGTTCCGTATGGGTTGCCAAGCTTATCAATATATATCTTTGAGCTTGTTATATTAAGTGCTGGAGCTTCATTTGACGATACTCCGTAATTCTGTACCAGGTATTGCTCAAGGCTGACCTCCCTGTAGTTTTCGCAAAGGTCTTCGAGCACCTTGGGATTTACAGCTATCTGATAAGGAAGGTTTGCAATATTATATGTATTCTGCAGAATTACACCAACCGTATCACGGTAATCACTATCGATTGTACCCGGTCCGTTTGGTATCCTCAACTCAGTTTTCAGTGAAAGCCCGCTTCTTGGCCTAATCTGGGCTTCCATATCAGGATCGATAGCCATTGAAAAGTCGAGAGGCATTATCTTTGTCTCACCCGGTCTTATGGCCATATCCTTCGTAGCGAACAGGTCACATCCTGCAGCATGACTTGATGCATACTGCGGTACCTTTCCCTCGCCTGTTACTTTAATATAAACATCGGCTTTATTCTTCATTGCTCCTCCTAACCCCCATGTCACAACTTACTGTTTACACTTTAGACTCCTCTGTAAAAATGGCCCTTTGTAAATCCTGAGGCTTTTATGCGATCCACAAGCCCACCGAAGGCTGCATTATCCTTGCCGCCTGATGCCGAAGCCCTGTATAATCCGACCAGATCTTTTAACGTATCCGGCTCCTCATCCCATATATAGAGTCTGAATAGATTTACTCCCGCCTTGACAAGACTGCCTATGCTGTCAGGAACAAAAAGTACGTTTGAGTTAAGTATCGTGCTCCTGCAATCTATATTGTCGCATATTACAGGAAATCCCATGCCAAGCCTGTCCTCGAGAACATAGCTGCCTCTTGTGCAGCAGCCGGTGCATTTGGAGGATGCCCGGAAGCCACCCTCTATACTTCCCACAGGGCAGTATTCGCTTGTCATTAACGGCAGTCTGCCATATACAGCCGCTTCCACCTCAGGACGTTGACGAGTATTGCTATTGAGCTCCTTCATCATTTCAAATATTTGCTGCAATGTAAGTTCAATTGATAACGCCGCACTCTCTATCCCAAACTTAGCAGCTTCAATAACCGAATTAGCATTAAACAGGTTCAGCGAGATGTCTGCTGCCAGCTTCACGCCCTGAGCTCCTCTAAGCTTACGCAGCAAGCCAATATTTGCCGCCAGAATCCCATCGATACCGGTATCAAGGCTTTCAGGCTCTTTTGCATATTTATCCATAAGCCTGTCCACGATCTTTTCATAATTACCTGTCGTAATAGGAGGCAGCCAATAATACACTTCTGTTCCTTTACTCCTGGCTGCCTTGACTGCTTCTGCGCATCCCGGTTTCCCATCAGCCGATGCGGGCAGGTACACTCTGTCGGCACCCAGGCCCCCAATGTCCATACCTCTGTCCCATCTGTAGAAATAAAGGGAGATGCCTGCTCTATGCGTATTATGATAATCAGAATTATTACAGGTTGCTGGTTTATTATCTATGATGACATAATTACACCCTCTGTCAGTATATCTGTCAGCTCTTTTGTTGTACAGCCCATCAAGCGCCTGTCGTCTTACCTCATTTATTTCACTAACGGGAATAGTCAAGCCCTCATCCATATCAACTGTCAGATCGGAGAATAAAAACGGTGTCGAACCCGTTTTGCTTATCTGCTCCCTGAGGCGTTCCTCTGTCAGTGGTCTGCTGACAGCAGCCTCCGGGAGAACTGTCCCCTCCGAGCTTTCCTTGTGTCCGTCGCTGTCGTAAACAATAAGCGTCAGAGGTTTTCCGGATTTGAAACTTACATCTCCCTTTATTGCTATCCTTTTTACATTTCTTCTCGTAAATGATTCACGTGCCGTTTTGTTGAGTTCGGCATCAGTTGTTTTGTACAGCTTTCTTTCCGGATCGATCCTTCCCCTGAAGTAGCCAATTTCCGCCAAATTCCCTTTTGGTGCGGTCTTAACGCTTTGCCCGCCTGTCCTGATAAAGTTGACAATGCCTCCAGGGCTGTCCGATCCTCCAGTCCATATTTCTACTCCGTCACCTACAGAGAGCTTGTCTTCAAGCCTGATACTTACCGTTTGCTGCCTGCTGTCATATGATAATGCTGTCCCGAGGAAAACGCCGCTGTTGTTTGGCTTTTCATAGGTCATCATATCAGAGCCGCTCTTTCCCTTCAAATAGCCGGAAGAGAAGCCTCCCCTGTTGAAGATCTGAAGTAGCTCGTGTCTGTCTTTCTCATCTACTACCAATCTGGTGCCTGCGCCATTAACAAGCTGTTCCAGGGCAATGTCCAGATATTTTCTGTATATACGAACAACAGTAGCCACATATTCAGGGCTCTTCATCCTGCCTTCGATCTTTAGCGACCGTACACCTGAAGCAACGATCTCACCAAGATAATCCAGTGAGCATATATCCTTTGGGCTGAGCAGGTATCCCGGCCGTTTTGCCGTTGTACTCCTGCCATCCTGTGTTTTGCCGGCGCCTGCCTTTGATCTTCTCGGCTCATTGCCTGTCCGCCCGTTGATATCAATGAGATTGTACGGCAACCTGCATGGCTGCGCACACATCCCGCGATTACCGCTTCGGCCGCCGATCATGCTGCTCATCAGACATTGGCCTGAATAGCACACACATAGGGCACCATGTATGAACATTTCAACCTCTAGCTTTGTACCACGGGCAATCACGGCTGCCTGCTCCAGCGTCAGCTCCCTTGCCAGCACGACTCTTTGAAAGCCCATATCTTCAAGCGCAAGCGCACCGTTCAAATCATGTATGGTCATCTGTGTACTGCCATGCAACGGCAACCCGGGCATTTTGGAGCGCAATTCTCCCGCCAGCCCCATATCCTGCACGATAATGCCATCGATTCCAGCATTACATGCTTCTTGGGCATAAGCAAGCACTTGCCCGAGTTCATCACTTCGCACAAGGGTATTGAGTGTCAGATAAACGCTGACTCCTCTTGCATGGGCATATCGTAATTCTTCACGCAGGGACTCCATATCAAAATTATCAGCCTGCTGCCTTGCATTGAACATTTTACCGCCAAGATATACAGCATCTGCACCATTCTCTACAGCTGCGTGCAGCGCGTCCCGGCTGCCTGCCGGGGCCAGCAGTTCGATCCTGTTTTTCATATTAACTCCGTTCGATTTCACCGGCATTTCTGATATCAGGATAATATCAGAGTCATACCTTTATAACACTTCGGTTCAACAAGGCAGAGGACATCTTGCACCTCGTTATATATAATATATACTATTTTTAAATTAACAGCCATGAAAACAGTTTGAGATAGCAAGCCGGACATAAAAAAAGCTCTGCAGGGGACCCCCTTGCAAAGCGGCTGCAGCCAAACGATTTTAATCAAATAGATACATTATAATGTCAGCTTAATACCTCGATCAGGTCTTCGCTGTAGTCTTCACTGTAGTCTTCACTGTAGTCCCCGCTGTGGCCCTTGATGTGGCTCTCGCTCAATCCTGCTCCTTCGCCCGTTCCGCCTTGTCCAGCGAATTTCGCACCTCTCTGAGCTCTGCTTCCCTTTTTGCCAATTCCAGCTTGAGGTCGGAATTCTGGCTGTTTAAAGCAGAATTATCATGTTGGAGCTCTTTATTATCTTCCTTGAGTTTTTCCAATTGCTCTGTAACCTTTTTTAGTTCTTTTTTGAGTTCCTGCTCGGACTCATAGCACTTGAAAAAATCATCACTAACATTAACTGCCGTTAGTACAGCAGCCATTGAAGTACTTAGCTTATTGCTGGCTCTCATTATCTCTGTCATTTTTTTGTCTACATAGTGTCCTATCCTATGTATATACTCTACCGGCTCTGTTCCCACAACAGTATAATCCTTACCGGCTATTCTCAGGTCAACCTTGTTTTTGGCAGTCAATGCGATCAGCATCCTTTCGGTGTTATCCGAATACGGCTCACAATAATTAATAGTAATACTTGCAGATATTTAATAAGGAGACAATTTCCAAAAACGATTTGGAAACGTCTCCTTACATTATACATTATTTCGCCAAAAAAGAATATAATTTAATATTTCTTGACTATCTATTGTTCTTTTGACTCCTGCGCACTCGTATCCTTACTTCCTGCATAGTTTTTCAATATATTAGTTATGTCTACACCGGTAAGTCCTTTTACTGTCTCAGGCAGCTGAGCCATGATATTGGTAATGTCCTTTGTAATCTTTGATGCTCCCGAATCGCCAATCATGACTATCTTTTCGGTCTTCGACAAAGGCTGTGCTATGGCAGAAGCGATCTCCGGCAGTTTCTCGATGACCATCTGTGCAATAGCGGCATCATTGAACAGCTTGTAAGCCTCGGCTTTCTTGGCCAGCGCTTCAGCTTCCGCCTGACCCTTTGCCCTTATGATCTCAGCTTCAGCTTCACCTTTTGCCTTTATTATCTCAGCATCGGCAAGACCTGCAATTTTTACAGCCTCAGCCTTTGCGGCACCTTCTGCCTTGATAGCAAAGGATTGACCTTCGGCTTCCTTGGACTTTTTGATCTTGTCAGCTTCAGCTTCAATTTCCGTCCTGTATTTTTCAGCATCAGCCGGCTTTCTTATCGTTGCATCCAGCTCCTGCGCCTTTCTGAGCGCTTCCTGCTCCTGTAGCTCGATTTCCTTCTGTTTCTTAATGATTTCGACCTGCATGGATTCCTTCTGGACTTCCTGTTGAATGACAAACTTCTTTTTATCGTATGCCAGGTCGGATTCGGCCTTTCTTTCATTGATGGACGCCTGATAGTCGGCCATCTTCATTTCCTTGTCCCTGTTGGCTTCAGCTACTTTAGTCTCAGCAAGGTATCTGGCTGTCTGGCCTGCCTGCATTGCTTCAGCACTCTTGATGTCCGCATCCCTCTTTGCTTCAGCCTGGCCTATGATGGCATCTCTCTGGACCCTTGCGATCTGTGCTTTACCAAGGCTTTCCAGGTATCCGTTCTTGTCTGCGATTTCTCTGATCGTAAACGAAATTATTTTCAAGCCCATGTTCGCCAGATCACCAGCTGCCAGCTCCTGGACCTTCTGTGCGAATGCGTCCCTGTTCTGGTTGATTTCTTCAACAGTAAGGTTACCAACTATCGAACGCAGATGTCCTTCAAGTGTCTGAGTTGCAATACGCCTTATTTCGTCTTCCTTCAGGCTTAGGAACTGCTCTGCTGCTGTTGCTATTGCCTCCTCGGTGGAGTCGATCTTGACCTGCGCAATACCATCGACATTAACCTGAACACCTTGTGAGGTATATGCGCTGGAGTTTACATCCAGAGGCATTATCCTGAGCGATATGGTTTTTGATATCTCAAGTATAGGCCAAACAAACGTAGCGCCGCCCTTGACTATCCTGAAGCCTACGACCTGTCCGCTCGACAGCCTCTTTTTACGTCCCGACACGATCAATGCTTCATCCGGACCGACCTTGACATATCTTCCAACGAATAATGAAACCAGTACGAAGATGACAATGACAAGGACTATTACAATTGCGATTGTTATTAGGTATCCCATTGTAAATCCCCCTTAAGATTATTTATTTCCAGCATTTCTGCGTGGTTTTCCGCTATCTGCTTCTTCAAAAGCACCTATATCTCCCATATCGTCTGTATCTTCGGCATCTCCCATATCTCCCATATCGTCTGTATCTTCGGCATCTCCTGCGCTGCCGGCTGCATTACTGTTTTCGAAAGCACTGTCCAGTACTATATCGTCGATAGTCAGTTTTTGCTGCACCAGCGCAACACTTCCCACTATTTCTCTTATTATTACAGCAGTACCTCTTTTTACTGCAACTCCTTCCGTTGACCTGGCCGAGAGTGTGGACCTTATACCGTTTGCCTTATATGCGATCTCTCCAAGCCCATTCTCAGGGAGCGGTGTTATGACCTCTGCTTCGAAGCCTATAAGATCTTCCAGCGAAAATACTGAATTTGACTGTGAGCCATACATAAATTTAACTACGCCAAAGAACAAAGCTACCCCTATCGTACCTGCAAATCCAAGAGCAACAATAGTGCTCATCAGGCTATCCAGCCCAAAACCAGTCATGGATATGAGTCCTATCGCACCAAAGGTCGTAATGGAACTGGCTATTACCATCGGGTTAAAGGGTGAAGGTGAATCTGCATCGTCCCCATGTGATGCATGGTTGTGCGTTCCGGCATCATGGCCTATATCCGCTCCATGGCCTGCGCCGATATCATGCCCTATATCAACTCCATGTCCCGCACTGATGTCATGGCCTATATCAACTCCATGTCCCGCACTGATGTCATGGCCTATATCAACTCCATGCCCCGCGCCGATGTCATGGCCTATATCAACTCCATGCCCCGCACTGATGTCATGGCCTATATCAACTCCATGCCCCGCACTGATGTCATGGCCTATATCCATCCCATGCCCGACTCCACCATCATGGCCATGGTCTCCATGACCACCCAGCAGAAACGATACAGCTGAATAAAATATTCCGAATGCCAGGCAACCTATAAATACGTATAACAGAAAATCACCTCCGTTCAATCGGTGTTCCAGTATATTTTACCATACCAGTTAGCATATTGGTATGACAAAATCATTTCATACAATATACGGATCAACAAGAAAAATAGTATGTCATATCAGATATAAAAAAGCGTGGCCGTTCTCTTTAAGTGAACTGTCACGCTAATTGAATAATTGGATTTAATGCCCGAAATCAACCATCTTGCCATCCTTTGGATTGATATATACAAGCCAGTAGCCGAACGCTCCGTATCTCACCCTGTTTCCTTCAGCCTGGACCCACTTGCCAATTTCTCCGAAAGGTTTTGGATCCACCATATGCATAGCCGGAACTCCACACACTATGTATCTTTGCCCTGACTTATGCGTGAATACCCCGATGATCAGGTGCTTGTATTTATAGTGAGCCATCATGACTGCGGGATTAAACATAAGAGGGGATCGAATACTGTTCTGGTAAAACATATTATTCAGGTTGACAGGGTTTGTGACCCTCCACCATAAATAATCGCTTCTCCTGCTATGGAAAGGATCGCTGTTTTCAAAATTCTTATCCAACTCATCTTCGAAACCGTTAATATCGCCTTGAGCCTCCGCTTCCACCGGGATGTGCGCATCATGATTACTAAAACGGCATGATCTACACGGATCCGCACCCTTTTCATTGTTGAGAACAGCCCCGCAAAGATTGGCGTTTAAATAGATACAATCGGTATTTAGGTTTTTAAGGTTCTCCGGATACTTCGCTCCCATGCTTGGAGGGACCTGCGCATGCACAGGGGACTTCTGATCGTTGCCTGTTCCAGGCAGGTTTATTGTCCCGGGAGGATGCTCATTCTGCTGTTTATCCTCACTAAAATTATATGCCATATCCTTCATCTGAGCTGCCATATCTGTATTCTCAGTTGCTGCCGGCTGTTCCTCCTGATGCTCTGAGCCATCCAACTCAAGCTGTACATTGAGCTCCGGCCGATCTCCCGACTCAGACTCACCATCCGCCTCCTGCTGAACAGCCGCCTCCCGTTCAGGCTCACCATCCGCTTCCTGCTGAACAGTCGCCTCCCGTCCAGGCTCACCATCCGCTTCCTGCTGAACAGCCGCCTCCAGCCCAAGCTCACTATCCGCCTCCTGCTGAACAGTTCCCTCCCGTCCAAACTCACCATCCGCCTTCTGCTGAACAGTCGCCTCCCGCCCAGGCTCACCATCCACCTCCTGCTGAACAATCGCCTCAGGCTGTTTCGATCCAACCGGACCAGCGGGTTCAAATTTCGGCTGCATAGCTTTAAGAAGACTTCCTCTCCAATCTGTCCGCCGGTTCCGGTAAGCTGCCAGCGGACATGCTATCCCTGCTCCCTTCTCAATCACTGATTCTGCCAAAACAGCAAATGTGTCAAAATCGTCAATATCATATCCAGTACCCCCAATAAAGCCCTGTTCAAAGGTCATCTCCAGTTCTGCCGCGCCGCCTGCGTGCTTGATTTCACCTGCTCTGACATATTTAGCAATACCTTCGTACGTTCTTATCAGATAAAGTGCATAGCGAAATCTCTCTTTGCCGTTTCTAAGGTTTTGAATAACCACCGAAAGTCTGCCCTTCCTGTCACGCACCTCATACTTTACGTAACCTGATGGCTTTCTTCCTTCTTCAAAACCGCTATCCTCATTTGAAAATATAATAAAATCCCTCTGATATCTTTTCGATTTGGCAGAAACCATACGACCCCTCCTCAAACGATAGACGCAATTGAAACATATTAACAAATCATAGCTTCATATAATATATGTATATGTCCTGAATAGACGAAAAATCACACGGGCTGAGTCTTATTCAGCCCGCGCACTTCAAATTTACATCTTAGTTTTCTTGCCCGTTTACTACAATTTTTTCTTATTTCCCTTATTGCTGTCATACTTAGCCTTTACCGGTTCTTTATCGGCACTGATCTGGTCGTTGTAAAAAGCAGGGTCTCCAATTGCTTCTTTTACAACACTTTTGTCCTTTTTCTTCTCCTTCATATACATCACTCCTTTCTCTCAACTGATCTCAACGAAGCTTACAACAGTTCCTATGCCTCGTTTAATAAAGAATATCTCCGAAAAAATTTAATATATGCTTCCTTCTTAACAATATGCAAGTTTCATACATCAACATTGCAATTTTATGAAATAGTAATTAGCAGCAGATGTGCCAAAGCCCTTTTGAAGAGCACCTGCTATATTGGCGACTGCACTACATATTGCAAAATCATGATTCAAGGCATAGGCTCAAGAATCTCAAAGACTCCGATGCAGGTTATCATGCATGATCATAGGCACAATTTCTTTTACGTTCCCACAGCAAAAATGTTTATATATTAATACATTTATGCTATTTTGAATAATCTTTAGTTGAATATTTCAAAAGTATATGTTAAGATAATTGGTGAAAAAATTAACCAAGTACATAAGATAGCATGGTGGTATTAACCACCCTGAACAAAAAAATATTTGCAGGTAATAATACAATTATTATACCCAGCTGAAAGGAGCGTAAGAAATTGACAAAGAATCAAAAGTTATTGAATTGGGTAAAAGAAATGGCTGATATGTGCCAGCCTGACAAGATTTACTGGTGTGATGGATCTGAGGAGGAAAACAATCGTCTTCTGATGGAAGCTGTCGATAGCGGAGCAGCTAAATTGCTGAATCCCGAAAAAAAGCCTGGCAGTTATCTTTTTTGCAGTGATCCGTCAGATGTTGCACGTGTTGAGGACAGAACCTTCATATCCTCTATCAAGCAGGAGGATTCAGGCCCGACAAACAACTGGATCGATCCCGTTGAGCTGAAAGCCACTATGAAAGGCTTATACACCGGCTGCATGAAGGGTAGGACAATGTATGTTATACCGTTCTCAATGGGTCCTGTCGGCTCACATATATCAAAGATAGGTATAGAACTCACCGACAGTATATACGTTGTTACAAACATGCGCATAATGACCCGTATGGGTAAGGCAGTCCTTGACGTACTGGGTGATGGCGAATTTGTTCCATGCCTGCACTCTGTGGGTGCTCCTCTTGAACCCGGACAAAAAGATGTTCCGTGGCCCTGTGCTCCAATGGAAAAGAAGTATATCAGCCATTTCCCTGAAGAGAGAACGATTTGGTCCTACGGTTCAGGCTATGGTGGAAATGCTCTTCTCGGAAAAAAGTGCTTTGCTCTTCGTATAGCTTCAGCACAGGCTCGTGATGAGGGTTGGATGGCTGAACACATGCTTATCCTGCGCCTCACAAACCCCGAAGGCGAAAAATATTATGTAACAGGCGCATTCCCAAGTGCATGCGGAAAAACTAACCTGGCAATGCTGATACCAACTATTCCGGGCTGGAAAGTTGAAACAATCGGTGACGATATAGCATGGATGAAATTTGGCAAAGATGGACGTCTCTACGCTATAAACCCTGAAGCAGGTTTCTTCGGCGTTGCTCCGGGCACATCAATGGATTCGAATCCGAACGCTATGCACAGCTGCGAAAAGAATACAATATTCACAAACGTAGCATTGACAGATGACGGCGATGTATGGTGGGAAGGCATTGGAACAGATGCTCCGGACCATCTGATCGACTGGAAGGGAAAAGACTGGACACCTGCTTCAAAGGATAAAGCTGCTAATCCGAATGCACGCTTTACTGCTCCTGCAAAACAGTGCCCTGTTATAGCTCCTGAGTGGGAGGATCCCAACGGAGTACCGATCTCAGCTATCCTCGTTGGCGGACGTCGTCCAAGCACGATTCCACTGATTCATGAAAGCTTTGACTGGAACCATGGCGTATTCATGGGATCAATAATGGGTTCTGAGATAACTGCCGCAACTATTTCCGCAAATATAGGTCAAGTACGTCGCGATCCGTTCGCAATGCTGCCTTTCATCGGCTATCATGTAGGAGATTATCTGCAGCACTGGCTCGATATAGGCACAAAGACATCACCAGACAAGCTTCCGAAGATTTTCTATGTTAACTGGTTCCGCAAGGATTCCAACGGAAAATGGCTCTGGCCCGGTTTTGGCGAAAACAGCCGCGTGCTCAAATGGATCATCGAAAGAGTTTCCGGTAAAGGCAAGGCAGTTAAGACTCCTATCGGTTATATGCCTACTGAAGATGCTATCGACACTAACGGCCTCGATGTTTCCGCATCCGATATGGCAGAGTTGCTGAAGCTGAACAAGGACGAATGGCTCAAGGAAGTTGCATCTATCAGGGAGCATTACGCTAAGTACGGCGAGAAGATGCCCAAAGAACTGTATGCACAGCTCGATGCTCTTGAAAAGAGACTGAAAGACTAATCACATAAAAAGCATTAAAGGAGTTCGGTAAAATACCGAGCTCCTTGTTTTTTTGCTCTAATGCCACAACCTCTAAGCTGGCTTGACAATTTCTCAACTTTGGTGCACTTTCGTCCAGCTGGCTTGACAATTTCTCAACTTTGGTGCACTTTCGTTTTACATAACTTCTGATACTTAGGGGTTATCACCAATAATGCATAGATAAAACATATCAAAACTTTTAATACTTGCACCCAAATTGATTTTTTGACAATAATTTGGTAGTGAGTTTTTATGTATACCAAATCAATAAGAAGGAAATGTGCAGAACCCAGCCCGAGGTGCCGACGGCCCAATAGCACCGCACCAGCGGGGGCGATAGCACCGACTGCCCAATAGCACCGCACCAGCGGGGGCAATAGCACCGCACCAGTAGGACCGACGATCCTACCAGCAACTCAGCTCCGATGCCGCAGTTCATATATCAGGTTCGATAACTGCGCAAACTGATGGATCGACAGCGTCTCTCCCCTCTGTTTCTGCTCTATTCCTGTTTTTTTAAGGAACTCTGTGATCTTCTCCTTGTCAAGTCCCAGGTAACCTGCATTGTTCAATGCGTTGACCAGAGTCTTCCTCCGCTGACCGAACGAAGCTTTGACCACTTTAAAAAACAGATCCTTATCCATAAGGTCAACAGGCGGAGTTTTATAAATATCCAGCCTTACAACCGATGAATCCACCTCCGGCTGCGGTACAAAGCTGTGAGGATGCACTTGCATTACTACAGACGGGCTGGAGTAGTACTGCACAGCAACAGACAGGGCTCCATAATCCTTACCGCCCGGTGTCGCGCCCATTCTGTCGGCAACCTCCTTCTGGACCATAAAGACCATGCATTCCGCTTTCACACCGCTTTCCAAAAGCTTCATGATCACAGGTGTGGTTATATAGTAAGGCAGGTTGGCAACTATCTTCAATTTGCGTTCTGTGCCATCCGGGCTTGTCATATATGGCATCAGCTCTTTTTGCACATCGATTTTAAGTATATCCTCATTAACAAGATATACGTTCCTGTAGCCGATGAGATTACTGTGAAGTACCGGAATAAGGCGCTTGTCGATCTCTACAGCCACAACACAGCCGGCTTTTTCCGCAAGTACTGCTGTAAGGCTGCCAAGCCCCGGGCCTATTTCAAGAACGACATCCTTGCTGTCCAATTCAGCTGCTTGTCCTATTTTCTGCAGTATTCCTTCATCTGTAAGAAAATTCTGGCCTAAAGACTTGGTCGGGTGAAGATCAAGTTTTTTAATGATACTTCTGGCATCCGGAATCATTTGAGTATTCCTTTCTATCTTTTTCGAAAAATATGCCGGGGTAAGAGCCCCGGCTGTGTTTAGTCCCCTATTGCTATAGTTTTTTTATATGTACTGCATCAATTCTTATTAAGTATGTATACTTTAACTTTTTTTACACCAAATCTGTCCACGTAATCCTGGGAATCATAGTACAAGTCAATTTTTTTGCCCTTTATGGCACCGCCCACATCTCCCGCTATGCAATAACCATAATCCGGGGTATCGCCGACTATTTCCACATATAGCCTTGTATACAGCGGAATGACCTTTGGATCAACAGCTATGACACCTTTCCTGGCTTTCATACCAGTTGCGCATATACCGAACTGGGGATGACCAGGTGATTTTCCGGTATCCTTGAACGAGGCCGTATATGCTGTTGCTTTCATATCCATGACCTTGCTGTATCTGAACACGTCACCTCTCGATGTCGTATAGTTCAGGACCGTACCGAACTCCATGATCATATTAACTGGATCCATAAGGACTTTTTCATTGAGAAGCCGCTTTGATACTTCTTTTCCATCCTCAACAACCACTTTGTAGAACTTCTCAAGAATGCCTTCCTGGCCTGGCTGTAGGACTCGCTCCGTCCCCTCGTCCATCCTTTTATTGGCTTTCTTTTGTACCGCGTAGGGTATGCTTTGCGTTTCCCCTACGACCTGTTCAGAGACTCTGACGATCTTCAGTTCCATCCCGCTGGATATCTTATCCTCCGGATCTGCTCCCACCAGCCTGTCATTGCTGTCAGGCTTTACAGTACTTTCACTTAAGAGCTCCTTGACCGTGTCCCTGTAAGTCATTATTTCTGTTCTGTTGTTGTCTGCCGTGATGTATACGGGAACCGCTCTTTTAATGCGGATCTCGTTGGTATTTGTCGTTTGTAGACTGGTTTGCAACGGTACGCTGACATAATCATATTCATTAACTTCAATACCGTTCTGCTCCAGTACTTCTTCAAAGGTATTTTTCATCGTACTGCAGGTAATCACATTACCGTTGTTATTTATAACAACATCCTTTTCAAGCCAGGCAAGCACACCGATCGCGACGCCTGCCAAAACTGCTGCCGCGACTGCCAGCATCAGCAGCCGCATTTTTAATGAAAATAACCTTTTAATATTTTTAGCAAGTGGAAACAATAAAAACCCTCCTGTTAAAATATTAATAAGGGACTGCTAGCTATTTTATTCCATGGAAACAAGTTTGTCAAATCTGTTGCCATAAATCCCCTACATTTGGGATTATATACGTCCGGAGGTGCATTTATAACTATTTCCCTTATGATTATCATAAATATAAAAAAGAAGCTGCATTTGCAGCTCCCTGAGGTAAGGCCTGAAGATAGCTTTGGCAGAAATTGTCAGGCGGGTTATCAATAATTCATTCCTCCCATGGGGAAATACTGGTTGTTCATTGATGCAGGCATCGTACCCATTCCAGGCATACCATACATGTTATTATTTGCGGCACCCATGACCGGAGCCGCATTTCCGGCATATGGCATCATATTACCGGCAGCAGGGCTGACACCAGGCAGCATTGTATCATTCATCGTATTCATACCCATTACGTTAGCTCCGTATAACAACGGGCACTGCATATTCATAAGATAAGGGCAGCATATTATAGGTATCTGGTGCATCATAGCAGGCATCAATCCGCCTGGCCCAGCCATAACAGGCATATTTTCCGGCATCATCTGCATCGGTGAAACGTTTTGCATTTCCGCCGGCATTATATTTGGCATGGACTGTGCCGGCATTATTCCTGCAGGCATTACGTTCGGTGCAATCTGGGTTGGTGATACTTTAGGCGTAGTCTGTGCCGGCGATACTTTCGGCGCAGTCTGTAAAGGTGATACATTTGGAGCCGCCTGAGCTGGCATAACCTTGGGTGAAGCCTGCATTTGCTGCATAGCTCCTACCATCGGCATTGTTCCGGTAGGCACTGCATTTCTTATATCCTTCATTCTCACATCTTCTTTCATATAACGATTCCTCCGGCTTTGGAACACTTCAGTATCATTATATGAAGGTGATAATATTGTGTGAGGATTTTTTATGTAACTCAATTGCTGTAATGAAAAACTGTCGTTATATGAAAATCAATGAGGCAATGATAAAAGCTTTCTTCTCTTTAGAATAATCGATTTTAACGTACATCTCATTATCGCCGTCAGAAAACTGCAAACTATTGCTTCCTGCATTTTCTACAAACTTTGCGTTAAATTTGACAAAAAGATATATCTCTCCGTTACCGGCACCCCTTAGCTTATCGAGCTTGACTTCAGTGATCTCAACTCTGCTGACAGTGCTCGTCATCTGATCTATGTATGTACTGAGCTTGACAGTCCGATCTTTCTCGGGTACTGTGGCGTATTCCATATTGTATGCATCTTCAAAATTGCTTTGCGTCAGCGCTTCAGCCCATAAATATACAGGTTTTGAAAGAGCCTCGATATCTGAGTGCTCCTTGAGGATATTTATGAAATCGATCCTTTCCCTCAGGGCCGCATTCGTCTGTTGATTTTCGGCAGATACAGCATCTCTATCCTTGCGAAGCTGATCCTTTTCCTCTTCAAGCTGCTCGATCTTATCCTTCAAGCCACTGACTTCTTCCTCCAGTGCGACTATTTCCCTCTTTTGTTCGCTAATACTTGCATCATTGCTTGTATTCACCGACACCAGGTTTTTTATCTCAGCCGCCTTGCTTTCCCTGTCCCATAAAAGATAATTGAATGCTATGAAAAGAGCTAGTAGAAGAACAAAGACCATTACAAGGATAAATTTTTTCATCTTACACCGCCGCTTCAATCATTTTATTTGATACCGAATAATCTCATTGCGTTGGACGTTGTGGTCTCACTCATATAATCAAAGGATTTGCCCTTTATCTTTGCTACCTTTTCTGCGATCAATTTAACATTGGCAGATTCATTTCTTTTTCCTCTATAAGGTTCCGGGGCCAGATAAGGTGAGTCTGTTTCAATCAGGAGCATATCATCGGGTACATATTGGATCACATCAAATATTTTTCTGGCATTTTTAAATGTCACAGGACCTGCTATGGAAATCATAAATCCCATATCCAATATCTGTCTGGCCATCTCCACGCTGCCTGAAAAACAGTGCAAAACTCCTCCGACATCCTTTGCGTTTTCACTTTTTAGGATGTTAACCGTATCCTCATGAGCATCCCTGTCATGAACTATTATTGGAAGCCTGACATTTCTGGCAAGTGATATTTGTTTTGCGAACCAGATTTTCTGAGCTTCTCTGGGAGAGTTGTCATAAAAATAGTCCAGGCCTATTTCACCTATAGCAACTACCTTCGGATACAAAGCAAAGTCTGCAAGCGCCGAGATAATGCTATTGTTCAAATCGGTGGCATTATGCGGATGTACACCGACTGCCGCGTATAAGATGTCATATTTCCGGGCCAGTGAGATATTTTCTATCGATGAAGCAATATCTGAAGAAGCCGAAAGGATATAGCCAACACCATTTTGTTCCGCTCTGGATATCGTGTCTGATAAATCATGTTCGAACTGTTCATCATAATAATGTGCATGTGTGTCAAATAGCATACATTACCTCACATTATGTCCATGCATGTATTGTTATAATTATATATTATTATTGAATATAGTGCAATAAACCGTAACAGGTAAGGGGACACACCTTCTGTATGTGACACTGAAGCAGGTATATCAGGAATGTCCCCTGTGTAATAGCTAGCCGCTCTTCAGCATACCTTCGATCCGCTGTCTATAGGGCCGTCAAGTGTGGCAACAGCAAGTGTTTCATCATTTGAGGCGGCCAGTATCATACCCTGTGATTCTATCCCCCTCAGTTTAACGGGCTTCAGGTTTGCAACAAGGATCACCGATTTACCTACAAGGCTTTCGGGACTATAGTGCTTTGCTATTCCGGAAACCACCTGCCTGATCTCTCCTCCAAGCTCAACCTTAAGCTTTAGGAGCTTATCCGAGCCTTCGACCTTTTGAGCTTCGATTACCTTTACCACTCTCAGATCCAGCTTGGCAAAGTCATCTATCGTGATCTGGTTATTCTCCCCGCACTTATTATTTGTTGCGTTTCCTGCATTCTCAGATTTTCCTGAAGATGCTTCCTGTGCTTTTTTGTCATTTGCAGCAGGCTGTGCTTTTGCTGCAGAGTTACTGCCGGCTGAAGCGCTCTTTTTGTATTCCAGCGACATTGCCTCTATATCCTCAAGCTCTTTCTTTATATCTATCCTTGGGAAAATCACATCTCCCTTTTGTACGGAGACACCAGCGGGATAAAAGCCCCATTGTTTTGTGCTGTCCCATTCCAATGCGCCACTGTCTTCTATACCTAGCTGCTTCCACATTTTTCCCGGTGTTTCAGGCATGAACGGCTGTATTAGTATCGATATGATCCTAAGGCTTTCTGCCAGATTGTACATCACAGCGGCCAGACGTGGCTTGTTTTCTTCCGACTTGGCCAATACCCAGGGCATGGTTTCGTCGATATATTTATTGGTTCTTGATATCGCTTTCCAGATCTCAGTGAGCGCGGTACTGAACTGGAGCTTGTCCATCAGCTCTTCCACCCTCTGTGGGAGCTGGCGGTAGACCGATTTCAATTCATTGTCAAAATCGCCCTCAACCTGCTGCTCCGGCAGTATCCCACCGAAATACTTGTCAATCATGGCCACTGTCCTGCTCAGCAGGTTGCCAAGGTCATTTGCCAGATCGGAATTGATCCTCTGGAACAGAGCCTCGTTGGAAAAAACGCCATCGGAACCAAACGGGACCTCTCTGAGAAGAAAATAGCGAATAGCATCCAGACCATATTTGTTTATCAAAGCTACAGGATCTACAACATTTCCTACTGATTTGGACATTTTACCGCCATCCAGCAGCAGCCAGCCATGGCCGAAAATCTGTTTGGGCAGTGGCTCGCCGAGCGCCATTAGCATCGCAGGCCATATGATAGTGTGGAATCTGACGATTTCCTTCCCGACAAGATGTACATCAGCCGGCCAGTATTTTCCGTATGCGGAATCGTCACCCGACATATATCCAAGTGCAGTGATGTAGTTTGAAAGTGCATCGATCCATACATATACAACATGCTTTTCATCGAATGTAACAGGAATACCCCAGTTGAAGGTGGTCCTTGAAACGCAGAGGTCTTCAAGCCCCGGCCTGAGGAAGTTGTTCAGCATCTCGTTCTGCCTCGAAACAGGCTGAATAAAATCAGGATTTTCTTCAATATGCTTGATCAGTCTGTCCTGGTATTTGGACAATCTGAAAAAATAGCTCTCTTCCTTGGTTAATTCCACTTCTCTTCCACAATCGGGGCATTTGCCCTCCTTGAGCTGCGTCTTGGTCCAGAAGGATTCACACGGCGTACAGTACCAGCCCTCATACTCGCTCTTATATATATCTCCGTTGTCATACAGCTTCTTGAATATTTTCTGGACCGCGGACTCGTGTCCCTTGTCCGTAGTCCTTATAAACCTGTCATTGGTGATCTTCATCAGCTTCCAAAGCTCATTAATACCGGCGACGATGTCATCCACGTATTGTTTGGGTGTAACGCCCTTTGCCTCAGCCTTTCGCTGTATCTTCTGCCCATGTTCATCCGTTCCGGTAAGGAACATGACATCATAGCCCCTGAGTCTTTTGTATCTGGATATAGCATCTGCTGCTACCGTTGTATACGAATGCCCTATATGTAGCTTATCGCTTGGATAATAAATCGGCGTGGTGATATAAAAAGTCTTTTTTTCCATTATAATGCCTCCATAATATGCTTTTAGCTTCCCCCGCACTTAGGGTAAAAACACTTTAGTTCATAGAAAATTCTTCGTTTAGGCGATGATCGTTATATCCATCGTGCCTTATTCTACTTTACTATACAATTTGACAGTATTTTTTTCAAGCAATATTTGGGACAAAGCTGATTTAGCAGAATATTTTGCCATGGTGCAGGAATAAAATTTAATGAAAAAGATCCCTTTATTCAGACAAGCCTTGAATAATCTAATAGGGAGTTGAAGATACATGGGGCAGCTAACAGATACCATATCATATTTTTTCCGATATATTTTTCAAACGCTGCCTGAGGCACGCAGGCAGGAGGATATCATTAGTATTCAGCAACGGCTGTGTACTCCTGTTCCTATATACAAAAAAGAGGCCATCCATGATGAAAGACATCCGATTCAGTTAGAAACAAAAAAGCTGTGCTGCCTTCTGTTTTCATTATTCCCTCACACTGATATGAAGGGATTCCTTTCATTCATACTATCCTTATTTGCCATTGACGATGTACTCGAAAGTCATAGAAAAAGAAAGGATGTCAGAGATGAACATGAAATCCGCAACCTTTTAAGCTGCCTCTCAAGCTCGGTCGACCCATCGAAAAATATTACCTGCGGTATGGCCGACTCAATAAAGAGCTCATTGAAGGCAGCCAACGAGACCGATGAGACATCAAGGGAAAGAGTATTGCTCAAATGCAATGCAGACCAATGCAAGCTACAGCTCGCAGTCCTTCCTTCATATAACCGGGTCGCATTTAGAATAAAAAAATACATGCAGCTGTATACAGACCTTCAATCCTACAGACATTACCCTTCGATCATCAGCATAGAGGTGCTCAGAAGCTGGAGCGGAGATCATATCAAGCACTATCGCGATATCTCCTGTTGGGAGTTTTGCGCAGCCGCCGATACATTTCTGGGCATAGCTGCCATGTATGCCGCGGCTTCTATTCCGGACATTACAGACGATGAGATAAGGCTTTTGGATGAAGCCTGTTTTCCCTGGCTGTGCGGTCTAGTATCCTTGCTCGGCTCGGCCATAAGCGCAAGATCTGCAATAGGTACTGAAGAATTCAACTTTTCATCTTTTTACAGTAATCTAAAGGAGTGCGAGAATAGGATCATGTTTTTCGCCACACAGGCAGAGGCGGCATGTATGAAGCTTAGAGACAGCAGCCTGTATATACATGCGATAAAAGCAATGATGGCGCTTTACCTTTCAGACCCGGAAACTAATTTCAGTATGCTCAGGCTGACCGCTGCCAACATAACAAAAGGCTTCTCTCTGAACACCTATAAGAATATAATAATTTTACTGCGCTGTCTAAACCTGCTTTAGGCAGCTGAACATAAGATGCAGCCCCATGCTCCGCTACCTGCCGAAGACAAGGGCACACACCCAGGCAGAGGCTACAACGCTTACACCATCAGCAATCAAGGCTGCCAAAAGTGTGTATCTTATATTTTTGATGCCGGTCGAACCGTAATAGACGGCCAGAGTATAAAAAATCGTTTCAGTTGAGCCCATCATCGTGCTGGCCACTCGTCCTACATATGAATCGGGTCCATACTGACGGAGGATATCCGAGACAAGCGCAAGCGATGCGCTACCCGAAACAGGCCTGAGCAGCGCTAGCGGCATGGTTTCAGCCGGGACACCAAGTAATGAGGCTGCCGGCTTTAATAGATATATCAGAAAGTCCAGCGCCCCCGATGCCCTGAATACGCCTACAGCCGTAAGTATCCCCACCAATGAAGGCAATATCCTGATCACCGTCTTTAGACCTTCCGAGGCACCTTCTGCAAAAGCATCAAAGACCCTGACATTTCTAAAGAGGCCTGTGCCGAGAATGACAAGTATGATTACGGGCAGTGCATATAAAGATATAGCTGTAAAAAAAGAAGCTCCCATCATCCATCACGTCGCTTCTGTGCAAATATCTTTGCCGAAATGACTCCGGCAATTGATGCGCATAATGAAGCCGCCCATATGCAGGCAGTTATCTCGGCCGGCGCTGCTGATCCGGCATTGCTCCTTATCGCCATCACTGTTGCCGGTACCAGCTGTATTGCAGCTGTATTGAGTACCAGAAACATGCACATGGCGTCCGAGGCAGTATCTTTCCTGGTATTAACCTTTTGAAGCTCTTCCATGGCTTTGATCCCAAGAGGCGTTGCCGCATTGCCCAATCCCATGAAATTTGCGGCAAGGTTCATTACTATTGCTCCCGCCGCATTGCTTTTCCCGGATAGTTTCGGGAATAACAGCTTCAGCACAGGGCTGGCCAATTTTGCTAAGACACTTATCATGCCGCTTTTCTCCATTATTTTCATCAATCCGGACCACAGGCACATGATCCCAAGCAGTCCTATGCTAAGCTCAACGGCTCTTTCTGCCGATGTGAATGCCGCCCTTGTGACCGCTTCCAGCCTGCCGTTGAGTACCCCTATAATAAAGCCTGCCGCCAACAAACCTGACCATATATAATTCACATTTCAGCCTCCCAGTCTAGGTTTATAAGGGGATGAGAAATTACCTTCCGACCAATACTAATTTATATGTTGATCCTCCGCTGCTTATGTTAAACGCAAACAGACAAGAAACGCCACTATGTGCTGACAAAGAATGTCGAATTTCGTTCAAGTGTTTTTGTAAAATTACCAGTTATATTATGGATTTTGAGCTTTTTTTTGTAGTAGTTAATGTTTTAATGTTTCACGGTTTAGGAATTGACATACTCGCTAATAATAGCTGGCTATGGGAATTTTTCAATACATATAATACCATGTTTTAACTATTATTACATAACATTTTTTTGAATATCTTTAAATTAATTGTTGACGTTTATTGGAATATATGTTAGCATTATATCATAAACTAATGTCGAAAAATGAGAATTAAGGAGGAAAGAATATGAAATCAACAGGTATAGTAAGAAAGGTTGATGAACTCGGAAGAGTTGTGCTTCCTATTGAGTTAAGAAGGACACTTGATATCGCTGAAAAGGATGCTCTTGAGATATACGTCGACGGGGCTACGATAATATTGAAGAAATATGAGCCTGCATGCATTTTCTGCGGAGATGCCAAGGATGTAACCGTTTACAAAGGCAAGAACATTTGTCCCGCATGTATGAAAGAATTAAAAAAGTAATTAGCTTTAACAAAGTAGGACCCGGCAGTATTGTGTGCCGGGTCTTTTTATAACACTTCGGTTCATAGAAAATTTTTCGGTTCACGATAATTTGCTTTGCAAATTACGTTGAGTAGAAAAATTTTCTTACCTCAGCAGTGTTTCGCCTCGTTATATGCTAATTTTCTCTGTCTCCAAGAAGACTATTGTAAACATCTCTTTTACTTATTCCGCGGTCCTCCGAAACTTTTTTCATAGCTTCCTTTTTGTCAAGTCCGCCATCCATGTAGTGTTTAACATGATCCTCCAGGCTGACCTCATTCCAGATGTTTACCTTTGCTTCTTCAAGCGCAAGTTCGTCCGCGCCTTCGATCACAAGGACAAACTCTCCCTTGGGCGTATCATTCTCATATTTGCATATAGCTTCATCAAGCGTCGTACGCCAGATTTCTTCAAATCGCTTCGTCAATTCCCTTGCAAGCGATATCCTCCTGTTTCCAAGGACTGATCTGAGATCTCTGAGTGTATGTATAAGCTTGTGAGGAGCCTCATAAAAAACAAGTGTCCTCGTATCCTCACTGATAGCTTTAAGCCTTTCGTTCCTGACTCTTTTATTCATGGGCAGGAAGCCTTCAAAGCCAAACCTTCCGGATGGCAGACCAGATAGTACTACACCGGCTATCACCGCAGCCGGTCCGGGCACCATCGTCACTGTAATACCGTTTTCAGCCGCCAGTCTGACAAGATCCTCACCCGGATCGGATATCCCGGGCGAGCCGGCATCTGATACCAACGCTATGTTCTTGCCTTCGAGCAGCTGTTGTATAAGATAGTTTCCCTTTTCAATCTTGTTATGTTCATAATAGCTTATAAGCCTATTCTTGATATCAAAATGATTCAGAAGCTTCAACGTCTGCCTCGTGTCCTCAGCCGCTATCATGTCAGTCTCCTTCAGGACCCGCAGCGCACGCAGCGTGATATCCTCCAGATTGCCGATAGGTGTTGCTACCAAATAAAGCGTACCTGTATTACCCAATGCCTTCTCTGCCTTTCCTGTTATATATTTCGTCTATTTCCTGCGAATATGCACCGGAACTGTCGTATATATACAACGGCTCTTGTACCCTCAGTTCAGGATTCCCATTTCTTGTGCCGCTGATCAAAAGAAGGTTTGGCTTCTTCCCCGGTGAAGGATGGACTAGCCTTAAAAGCTTCGGTTCAATTGAATTCTCCCGCATTGTGCATATTATATCGGCAAGTCTCTGAGGTCTGTGCACCATGGAGAATTTTCCGCCCGGTCTGAGCAGCTTCGCAGCTGTTGATACCACATCCTCAAGCGTACACATGAGTTCATGCCTGGATATTGCCTTGGGATCGGCAGGATTGAGCAGTCCTCCGCCCTTTGCCATGTACGGCGGGTTAGTTGCCACAGCATCAAAACTGGATGCTCCAAATATTCGCACAGCTTCCCTTATATCGCCCCGAATAATGCTGACCTTATCGCCGAGCTCATTTAGCTCAATGCTGCGGGCAGCCATCTCAGCCATCTCAGACTGTATCTCAAGGCCGACCACCCTGCCGGGGTTTTTCTTGGCAGCCAGCAGCACGGCCACAATTCCTGTTCCGGTCCCAAGATCTATGACCGAGCCGCCTTGAGGAACTTGTGCGTAATCTGACAATAAAACAGCATCTACGCCAAAGCAAAAGCCGTTCGTTTTCTGTATTAGCTTAAGACCCTTGTACTGGAGATCATCGACCCTCTCATCGGGCATTATATCTACTTTCAACAAACCCATCCTTTTTCCCCTAACATATAAAATAAGGAGCCCTGCTTCAGCCCAATTGCTGATGCCTGACCCCTTACAACGCGTCAATACTTATTCCGGCTTCGGAGCGTCAACCGGGCAGACGTTTGCGCAAGATCCGCAATCTATGCATGCTCCACTGTCTATCACATATTTTCCATCACCTGCTGAAATGCATGAAACCGGGCATTCTGCTTCACATGCGCCGCAGCTGATACAATCATCACTTATACGATATGCCATTAAGGTACACCTCCTCAAATCCATTTTGTTTACTTAATATAAAATAAACCGTTACTATTCTAACATTATTGCAGAACAAATAAAATACCCTTTAACAATAATTTGGAACACTTATTTTGCTTTAGTCCTCAAGGGCCTTCAGTTCCTCGATTATTGAATCACCTTCATCACGTACGGTAACATCCTTGATCAGCTTGACCTCATTGAATTTGTAGGCCCTCAGATCAGTATCATTGCCCTTGTCCAGCTTTACCTTCACCGTTTCCTTAATCATAAAAGTTTCTACGACTACTCCCTGTCCGTCAGGAGTGTCAACGATAGCCCCCGTTTTAGGAGCTGTCTTGATGATTTGTTCATATGCTTCCTGTTCATATTTCAGGCAGCACATCAGCCTGCCGCAGATCCCTGAAATTTTTGTTGGATTGAGGGAAAGCCCCTGCTCCTTTGCCATTTTAATCGATACCGGCTGGAATTCCCCCAGATATGAGCTACAGCACAATACCCGGCCGCAAACTCCGATACCGCCCATCATTTTGGACTCATCCCTGACACCTATCTGTCTTAACTCTATACGTGTCTTAAAAACAGATGCAAGATCCTTGACCAATTCTCTGAAGTCTACTCTTCCATCAGCTGTGAAATAAAACAATATTTTATTATTGTCAAATGTATACTCCACATCTATCAACTTCATTTCAAGATTGTGGTCTGCTATCTTCTGAAGGCATGTAGCAAAAGCTTCCTTTTCTTTTCTGCTGTTCTCGGATGCGTGCTTTACATCTTCTTCAGTTGCTATGCGCATCACCTTTTTAAGCGGCGCGACTATGTCCTCATCCTTCACTTCACGCACCGGAATGACGACCTCTCCGAATTCCACACCTCTTGCGGTCTCGACGATCACATTAGCGCTTTCATCTATCTGTAACTGATCAGGGTCAAAGTAATAAACCTTCCCGGCTTTCTTGAACCTGACTCCAACCACCTTTACCATTTAATGATCCTCCCGTAGCTTTATCAACAAATTATCTATAACAAGCTGATAACTCGCATTTTGTTTAAGAGCCCTTCGCGATGCACCTATGGCTTCAATGCTGCTTATAAGCCTATCGTTGCCATATTTGCGAGCATTATTTAATATAATATCCTTTTTGTCTGAATTAATCAACAAATTTTCTTTTCCTGTCTCACTCATTACCAGTAGATCTCTGTAGTACAAAAGCATTATATCAAGGAGCATGTCTACATTATCCTTGTATGTGTCCATGAATGACGAAAGCTCCAGAACACTCCTGGTCTTGCCCTGAGCCGCGCCAGGCAGCAGCTCCAGCATCTGATCCCTGAGCTTTGAAAAATCGCCTGATTCAGCAAGATCCAGCGCAGTACCAATATTCCCATCGGAATAGTCGGCTGCCAGTTCGAACATGCCATCATCGCTGCCATACCTAAGCATGAGAGCCTGGTATACCTCTTCACGGGTATATTTTCTGAACTTTAGATGCTGAGCCCGTGAACGTACTGTTTCCAGCAGCTTTTCATAGTTTGTGGTCAGAAGCATCACCACTACATATCCCGGCGGCTCCTCAAATGTCTTGAGCAGACAGTTCTGCGCCTGTTCTGTCAGTATCGCCGCCTCTTCAACTATATATACCTTGCGTTTGGAGTACATTGGTTTGAGAACTGCATCACTCTGTATTTCCCTTACCAAATCGACACCGATGCTCAACCCGTCAGCACTTATGCTATGATAGTCAGGGTTGCTGTCGTTCTCCATCATCAGACAGGGCCTGCATCTGCCGCAAGCAGAGCCGTTTTGCGGATCATCGCACAGCAAAAGACCGGCAAATATGCGTGCGATCGTTCTCTTACCTATCCCTGCCGGTCCCGAGAATATATATGCATGTCCTATCCTGCCCTCGGAAAGCGATCGGGTAAGGCTTTCGATCACTTCCTTCTGACCGATTATATCTGTAAAATCCATTTAGCGCTCCTTAAGCCGGGTGTGGGCAATCTTTTACATAAACAAATCCAATATCAATCCCCTGATGTCGGCTAAACGCTGAAGAAGGCTGATATTGTCCTTTTCTCCCTGCAGTACATCCTGTGTTAAAAGATCGAGCTCACTATTAATATTTTTTATAATAGCAAAGACCTTATGCCTGCCTCTTCTATCAAGAATACTTTTTTTTGAGAACTTCCTGGAGTTGCCCAATGCAACATCAAGGAACTCGGCAATGAGCTTCCTGTATGCCTTTAATTCCCGTATATCAATTTTTTTCGCCAGGGTATCGCCTTGCTTGACAATGTCCTGGACAAGTCTCTCAAGATGCTGCTCATAATTGCTGTCCTCAGCTCTTGACAAGTGGCTTTTGAACTCACCCGCTCTGCCGGGTTTGACTTTTGTTTCATCTTTTGCTGGCATACCAGCCAGGCCTGCGGTATTACCGAGAGTATCACTTACCTTCAAGAATTACCTCCCGGCGCTGATCTAATGACTGCGCCTTATACCTTTTCAAAGCGTTCAACATCAAGCACGAATATAGTCGCGCCTCCTACAACTACTTCTACAGGATAGGGTATAAACATTCCGCCCATACTGTTGGGTGTCATGCTGGAATTTATCACTTGCTTTCTGCTCTTTGATTTTTTCCTTATGACATCGATCACATTATCCAGATGATCTTCGTCAACGCCCACCAATAACGTGGTGTTGCCCGCCTTTAGAAAGCCCCCTGTCGAGCAGAGTTTTGTCACCTGGAATCCGTTTTTGTTCAGTTCCTCCATCACCTTTGAACCATCTTCATCATGAACAATAGCAAAAACAAGTTTCATTCCCTCACCCTCCTAAAAATGATCGTAAATCTATTCAAATCTCTCTAACAAAGCCAAGAGCCATGTCCAGCTGATGCCTGACATCGTCCCAAACCTCATTGATTGGTTTTGATGCATTGATCGTTTTTATTCTTTCGGGGTACCTTGCAGCCAATTCTTTATATCCTTCATATACTCTTCTGTGAAAATCCATCATTTCATTTTCTATCCTGTCGCCTTCATTCACAGTCATCCTTCTTCTAAGTCCTATTTCCGGGTCAAGGTCGAAGAAGAATGTTATATCAGGCATAGTGCCGCTTATTGCTGTGCTTGTTATTTTCTGCAGCATATCCATATCAAGGCCTCTGCCGTAGCCCTGGTAAGCAAAAAAGGAATCAACGTAGCGATCACAAATAACAGTCTCGCAATTGGCGATCGATGGTTTGATAACCTGCTCCACAAGCTGTGCCCTTGCTGCCGAATACAGAAGCAGCTCAGTTGTATCCTGCATTTCTGTAAAAGCAGGATCCAATATTATAGACCGGATATTCTCACTGATACGTGTCCCTCCGGGTTCTCTTGTAAGGAGGACCTTGCAACCCATAGCGGAGAGATGCTCCATAATATTTCGTATCTGGGTGGTTTTTCCGCTGCCGTCAGTACCTTCAATTGTAATAAAAAGTCCTCTCTTCATAAGTTCACCCTTCAATGTAAGGGGACACATCTCTAAATAAAGATATGCTTCGCGGGCCGAGAAATGTCCCCTTTCTTTATTATACTATATTCGGGGGTTCTATGCACCTTTTTTTCCATTATCACAGCTCTAAACGCATCTGTTCAATAGAAAATCTTTCGTTTATAGAATCTGTAATATCCAGCTTTTCCATCTGTGAGAGAAATTCTTCAGGTATGCCACTGCCCGGCTTATGGCCTGGCATATGGAAGGAAAGAGGGCAGGGGTAGGTAAAAGATTTTATGGCATTGTAAGCAAGTGTGTCCCGATTACATATATCTATTCTTCCTTTCCGGCTTCGGTTCTGTTCTTTTCGTATATGATCCTAAGGCCTTCAAGCACAAGACGCCCGTTGACTTCATCTATGGATTTTGTCTCAGGCGCAATAAATTTAGCAAGTCCACCGGTTGCTATAACTTTGATATTGTCTTCCTTCATCTCCTGCTTGATCTTGTTGACCAGATGATTGATTTGTCCCACGTATCCATGGAATACTCCCGACTGCATACTGACAGAGGTGTTGCGGCCTATGACGGCATCATGCTTTGCAAGATCGATCCTGGGCAGCTTTGCAGTCCTCTGATACAATGCCTCTGCAGATATGAGTATACCGGGGCAGATAGCACCGCCAAGGAATTCTCCCCTTGAGGATATGGCATTGAAGGTTGTTGCGGTACCGAAATCGATCACTATTACAGGTCCGCCATATAGCTCATAGGCAGCAACTGCGTTCACGATCCTGTCTGCGCCAAGCTCACGCGGATTTTCATACTTTATATTGATACCGGTCTTTATTCCCGGCCCTATTATTATCGGGTCTTTTCTTATATATCTTTGTATCGCATGTTCAAATGAAAACATGATGGGAGGTACGACAGAAGAAATTATTACCGCTTCTATATCGAAAATCTCAAGCTTTTCGTAGTTGAAGAAATTGATGAAGTACATGCCGAATTCATCAGCTGTCCAACCCCTGTTTGTAGCCAGCTTCCAATGCGCTATAAGTTTCTTTTCTTTATATACGCCAAAACGGATATTGGTATTTCCAACATTTATCGCAAGAATCAATTGTCATTCCTCCAAACCAGACCTCTATCTCATCAGCAAAGCCATGGATATGCCGCCTGTTATAAAAACTTAAGGCTTCTTATTTCCTTTATTTCAAGCTCAATTTCCTTTTCAAGCCTTATGATATCCTGTTTGATATCATCAATAGTTTCCTCTGCCTTTACTCTCTGGACTGCCTGGTGTCTGGTGAAAGCCGGCATAGTGTGCTGTCTCAGCTGCGCATCCTTATCGACTTCCCTGTTCCTGTCACGGTAATAACCTCTTGTCTGGCCATTGTCCCTATTATGGCTATCATGGTTCCTGGGACCATGGTTATTGTTTCTGGGACCTGATTGGTTCTGGCCTGTACGTAACGCATCCTTGTTCTGGGACTGCGCATCCTTATTAAGTGCAATCTGAGTATCCGCATTCCTCTGGGCATTCTGCTGGCGTGGTTGATACTGGCCTTTTGTATTAAAGTTTTGATTGTTCGCACGGTTACGCTGTTGGTCGTTTTTAGGCTGTTGATCATACTTTGGCTGCTGGTCGTTCTTTTGCTGCAGCTCGGCTTTAGGCTGCTGCTCAGCCTTCGGCTGTATATTCTGGACCTTCTCGGTGTTTGCAGCGCTATTGGCCACGGTCTGATTTTCGTTACTATTTCTGACCATTTTAAACCTCCATTAACAGTAAAGCAATGTATCTATTGTATTTTAAATGCATCAACAAGTCAACCCCAGCAATTTGGCGGCATTGCCTCCCATTATTGCACTCCTTGCCTCATCAGTCAGTTCCAGGTTCCGGAACCTTTCAGCCTCCGTGTATTGGTCGCCCCACGGCGAATCAGACGCAAAAAGCAGCCTCTCATGTCCGTGCCCCGAAAGTATCCGTCTGAACTGCTCCTGGTCCATTACATTCAGGCTGAAGGAGGTATCGAAAAACATATCTTCACCAACAAGGTAACGTTCCACATCATCCCAGTAATCAAAGCCTCCCATATGTGCAGCGACGACCCTTGAGCCGGGTATCGCCCTCAGCGCCCGTTTCATTCTGTCAGGCGTGCAGTGATAGGGCTCGGGCATCCCCAGATCTCCTCCCGCATGAAAGATAATGATCAGTCCAAGGTCGGCCGCCTTCTCATAGATTGGGTACATTTTTTGATCATCTACGTAAAAGCTCTGGTATTCAGGATGAAACTTGATACCTTTCAATCCAGCCTCTTTTATCCTGACGAGCTGATCCTTCCAATCCTCAGCTTCAGGGTGTACCGAGCCAAATGCAAGGATCTCATCATCCTGGATGGAAGATGCCCACTGTGTTATCTTTCCGGTCTGGCTCGGTTTTGTAGCTATGTTTTGTATCAATGACTTATCGATGCCAGCTCTTTTCATCGATGCTTTTATCGCGCATACTGTCCCATCAGAGTTCAACGGCAGGTTCGCAGCTCTGGATAACGACTCGGTAGCTCTCTTGGCAATGTCTTCAGGAAAACAATGAACATGAAAATCAATAACCATAAATACTCCTTATTTTTACATATATAATTTAGGCAACAGGGTACCTGTTTATACGTATCCGTATATCCCCCTGACGGATACCTCTCCCGATACCAGCTCCCGCCGTATTCCGTCATTGCAGCTCACCACAAGGCGGCCGTCATCAGTTATGTCCTCAGCGATCCCTGTAAATTCCACATCCCTGAGTGCAAACCGCACTTCCCTACCGAGCGTAGCAGAGTATTCCCTCCAGCTGTCAAGTATACTGCCATTATTACCATTAAACACATCGAGCAGGACTTCATCCAGTTCACGCAGTACAGCGCGTACCAGTGCCAGCCTTCCGGCATTACTGCTCTCAATATTCTCATCGCAGGATAAGTTTTCTGATTCCTTTAGCGCCATTATGACCGAGGATGCTCTGTCCTGCAGCTCATCGGGAAAATCCCGGGCCGTTTGCGAATAGTTGATGCCAATGCCCAGGACTATATGATTGACTCTATCGGCTTCGGAATTCATCTCAAGCAATATACCGCATATCTTCCTGCCTCCGGCAACGATGTCATTTGGCCATTTTATGCCTGTTTTCAGTCCGGTGACATTATAAATTGCTTTTACAGCTGCAACGGCTGCTGCCAGTGTGAATATCTGTGTTTCGGCTGGCGCCATGGGAGGCCTCAGCACCACAGACATATATATACCCTTGTCCGGCGGCGATTCCCAGCTTCTACCGAGCCTTCCCCTGCCGCGGGTTTGTTCGAAGGCTATTACAGCCAGTCCCTCTTCGCAGCCCTCTGCTGCCAGCTTCGCAGCCTGCATATTGGTCGAGGGCAGTGTCTCATAACACAATACTTCTCTGCCCACTATTCTTGTACCAAGGTTATTAGTTATTTCAAACGGGTTCATCAGCCCTTCCGAAGAAATCAGTCTGTAACCCTTTTTCGATGCAGCTTCTATTAAATAGCCTTCCTGTCTCAGTTCTCCGATGTATTTCCATACGGCAGTCCTTGAAACGCCAAAGCGATCCCCTAATTCAGCTCCGGTGACATAGTCGGGAGCAGCCTGCTTTAAAAGCTTCAGAATTACATATTTCATTACGCCGGTCCCCCCGGAATAACAAATGTATATGTCCTTTGTTCTCCTGTTACGCTGAATACCGCGTACTTTCCATCAGTGTCCCCGATACATTGAGCCTTTCCTGTATCAGAAAGCCACTTAAAATAAAGATATAGCAACGTATCATTCAGATTATCATGCTCTTCCTTCAATTGCTCCATCAGATTGTTAAAGTACAACTCCTGCGAGTTATCATAAAGCACGGGTGTATCGAGCATTTTGCCTGACACGCTGATATGCTCGCCTAAAATGGTGCTGGTGACCAGGACCTCGGGAAGCCTGTAATTTCCGAAAGCATAGTCAGCTATCGGCACTATGGAGCATTTATAAAGCTCCATAGCCTGAGGATATGACTTTCCTGCCTCATACAGGCTCCTGTCCGCGATAAAGCAATGTCTGGATTCAACCTCCAGCTTGAGGCATTTGTATTCGCTGGATATGTATTTGTCATATTCATCACGCGGGTTAAGCAATGCAGCGATACATTTTTTGTTGTTACCCTCTATAGCCGTCTCACGGCTATACCACTCGGAAACCTTTATTCCGCAGTCTACTGCGTAATTTGCCTTATCAGCAGGCATATAAAAATAGACCTCTACCAAAACTTCACCTCCGCCGCCGCGTTATCCGAAACAGCATACTCTCTGCTAATAAAAAACACCGCCAGATTATGCCTGGACTTTTCTAAATATTTGTTCAATATCGGATGCCTGAACTGTCCGTATGTTTGATGCAGTGCTTCGCTGTGTCATGGTTATCGCCGCATATTGCGCTATTTCTGCTTCACCGAGCTCAGGAGCTTTCCCTATCAATGACTCTATAAAGGTATCAAATCCATCAATATCGGTCAAGCCCAGCAATGCAAGAATATTGTCAGTTTTGTCCGCGGCATGGCCATAATTGAATCTCAGGTACTCGGCCATCAGATAGCCGTTTGCTTTACCATGGGGAATGTCCTTGAAATATGTGTAGTTATATCCCATGCCATGTACTATTGTAGTTCCGGTTTGAGCAATGACCATACCCCCAAGCATCGATGCATGAAGAAGTGCGCTGCGGTCCTCGCGGTCTATTTCCCCGCTTGCAAGGTGCTGCATACAGCTCCCGAAAAGTCTGATACCTTCCTGTGCAAGAATATCGCTTACAGACGTGCTCCTTTTGCTCAAATAACCCTCGATGCAGTGGGACAGAGCGTCTATTGCGGTATTTGCAGTCACATCCATGAGCATGCTTTCAGTGTAAATAGGATCAAGAAATGCGATCACCGGAAATGTTTCAGGTGTCCCGAAGCTTCCCTTTGTTTGCATATCATCTCTGGTCAAAATGGAATAAGGGGTGACTTCGCTTCCGGTGCCTGCCGTGGTCGGTATCGCGACAATTGGCAATAGTTTGTTCTGAAAACTGTTTGTGAACAGCTGCTCCGGCTCGATATCATTTGCAGCAAGTACTGCAATAGCCTTAGCTGCATCAAGGGGCGATCCGCCGCCTATTCCTATAACAAAGGCTGCTCCGAACTGTCTGGCTGCTTCTCCTCCCTCCTTCACATTACTGAGAGATGGATTGTTTTTAACTCTGTCAAAAATGGTAAAATCTATTTCAAGCCTCTTCAGCACCTCGCATACATCATCGAGCGCACCGCTGGCCTTTGCCGACCTTCCGCCGGTGACGATGAATGCCTTTCCACCGAAGGAAGCGAGCTCGCTGCCATATTGCTTTATACAGTCCTCTCCAAAATAAGCCTTAACCGGCATATGAAATTTAAACTGCATACTGCCTCCTGTTAACCCATTTTCTTATCCCTTATTATACCTTTTTACCAGTCAGGGGACAAGGAGACAATCAATGGGGACGGGGGTTTTTGATTATCAATTAACAAACTTATTGATAATCAAAAACCCCCGTCCCCATTGATTTTTGGGAAATCATCTATTGAATATCATGGGAATATTACTTATAATAGTTATGTAAATGTATACATGGATCTGTATGCTAATTTAGAATGGAGGTATTTCAATGGCATTTCTCGAGAATTTTGGAAAAAAAGTCGGTGAAGCTGCACAGGCAGCTGCAAAGAAGTCAAGTGAAATAGTCGAAACCACCAAACTCAATGCTAATGTCAATGCTGAAGAAGACAAAATACAAAAGCTATATGTACAATTGGGTAAAACCGTATTTGAAAAGTTCATGGCAAACGGAGGCACTGAAGATTACCTGCAGGAAGCCTGCGAACAGATCGTGAGCCACGAACAAAATATTAAAGCTTTGAAGGAAAAAATAGCAGAAGTTAAAGGTGTCAAATTCTGCGTTGGGTGCGGAGCTGAAATGGATAGAGCTCAGATCTTCTGTTCAAAATGCGGCGCCAGAAATGACATCGGCCAAACCGCCGAAGCAGTACAGGCTGCTTCTGCACCTGCACAGGTGTGTCCCTCCTGCGGTTCGACGCTGGCACCCGGTTCGGCTTTCTGCACAAACTGCGGAACAAAGCTATAACACTTACATATTCAGGGCGGGGTATCAAACCCCGCCCTTTTTAATGCAACAAATCAGCCTGCAGCAGAGCTTTCCAAGCTTGATGGGTTATTCTGCTTGTTAGATATATTATTTTTCTGGCCTCTCTTGTCAAGCACTTTGCGGCATTTCTCGATAACCCCGACTACCGGCTCGAACTCCTCATAAAACATAATGATCATTTCCCCCGGCACAGCATTCATTATTGCAGCCTCCAAAGCTCTTTCCTCCTGATATATGACACTTACCTCTTCATTATCCATACCTTCGGAAATAACGGCGCTATAAAGCAGATCGGCAACTTCTCCCGCATTTCTGCCCCTAAGGTCACTGTCTTCTTTTATATAGACCTTTGAAAATGACCGTCCGCAAAGCCTGCCTACTTCGCTGATACTCTCATCCCTTCGGTCGCCTGGCATGCCGATCACTCCGGTATACACAGATGCGTGAAAGCTTTTTACCATCTCAATAGCGGCATTATAACCGGCTATATTGTGTCCATAATCCAGCATGACCGAAAAACCATCCATATAGAAGATATTAAACCTTCCGGGGTTTATTGAGGTATCGGGCTTAAAATCAAGTATGCCCTGCCTTATCCTTACAGGCGGTACTCCCAGTGCAAATAATGATGAGACTGCGGCCAGTGTATTTTCAATATTACAAGACGCTTTACCACCATAAGTCACGGGAATATCCTCGATACGGGCAATTTGTATTTCATCGGGGCTTGATAAGATGTATACCGCACCTTCCCTGACATACACTGCCCTGCTACCTTCCTTGACCGCCTTTTGAATCAACAGGTTGTCATAACTGCGTGAAAATAGCAATGGCTTACAGGTGATTCTTTTCAATATAACAGGAGTCATCTTGTCGTCAGCATTCAGGACAGCTGTACCATCAGGTTTCACTGCCTCTGCTACAAGCGACTTGACCTTTGCCAGTTCTTCAATTGTATCTATTCCATCGATGCCAATGTGATCGTCACTGATGTTGACTATAACCCCCACATCTGCAAGATCATACCCAAGCCCTCGTTTTATAATACCACCGCGCGCCGTTTCAAGCACGGCTGCCTCGACCCTTGTATCCCCAAGCACCTGCGCAGCACTCAAAAATCCTGTGTTATCGCCCTTAAGGATACATTCCCCTCCGATATAAATACCGCTGGTACTGGTCATACCCACAACCGTACCGTCCAAGCCCAATGTATGCGCGATCATTCTGGCAACTGTTGTCTTGCCATTAGTACCGGTAACCGAAACGATCGGAACACTTGCTGGTTTACCCTGCGGATACATGTAGTCAAGTATATCACCCGCTACATTTCTCGGAGCGCCTTCTGTAGGGTATATATGCATTCTAAGACCAGGCGCCGCGTTCACTTCGATAAGTGCTCCGTTAGCTTCATCCAAAGGCTTTGATATATCATTGCAGGTTATATCTATTCCTGCAACATCAAGCCCCATCAATTGAGCGGCTTTAACAGCCAACTCTGCATTGTATGGATGGACCTCGTCAGTACAATCCCTTGCCGTTCCACCGGTACTCAGATTTCCATTTAAGCGCAGCAGAACTGTTTCGTCAACCGCAGGTATGCTATCTTCCGTGTAACCACTTTTAACAAGTACCTGCCTTGACATATCATCTATCTTAATGATAGTAAGAGGTTTTTCATGATCATCGCCCCTTAAGGGATTGCGATTCTCGATTTCGACCAGCTGGCTTATCGTGCTGATACCATCGCCCTTTACAAAGGGCGCCCTTCTTTCCGCTGCCGCTGCCAATTTACCACCTATCACAAGGAGCCTGTAATCCTTTCCGGGTATATACTTTTCTACAAGTACTGCATGGCTGTATCTGGTTGCTGTATCAAATGCTGCTTCAAGCTCTTTAGTATTCGAAATGTTAGTGAATACTCCTTTTCCCTGATTTGCATCAAACGGCTTGACAACTACCGGCCAGCCTAATACTGAAGCAGCCACCGCCGCCGATCTGCAGGTATAGGCTATATCTCCTCTCGGAACAGGTATTCCTGCCTCGGATAACACCTGCTTTGTAAGATGCTTGTTGCCGGCAATGTCAACAGCTATACAACCGCACCTATCGGTCAGCGATGCCTCAATATACCTTGAATATTTCCCATTGCCAAGCCGCAGCACGCTGGAGTGTTCGAGACATGTCACAGGAATGCTTCTCCTTCGGGCTTCTTCAAAAATCGCGCCCGTGCTGGTGCCCAGATCCGATTCAGCCGCCATTCGCCTCAGATGTTCTGATATGGCATCGATATCCGGCATTTCACCATTTATAAGCATATTAATGATTTCTACCGATGCCAGCAAGCACTCTATTGCGAATTTTTCATTTCTATACTCAAAGATCAGATAATAAACCGAAGGCTTGTCTGTAGCCCTACTTTTGCCATAATTCACTTCATACCCCATTTGCGCTTGCATTTCAAGTACCATATGCTCCGTCACATGTGTGAGGTATGTCCCTTCTTCAAGCCTATCAACAAATCCTCCTTCATAGCCCAGAGAGCAAACATGGCTTTTTAGGCCTGGCAGCATTTTAAGCAGCCGTTCATTAAATCTATCTATCTTTCTTGTCGGTGTATCATACAGATTTCCAAGATCTACAACAGCCTTAATAACAGGATTATGACTATGAATATTCCTGCCCTTGTACGGCTGTATATTAATAATATCCACGAATTTCCCTCCTAATTCTGTCATAAGGGGACATTCCTCAGCCCTGAACCCCGCTTCAAAGGGGACATTCCTCAGCAACCAAAGCCTATCTCTATATGGAGGTGTGTCCCCTCTCATTATTCTCCCCTAACCTTAATACCTTCCGCTCAACCAGATCATAACCGTATCCGGCAGGCAAAACATGCAGTACAACATTTGCAATAGCCAGGTTTTCATCCGGTTTCAATTCGGAGACATTGGAGCTTTTTATGTCCTTTCCATCCACAACAGTAACAGAGTTGCTTCCTAATACTTCAAAATGGTCATCCGGGAATACTCTGACTGCCGTATCCTCATCGATGCCGATTCCAAGGATAGAGGGATTCTCAGCAACTCCACACAGCAGCCTGCCTATTCTGCCCCTTTGATGGAAATGCTGGTCAATGAGAGCCCTCTCCAGAAGTCCCAGTCCGGGTGCCATTTTGAGCGTGCATTTTCTTGCCGCATCATAATTATTCCCGTCAACGATCATCGTCCTGCTCATAGCGGATGCTCCTGCACTTGTACCTGCGATTACGGCGCCGGATCTGTAGGCAGTGTGCAGCGCCTCATATGCTTTGGTACCTCCCAGTATGCTTGTGATCCTTAATTGGTCTCCTCCGGTGAAAAAAACACCTGTTGATTCAGATATAAGCTTTGCATTTATTTCCTGTTCGGCATCATCACGTGAATTAATATCCAAAAAAGTCGATTCCTGAGCTCCCATACTTACAAAAAGCGACTGATACTGATTACCTGCTTCGACCGGCTTTTCTGTCGCAGTTGTGATTATTGCTATTTTTGCTCTGGAAGCTCCCGAAAGACTTACAAATGACTTAAGAATCAGGCATTCTCCTGCCTTATCCTCAGCTCCGCCTATTATTATCAAATTACCCGCATTCATTATGTTCACCATCTACCCCTTGCTAATGCTCATAAGCGGCCGGCTGCCCGTATTACCTGCCCCGGCTGCAGCCACAGGACATTTGAGAATTTTATGTACCTATGGCATTTTTTAAATAGTCATATATTATAGTGTTAAATATCAGACCAAGAGCCATTAGCAGAATACTCCCTGCAATCAGAGGCATACCGGCCCTGTTTCCATTTTTACTGATCCGTATGCCGAGAATTATGGCCACAACTCCAAATATAAACGGGTATCTTACTAACGATACTACTGCTGCCAGCCAACCCGCAGCAGTGCAAATTATGATGCCTGCTTTGGTAGAAGTTCTGCACGAAATGCTTGCCTGGTCCATTTTATCCATTCTATCACCTCAATATTTATTCTTTAAAACTCAGATATTCAATATACATATCAATTTGTGTAAATATGTGTCATATATCAGTTTTGAATATACTCCCTCTCGAAATCAACAGCTCCGGCATAAACGAGGCCTTTCCGACCAATAGTATATCTGCATCGCTTCCTACCGCGATCCTGCCTTTAGCAGGATAAAGCTTCAGTACTCTTGCAACGTTCTCAGTGACTGTCTTCAATATCTGTTCCGTCTGCAGTCCATAATCCACTACGGCAGTCCGAAAATCATTGAAAAGGGCTGTCACACTACTGGTTTCAGTATGAGATGTCCCCGCACCGCTGCCGTTTCCATCTGAAGATACTGTGATCCTTTCCAGACCTGATTCTGTCTTCATCAACCTCTCCAGGCAATCCGGAACGCATATGCCGGCGTCTGTATTTTCACCTGCGGTCAGATCAACGATGCCTCCGTTGTTATGATATTGAACGGCTTGTTCAAAAAGAGCCTTATTTCTGTTCAGGTGTGTCGGAACAAACATATCAATAGGAAAATCTGTCGCATTCAGCAGTTCAAACAGGGGATCAAGGCGGGATTTACCGTCGCCGACATGCAGATGAACGACACCTGCCTTGCCACCAAGCATTCCCCCTGTAATGGCTTCATGCGCCAGCTTTGCAAGCTCATCCCTGGTTGGATAAGAAGATCTGTAATCAGAAATGGCTATTTCTCCTGCACCGATGATTTTGTCAATGATGGCGATGTCAGTCAATACACTGCCGGTAACAGTAACCGGTGGGATGCCGTAGTTGCCTGTGTAAATATAGGCAGTCAGTCCCTCAGCTTCAAGCGACCGTGCTTTCATCAACAGCCCCTGCATACTTTTACCTACTCCGTCATCGCCAAGGATCCCCACTACTGTGGTTATGCCTGCCTTTATAATTTCTGCTGCGGACAAAGGACCAATTATGCTTTTAGGGCCCTGTTCACCACCGCCGCCTGTTATATGGACATGCTGGTCAATAAAACCCGGAAATGCTATCATATTGCTGCATTCTGTCACCTCAACCTGCAAACTCTCAGGGGGGGCTATGCTTTGAGATATCTGTGCTATTTTGTCAAATGCTATGAGTATATCCTGTCTACCTATGTATTCAGGCGCATATAATTCAACATTTTTCAGCAGTTTAAACATATCGTAAGGTCTCTCCCTGGCTTGAGATCATTTCTCGCTGTTCATATATTTATCGATGTGGATCTTCTTCCACTGACAATATATTATTTTTTACAGATATAACTTACGATATACATTCATATTTTTTTGCAAAAAAATGAAATTGTTAAATTTCTATTAACTTTTAATTGTTTGCTCTTATTGTGCACAAAATAGGCATTATTGGTATTATTTAATTTGATTATTTAACTTAATTCTGTTAAACTGTTTAATATTATGTTAAGTATTAAATATGAAGGGTGATTAAATTGACAGCCAATTACAGCAGTTTAACAGCGAAGCAGAAAAAAGTCTATACAGTGATCGAAAACTACATTAACGTTAATGGTATACCCCCAACAGTGCGCGAAATAGGAGAGCTGGTTGGAGAGAAGACACCCGGAGCTGTCCAGGGCATACTTAACAGGCTTGAGCAGAAAGGCGTAATCAGAAGGCAATTAGGTGCTGCACGATCCATTCAGTTGGTTTCAGAGGATGACCAGATGTATAGCAAACCTATATTCGTTCCAAAGCTCAGAAAAATTTCCAAAAGGAATCTGGATGACCTGACTAATATTTATAACATAGAAAGATACATTCCTTTTGCTCCTGAAGTACTCTCTGAAAACGGCAAATATATTCTATTTGAAGCTCCGAGCGACGGACTTGAGGAAAGTGGTTTTACATCTGATGATTCGATTTTAGTCAACACATCTGCAGAACTTGAAGATGATGACATAGTACTGGTATTTTATGAAACGCGTACACTACTGAGGAAATACTACGTCGAGGATAACGGAACAATTACTCTAAAGGCAGATTCAAGCATACTCGATAAGGAAAATTTTGAAGCCGATGAAGTTACAATAATCGGCAAAATTGAAGGCAGATACTCCAAATTTTAAACAAATCAAAGGGGACGGGGGTTTTTGATTATCAATTAGGCAATTGAATTGATAATCAAAAACCCCCGTCCCCTTTGATTTGTTTAAAAAGCCGGCTCGTGTGAGCCGGTTTTTTGATCTTTACTTTATTTAGCTGCAGCAGGTACTGTTGCATACATGAAGTATTTGTATCCCAGAGGTGAGGAGTAGAAGCCCTCGATCTTCTGGTTGATCAGGAACAGATCAACATAGTAGTAGATCGGGCTGAGCATGCTTTCCGCAAAGATGATGTCTTCTGCCTGATGCATCAGCTTATAACGCTCTGCTGTATCAGTTGAAGCCTTGATATCCTTAATAAGTTCATCATACTGCGCATTGCTCCACTGAGCATCGTTGTTTCCACCGCCTGTGATCCACATATCAAGGAATGAAATAGGATCGTTATAGTCACCGAGCCATCCGTTACGCGCGATGAAGTATTCGCCATTCTTACGTGTATTGAGGAAGGTGCTCCATTCTTGTGAAACCAGTGTTACATTGACACCTATCTTCTTCCACATATCCTGAAGAGCTTCGCCTATCTGCTGATGTCCCGTACCCTCATTGTAGAGATATTCCATTGCCGGCAGGCCTTTGCCGTCCGGATATCCTGCATCTGCAAGAAGCTTCTTTGCCTCGGCAAGGTTTGCTTCATTAGCAGCTTTTGTAGGATCATAGTAATTTCCACCTATATCACGGAATTCCTTTGCAGGATCTGCATCTGAAAGACCTGTCGGTACAAATGCGCCTGCAGGCTCCTGACCTGACTTACCTATATTGACGCATATGAAATCACGGTCAATAGCCAGGGTCAATGCTTTACGTACCTTGGGATCATTAAGTGGAGCCTTCTGTGTATTGAAGGAAATATAATATGTTCCAAGCTGTCCTTCAAGGTTGAATTCAGGTTTGTCTCTCCATGCATCTATTTCATCGTTAGGCATACTGTCAGCAAATAAGATTTCTTCCTGCTGGAAGGCATTCAGTATTGCATTATCGTCTTCCATCAGTACGAATTTGATCTTATCTGTTCCAAGAGCCTTGTAATTCCAATAATTCTTGTTCTTTTCATAAATCATATGGGATCCGGGAACCCATTCGGTCATCTTATAAGGTCCGTTGCCTATATATGTCTTGGGATCTACTGCCCATGCTTCACCATTTGCTTCGATAATATCCTGGCGTACAGGTGAGTAAGTCGGGAATGCGCAGAGTTCAAGGAAGTAAGGCACTGCGTTTTTCAGCTTGACAACAAAGGTCTTGTCATCCTGAGCTGTTATATCCAGTTTACCCTCGTCAAAGCCTTTGATTACTTCGAACATATAAGAGTAGTCAGCTGCTGTATCAGGTGAGATAGCACGATTCCAGGAATAAACGAAATCGTTTGCTGTAACGGCTTTGCCATCGCTCCATTTAAGACCATTGCGGAGGTGGAAGGTGTAAGTTGTTCCGTCTTCGCTGACATCATAGCTCTCAGCCTGACCAGGCACAGGAGTACCGTTCTTGTCAAGAGTCATAAGTCCTTCAAAGCCATGGATTATCAGTGTAGCGCCATCAACAGCGGAGTTCAGTGCAGGGTCGATAGTGTCCGGATCAGGTCCGACATTTACTGTCAGCGTATCGACCTTCCCTGAGCCGCCGCCGGCACATGCAGTGAAAAGCAGGCTGCATACAAGAAGTAATGAGATCAGAAGTGCTGCTTTACGTTTCATATAATTTCCTCCTACAAATTTTTCAGTACATATGTACCGTATTCTATTAAAATGCTGCCATTCAGGAAGATTAATTCAAATAAAAATCTCATTTGATATAATCCCCCCAAATGACGACATTTAATACAGTAAAAAATTTTGTATGTCAGTTTACCTTGTCAAAGTGGTGGCAAGCAACATGATGTCCAGCCGAAACCTCTCTGAACTCAGGCTCCTGCTGCGCGCAAAGCTCTGTGGCGTAGCGGCATCTTGTTCTGAACCGGCAGCCCGACGGAGGATTCAGAGGACTTGGTACATCGCCCTCCAGTACAATCCTTTTCTTACTGCGGCTTTCCTCGGGATCTGCAACAGGTATCGCCGAAATCAATGATTTAGTATAAGGGTGCAGATTGTGGAAAGTCAGCTCGTTACTGTCAGCCAGCTCTACCAGCTTACCGAGATACATTACGCCGATCCTGTTGCTGATATGCTTTACTACATTAAGATCATGTGCGATGAACAGGTATGTCAGCCCCAGATCCTGCTGCAATTCTTCAAACATATTAACTACCTGCGCCTGAATCGAAACATCCAATGCTGATATTGGCTCGTCACATACTATGAATTCAGGGTCGACCGCAAGAGCCCTCGCTATTCCGATACGCTGGCGCTGTCCACCTGAAAATTCATGAGGATAACGGTTGGCATGTTCACTGTTGAGTCCAACCCTCTCAAGCATTTTAATGATTTTTCCCTTACGTTCGTTCTTGCTGGATGTAAGCTTGTGAATATCAATAGCCTCGCCTACTATATCTCCCACTGTCATTCGCGGATCAAGACTTGCATAAGGATCTTGGAAGACGATCTGCATTTTGCGTCTGTAAGGCATCATTTCAACCTTTGTTATATCCTTGCCGTCGTAAAATATCTGCCCTCCTGTAGGCTCGTAAAGTCTCAAAAGCGTACGGCCGGTGGTCGTCTTTCCGCAGCCGCTCTCTCCAACAAGTCCCAGCGTCTCACCTTTGTCTATATAAAAGCTGACATCATCTACTGCCTTAACGTACATTGGATGAAGCATACTTCCGCCAGCTCGGAAATACTGCTTCAGGTTTTTAACCTCAACCAGTCTGCTCATGCCTTATCCCTCCCTTGTGAAGCCTCTTCCTTCTGAAGGAGCCAGCACGCGCTGTAATGCTCCTCAGTAATATTCGTGTATTCCGGCATCTTTTTTATACATATCTTCATACAGCTTTCACAGCGGGGGGCAAACGGGCATCCTGCAGGCGGATTGAGCATGTCTACCGGCGTGCCCTCTATCGGTATAAGCTTCTTATGTTCCGTGTTGGTCAGCTTCGGAATGCTCCGAAGCAATCCCTTTGTATACTCGTGCTTCGGATTGTAGAATATTTCGTCGGTAGTTCCATACTCCACGATTTTACCTGCGTACATTACAGCAATTTTCCTGCACATGTTAGCAACTATGCCAAGATCATGAGTGATCATAATAATGGACATACCTATTTTATTCTTAAGTTCGATCATTAATTCCAATATCTGTGCCTGTATTGTTACATCAAGTGCTGTTGTAGGCTCGTCAGCTATAAGCAGCTTTGGTTCGCATGCAAGAGCTATAGCGATCATTACCCTTTGGCGCATACCTCCCGAAAGCTCATGAGGATATTGCTTCAGGCGCTTTTCCGGCTCATTTATGCCAACCAGCTTTAAAAGCTCGATTGCACGTTCATGCGCCTGCTTTTTATTCTTGTCGGTATGAAGCAGTATGACCTCCGTTATCTGGTTTCCAATAGTATACACAGGGTTCAGGCTGGTCATAGGATCCTGGAAAATGATGCTTACTTCATTCCCACGCATCTTGCGCATTTCGCCCTCGGACATGTCATTGATCCTGTGGCCATTAAAATCTATAGTGCCTCCGATTATGCGTCCAGGATGTGCAGTAAGCCCCATCAGAGAATATGCAGTAACACTCTTGCCGCTGCCGCTCTCACCAACAATGCCCAGTACGTCGCCTTCCTCCATTTGTATCGAAACATCGTTCAATGCCTTTACCTCTCCGGCTGGTGTAAAGAAGGAGAGGCGCAGATTCTTTATATCAAGCAGTGATTTTCCCATTTTTTTCACCTCAGTTCTTCAATTTCGGGTCAAACGCATCTCTTAGCCCATCACCGATCAGATTGAAGGACAGTATGATCAAGCTGATCATGATAGCCGGCGCTAAAAGCCTGTACGGATAGGATGTGATACCGCCTATGGCCTGCGATGCCATGGAACCAAGGCTTGGCATCGGAGCTGCGACACCTATTCCTATAAAGCTCAGGAAGCTTTCTGTAAAAATTGATGCCGGGATCTGCAGCGTAGTTGTAACTATCAGAGTACCCATACAATTTGTGAGAAGATGCTTTCTGATTATCCTGCTATTACTGGCGCCAAGCGCTTTTGCAGCAGTTACAAACTCCTGCTCCTTAAGTGTTAGTATCTGGCTTCTTACGATTCTGGCCATGCCCACCCAATATAACAGTGCAAATACGATAAATATGCATATAAGTCCTACACCGATGACGTTTATCCAGCTGAAGCCCGGCACAGTGTCCGCCAGATTCTGCAACGGGTATTTCAAAGTAACCATCAGCAGTATTATGATCAAAATATCCGGAACTGTATATATTATGTCAACCAAACGCATCATTATCATATCTGCCTTGCCGCCAAAGTATCCTGCAACCGCTCCATAAACAGATCCTATAAGAAGCACCAGCACACTGGCCACTATACCAACGAGCAAAGATACACGGCTGCCCATCATAAGACGTATCATAGTATCACGTCCAAGGGAGTCGGTTCCGAGGAAATGCGGAAATATACTCTGACCCTGATCCATAAGCGCCAGTTCCTCTGCCGAATACTCCATCGGAGCAAGGTTCTCGCTTCCCCTTATCTGCTGCTCATATGAATAAGGGTATAAGCTCGGCATTATGAACGCAAATATCATTACAAAAATTATTACAATAAGGCTAACCATAGCTATTTTGTTTCTTCTGAACCGGCGTATGCCGTCACGCCAGAAGCTGACGCTTTTTCGCATGACCACAAGGCTCTGTTTTTCTTCCCTGTCGGCCAGCAAAAAGTCTGAAACATCCAGCTGAAGGCTGAGTGGATTTTTCTTCTCTTTCATCATCGCCATTTATATCCTCACTCTCTATTTCAGTTTTATCCGCGGGTCTATCAGCTTGTATGCAATATCTACCATCAAGTTCATCATGATGATCAGAGCTGCAAGGAAGATAGTAGTACCCATGATCATTGTATAATCCCTGTTTACGATCGAACTGATAAAATCGTTTCCCAATCCCGGGATGGTAAATATCTTTTCAATAACAAAGCTTCCTGTAAGTGTATATGCCAACAGCGGTCCCAGATATGTTACAACAGGCAGTATGGCATTACGCAGCGCATGCTTGAAAAGCGTAATAAACTGGGATAACCCTTTTGCCTTAGCCGTACGCATATAGTCCTGCCCCAGTACCTCCAGCATGCTAGAACGCATAAGTCGGGTGATATAGGATGCCGGGTAGAAGGCAAGCGCTGTGAGAGGCATGATGTAATGCAGCGGCGAAGTCAGTCCGTATGTCGGCAGCAGGTCAAGCTTAACACTGAATATAAGCATGAGAACTGTTGAAACAACAAAGCTTGGAACAGCAATACCAAAGGTCGACAAGACAATAATAACGTTGTCTATCCATTTCCCCCTGTTCAGCGCAGCAATGCTTCCAAGAGGGACCCCTATAAGTACAGCCAGTAATATTGAAATACCGCCTATCTTAGCCGATACCTTGAAGCCCGTAGTAATTATCTGTTTGACTGTGCGGCCTCTCTGTTTCATCGAAGGCCCCATGTCTCCCTTTACCAGCTTGACCATATAGTTTTTGTATTGTACTATTTTAGGCTGATCAAGCCCGTATTTTTCATTTAATGCCTTGAGAGTCGCTTCTGACGGAGCTTTTTCCGAAAGAAAAGGCCCGCCGGGTACAAGATTCATCAGTGCAAAGGTTATAGTTGCAACAAGCCACAAGGTGACAATTGCAAGCAATGCTCTTTTTATTACGTAATTTCCCATCAAGACACCCCTTCTATACCTATTAAAAAAGAGTACAGCTTATTCATTATTTAAAAGTATGTCCTAAAATATACATGTTAACATAATACATGATGTATTAGAATTATGCAATTCAAAAGCACAAATACGTCACCTGAAATTTTTACCGGTATGATGAATATGTAAAATTGACATGAATATGGATTATATCTGGATTATAAGTATTGTTTGGATTAGTCGGTTCTTGCTGATATTTGTTGATTTCAATTTATCTTTGAACCTCTGAAAGACAACTATAATTAACATTACAGTTGTCTTATGTTTATAAGTTATGTTTACTAAAAATGAAAATTTTGTACAATTAAAGCATCCCATAGTTTATCATGGAATGCTATTACTGATTCTGCAATACTTAAGTCAAATGATGTCAGCAGTCGGTCTTCTCAGTCTCTTTGGCTATCAGCCTGCCCATTTCCCTTGTGCCTGTTAGGATGCCACCCAATGATGCAATGTCAGCTGTACGGTATCCCTTATCTAATACCTGCTTCACCGCATTTTCTATCATATCGGCTGCCTCATCCTGTTTGAATGAGTAACGCAGCATCATGGCAACTGACAGTATAGTTGCAATAGGGTTTGCCTTGTCCATGCCGGCAATATCAGGCGCAGACCCGTGAATGGGCTCATAAAGCCCTAGCGTCCCACTTCCTAGGCTTGCGGAAGGAAGCATGCCAATGGAACCTGTGATCATTGATGCCTCATCCGATAATATATCTCCAAACAAATTTGAAGTCACGATCACATCAAACTGGCGAGGGTTCCTAACAAGCTGCATAGCGGCGTTATCCACATACATATGGTTTAGGGTTATGTCAGGGTACTCACGTGCTTTCCTGATAACCACCTCGCGCCAGAGCTTCGAGCTTTCCAGAACATTCGCCTTATCTATCGAGGTGACTATTCCGCGGCGTTTTGAAGCTGCTTCAAATGCCGTTGCCACTATACGTTCAATTTCCGGCACAGAATACCTTTCAGTATCGTAGGCTGATTCACGGTCAGTACCTGAACCGGACCTTCCGCGTTCACCGAAGTAGATGCCTCCCGTCAGCTCACGAACTACAAGTATATCGATATTATCTCCAATAATCTCAGCTTTCAGAGGAGATGCTTCCTTTAATGCCTTATAAATCACAGCAGGTCTTAAATTGGCATAAAGGCCCAGTCCCGCTCTGATACCAAGCAGTCCCGCCTCTGGTGTCCTGCCGCCCGGCAGTCCCTCCCATTTTGGTCCTCCGACAGCTCCAAGAAGCACCGCATCACTTTCTCTGCAAGTCTTCAGCGTCTTATCAGGCAGCGGCACACCATACTCATCTATTGCACAGCCACCCATCAGCTCCTCGCGCAGTTCAAAGCCAATGCCTAACCTGCCGCCTACGGCGTCAAGAACTAACAACGCCTGATCTATTACCTCGGGCCCGATACCATCACCTTTTAAAACAGTTATCTTATAATTCATAAAAATCCTATCCTTCCTGCTTGATATATCCGATAAGTCCGTCAGCTGCAATTATCTTCTGCATAAATTCCGGAAAAGGTTCTCCCTTGTATGTGACATTTTTCGTTAAATTGCTGATAATCCCAGTATCAAAATCTACTTCGAGTTTATCTCCCTCATCGATATCTTTTGACGCTTCAGCACATTCGATTATAGGAAGTCCGATATTAATAGCATTCCGGTAAAAAATCCTTGCAAAGGTCTCAGCAATAATGCAGGAAATTCCCGAAGCCTTGATAGCTATAGGTGCGTGTTCTCTTGAAGAGCCGCAGCCGAAATTCTTACCGGCTGTCATAATATCTCCATTATTGACTCTTTTCACAAAGCCGGCATCCAGGTCTTCCATACAGTGTGCAGCCAGTTCGGATGGCTCGCTGGTATTCAGATATCTTGCCGGAATAATAACATCAGTGTCAACGTTGTCCCCGTATTTTATTACATTTCCAAAAGCCTTCATAATATTACCTCCTATCGGTCATCCTATTAAAGCCATTCCGGTGATGCGATCCTGCCTGCTACTGCTGATGCGGCAGCAATTGCGGGGCTTGCCAGATATACTTCGCTTTCCGGATGCCCCATCCTTCCGACAAAATTCCTGTTTGTAGTGGCAACAGCCCTCTCACCTTTCGCAAGTATCCCCATATGCCCGCCAAGGCACGGTCCGCAGGTGGGTGTGCTGACAGCCGCTCCCGCATCGATGAATATATCGAAAAGACCTTCATTCATAGACTGCTTCCAGATTTTCTGTGTCGCTGGAATAATTATGCACCTGACATCGGGATGCACCTTCCGACCCTTGAGTATCTGCGCCGCAATGCGCATATCCTCTATCCTGCCGTTTGTACAGGAGCCAATAATGACCTGATCTATCTTCACATCTCCCACATTGTCAATAGTCCTTGCCCTATCCGGGAGAGGCGGAAATGCTACAGTTGGCTTGACAAGACTCAGGTCGATGGTGTATTCACTGCTGTAAGCCGCATCATCATCTGCCTTATAAACCTTGTAGGTCTTCGTGGAATGCTCCCGGACATATTCCAGCGTCCTGTCATCCACATCGAAGATACCATTCTTTGCGCCCGCTTCAATTGCCATGTTGGCCATTGAGAACCTGTCGTCCATTGAAAGCTCCGCAAGCCCGTCGCCTGTGAATTCCATGGATTTGTACAGTGCTCCGTCCACACCGATCATTCCTATGATATGCAGAATGACATCCTTACCACTCACCCATTTGCCGGGTTTTCCCGTCAGTACGAACCGTATCGCTTCCGGGACCTTGAACCAGGCCTCGCCTGTTGCCATACCGGCTGCCATATCCGTACTGCCTATACCGGTGGAGAATGCTCCAAGGGCTCCGTAGGTGCACGTATGAGAATCGGCTCCAATAACCAGATCACCTGACACTACAAGTCCCTTTTCAGGCAGCAGCGCATGCTCCACACCCATCTGTCCAACTTCAAAAAAGTTCTCTATATCCATTTCTCGCGCAAATTCTCTGATGAATTTCACCTGCTCAGCTGATTTGATGTCCTTGTTTGGAGTGAAGTGATCAGGCACTATCGCGATCTTACTCTTGTCAAACACATGATCAAGGCCTATTTTCCTGAATTCCTTCACAGCAACGGGAGTCGTTATATCATTTCCCAGTACCATGTCAAGCTTTGCCTTTATAAGCTGGCCTGCCTCAACACTATCGAGTCCCGCATGGTCAGCAAGTATTTTCTGTGTCATCGTCATGCCCTTATTTCCCGGTTTGCTATTGCTCATATATAATCCCTCCCATTCGGCTAATCCATAGACAGCGTATAAACTCATTATAGTATTCCTGCTTTTGGTCAAACAAATTAATATGTACAATATAATAACGTTTGTAGCAAATTGATTCTTCCTGTAACTTACTGTTATTAAATATCAATATGAATGTTTTTTGTCATTAATAATCACTTGGCATGCTGTTTACGGTATTGGAGCGGAGTGGTCCTGGCGTACTTCTTGAACATCTCGTTGAAACGCTGCTGGTTGGAAAAGCCCACATTCAGTGCAATATCACTGATCTTCAGACTGGTATCGGAAAGCAGCTCCTTTGCCCTCTCAATACGTACCTTGAGCAGATAATTGATAGGGCTCAAGCCTGTTTCATCCTTGAATGCCCTGGTGAAATAGCTGGGACTGAGAAATACGAATTTCGCGATATCTCCGAGTGAGATATCACGTTCAAAATTGTTATTGATAAAGTTGACCGATATGCTTATGAGCTCCTTGAGTTTGGGGCTCTTGGATTTGATGCTGTTTTCCCACTCCATTTTCAGCGCGCGTGAGAGCAGCACGAACAATTCAAGGATGAGAAGATAATTGAGGAATTCACTTCCGAGCTCGGAGCTTTCCCTTTCCTTCAGAATCCTGTTCAGCAGTATAACGATTTCATTTTTAGGGCTGACCTTTAGTGTAATGTAGGGGCCCGTCTCTTTACTGCTGACAAAATTAAGAAAATCCTCCATAGGGATTTGTGAGAATTCACCATTTATCCTGTTTTCAAAAGTGAAGTTGAGAACGATGAATTCGCATCCGTTTTCGGACTTGACCGTAAACCTGTGAAACTGCATGGGTTTGATGATCACGATGTCGTTAGGGCCGAGCTCAACATTCTGACCGGATATCTCAAACACAGCATATCCCTTTTTCATGTATACCATTTCATAGTTCTCGTGCCTGTTGGGTTCCATTGACCATGTTATGTCCTGGAGCCTTTCGAGTGTATTTACGATGACAGGCATAAAATCGGAGGAATTGATAAGCCCTTCCCATGCCTTCGGCAACAGTTTGTCCATTAAGTCACCCCCACTTTCACCCTAATTATATCCCAATTTCCGATGGTGAGAAAGGGGGTCAGGCTTGAATAATTCACTTATTGGCTAGAACAGGGGTCAGGCTTGAATAATTCACTTATTTGGCAAAAATCAAATAAGTGAATTATTCAAGCCTGACCCCGAAGCAGAGGCCATCAGGCCTCCATTTCTTCGGGATCGATCTCGGCGAGCAGCTTTTTCAGCTGTTCTACCTCGCCCTTATTCAGCGTCACTCCCTTGCCCATCTTTTCATGGCTCTCATCCCAATCCCTGATATCGAGCTTGGGTTTGCGGTCATTCCAGCTGACAAGGTTGACTTCCTTCTTCCATCCTCTGGTTCCCTCTCCGATCACTCCAATAATTTTTTTGATTTCATACTTCAGCTCTGCCATATCTATCCTCCTGTTTATATTATTAGCTTTTCTTGACACCCAGTTGCTGCTCACCGCAGGTATCACTAATTACCGCTTTTAACCCCTACTCCTGCCTCACCACAAGTATCGCCCGCTATAACCGCTCTTATCCACCAACTCCTGCCTCACCCACAAGTGTCGCCTTACTACTGCCTCTCGGGAATACTTGACAATTCGAGCCTTCCATTGCTTTTTGCATAGGCAAGGAATACGGCCTGCTCCTCAGTCACCTCAAACAATATAAATTTAGGCAGCTTTTCAGCTACATCGTCTTCCGCCAGTTTCCCATCCTCACTAACAAGTCCGGCTATCCTCACATTTTTCATAAGCCTGACTCCATTGGAAAGCGGTGGCACACCTACTACTCCCGCAGCCTCCGGCGGAGTATTGTTCTGTTCGCCGTAATTTGGCACATAGATAACATCAACAAGCTGATCCTTTTTAAGCTGCCAGGCATTTGCCTGGTCGCTCTTGGGCTCAATACAAAACAGCCTGTTTGACTTATCCAGAGTTTCAACAGCGTTTGAAGTCTCATCAGTCAGTCTGCCCTTCAGGAGCTGTTCCCCTCCATGTATGCGATCCGCCGCGACCATGCCGGCAGCTTCATCAATGCTCCTGACCGCATTCTTATTTATGGCATCAACGCCGATCTCTCTTATTTCAAGCATTTCTCCGGTTATAACTGAATTTTCGTCAATATCCATGACAGCAAATACTACTTTGTCCCTGACCTCATAACCTGACGCATTTGATATGATCGTCATTTCTATAAAAACAAGCAGTATAACGATCACAAGTGCGCCCCCGACCCAGCCATATCTTCTCATATAAACACCCGCATAACAATATTTTTCTTTCCTAGAGACTTGCAACGTTTTCATACGATGCATTACATTATCCAAAATATTTTATTAAATCGACTAGTTATTCAATGGTATCTCCGAATCCACGTGGACCACGATATCTATATGCTCTTTCCCCAGCATCTCCAGGATAACACCCCTGTAAAGCGACGGTTTGACAGGCACATTAATACTGCAGTGCACCGAAGGCCTTGTAATGAGCACTCCGTCAGGACACCTTACCGGGAAACCGCTTCTATAGATCACCAGTGACAGCACCTCTACCCGTCCCTCTGCAACCGAATCTGTTTTCGGATCCATATCCTCCTCAAGCTTCAGGTTGAGTCCGAGAATTTCTTTGTAAATACCCAATGCCTCCGGGTATGACACATCCACGGCAGCCTTACCCAAGTCCGGCGCAGTCAGCGCATTGTAGGCCGATATATTCGTCATATCGACTGCATCCCTGATGATTCTTGCTTTCTCCATCAGCACATACTTTTCTATAACCACCGAGAAGACAGGCAATATAATGAACACCAGTATTGCAGCCATAAGCACGATTTCTGTGACAACGCTCCCCCTCTGATACCACGATTTATCAATGCCGTTTTTCAAGTCAGTTCACTACCTTCCTTGACATGGTGGACTTGTCATATATCATCCTTTGAGTCACCTCGCTCCTGTGCAAAAACCCGGTGATACCATTGTAGGTGTAATCACCTTCTACATGCAGTGTTAAAAGGCCGCCCTGTCTGGCACTCTCAGTGGCGTTTATTACAACACCGGTCAGACCTGCACCCTCCAACCCCGACTTCAGCTCCATCCTTTCAGAACTGCTGAGGCCGCCCGCATTTTCCATTTGCAGCAATGTCTTCCTGCAAAGCATATCCATATCACCCTTCGCTGAGAGCGGTATAAAAAATTCCACCATGTAGATCAGCAAGAATACCACGAGTATAAGCATTATCCCAGTCACCAAAGGTTTGACCGGCATGTCCATCGCCCTTTCTTCTCATGTTGTTGGAAATATCCTGTTTGCAATAATGTTATTCCACCAGTTTCCCAGACCGCTCATAAGATTTCGGGCAAAAGTACGCATACCGGGGATGATTATAAAAGCGGCTATGATTATAGCAGCTGCTATCCCAAGCAGTTCATTCAAGCCAAATCCATCTCTTTTGCAAATAAAATAGTTTTTTAAAGCCTTCACGATACTCATCCTACAATCCTCCATTTATTTAATTTATGAATATCTTTCCGACCGCCTGGCCAACTTCGTCAAGCATAGGAAGGATTATCACCGCAGACACGATGGCAACATATACAGCAGCAGCGACTACACTTCTGTTCCTGCAGCAGTCTGTCTCTGCCTGGATATAATTAAAATATTTTTTGAACATGATATCCTCCTGCCTGGCAAGCAGATCCTTATTATCTCCTGTATCGATGCCCTGCTTGAGCGCCAGACAAAGGGTCTCGGCCTCATGGGTATCAAAGTTGGACCTGAATTCTTCAAGAGCGACATCTATATCGAGTGTCAATTCATATCTGGCAGCCAGCTTGATAAGTATATTTCTCAATTCAATGTCATCTGTAACTTCATAGACCGTACTTACGGCATCAGTTGGCTTTACACCTGAAGATATCTGATTGTGCAGGTACTTGTAGATCTTGTATATATACTTTTGAAACCGCAGATTTGCCCTGCGCTTATTTGATGCTACCACAGTTTCTATGATCGAGTTGATCAGGACAACTGCCGCCAGCGGCCTTATCAAGTCGGGAAAGTTGATGCAGAAAGCCCCGATGAACACCACACCCGAAAGCACATATTTCACAAGCATATAAATAACAGGCGCGTATTCTCCTCTGTAACCTGCTATTCTCATCTTACTTTGGGCTTTACGATATAACCTGCCCTTTTCAAACCTTTTCTCACAGGCGGTCATACCCTGCTCAACGAACATCGAGCAGCGTTTATATGCCGAAAGCCCTGGATTTCTGGTTCCGAGAGCTTCTGTCACTCTCCTTGAACCTGCTATAGACAGCTTTCTGGAAAGGAAGCAGCCCAGAAATATATTCACAAATCCAAGCAGCAGGATCATCATGCTATTGTCTCGGTACAGCAACAGAAAATAATCCAATATATCACCCCTGATTCCTGAACTTGGTTATACCTGCCGTCAAATAAAACCCAAATGCATACATACCGCTGAACATCATCAGCAGAAGCTTCCCCTGCAGTGTTTCCAGATAAAAGCTGCTGACCTGCGGCGACATCCGGATGAAAAAATACGCAACGCCCAATACGGCAAACATTATGAAATAAATCAGCAGCCTGTCCTTATACGTCGAGATCCTGCGCCTATTATATTCCTCATCTATCTTGTAAAACTGGTTTTCCAGATTCGACAGCAGTTTTATAATGTCTCCCCTGTGTCTGATGCTAAGCTTGACATTAATGATAAAATCCCTAAACTGAGGATCATCCACCTTCATCTGCAAAATATCGAGGGCTTCGCACGGATCCATGCCCCGATTCACCTGTATGACCATATCTCTTATAAAGGTCTGCAGAGGCTCTCCTATATTTGATATAAGAGATTTTTCAAATGCATAGATAATGTCTTCCTTTACAGCGCACCATCTACTGAGCACTGAAATATATTCCGAAAGCTTCTTCCTTATGGTCTCGGAGTTATACCTTGATAGCAGCTCAAGCACAAATAATGGTGCAATTGAAATTATTCCACTAATGACGGCTGACGAAGGAAAAAAATCCAGCAAGCCGTAAACAGGCTGATAAGCAACGATGAATATCGATATGATCATCAGTAACAGTATGTAAATATTCATGAATGGTATATAATGCCTGATATTTGACTTTTCAATATACAAGAATTCTATCCGTTCCAGCAGGTTCATGCCTTTATGCGAGGCTGGACCGCCTTCCCCCCGCCCTTCTATTCCAAGTCTGGCGGCAGAATTTGCTGCAGGTACCTTTAATTTTCGTCCCAGCCAGTCCTTAAGGCGAATAAACACAGAAGCAAGGTCAAATTTTCTGGCAACGGTTACAGCAAGTATAACATCAGCAGCAAGAAGCAGTACCGATATTATAAGGCTATCCGGTCCGGCGAATATATCCGGCAAATGCATATGTCTTCACCTCTCATCAGCATGATATAGCCTGTTGTAAATAAAGGTATCATCAGCACTGTTGTACCCGCGTACCTCAAGGACCTCCACCACACGGAATTCCTTCAGGTAGAAGATATAATCCATACTTCTTCCAAGCATCTCCTTGATCGTCTTTTCACTTTCGCCGATGTTAGCCCCTTTGCTGAGTGTCAGCATTCTGGCGAATGCATCACCTGCGCTTTCGGAATGAGTTGTGGCGATCCCCCTATGACCGGAAAAAGCAGCTTTGACAAACTCCCAGGCCTCATCGCCGGTGATCTCGCCCACGCAGTAGGTGTCAAGCGACATAGTCAGGCCGTCTCTGACCAGATCCTTTAGAGTAACAGGCCTCCCGCCATCATTCTGTTTTTTGATACGCTGTTCGATACAATATGGCTTGTCCGGGTAGATTTCCGCATCTGACTCGACTATGAGCACCCTTTCCATCTCAGGCAGGATATTTATAAAAGCCCGCATGAGAGTTGTCTTCCCAGCTGCACCTTTCCCGCAGAACAACACCGAAGCATCGCTTTTTGCAAGCGACTTGACCAGTTCAACAAGCTTATCATCAAGCATACCAAGTTCCTGCAGATCCTTTAACATGTAGCTGTCTTTTCTATGCTTTCTGATGCTGATGGCAGGGCTTGTAATATTCCTTGGCTTTATTGAAACATTTATCCTGAGCCTGTTTTTTTCATCCGTCACCCTGCAGTGGCTGTCATTCTCATTAAGTATACCCCCGTTACGGACAGCAACAAGCTTGCAATAGGTATCGAACACTCTCTCGCTGCCGAAATTCACAGGTATCTTGCTGCGGACTCCATGTCGCTTTATGACAAACTGATTATAAAATGTGCCGTCGATATCTGTAATATCTTCCTCATCTATATATGGCTGCAATTCGCCATAGCCAAACATAAAGTCAAATACCTTCCTTATCAGTTCATCCCTGTTAAAGCCAAAATGATATCTGTTTATATCGATATCCTTTATGACTTCGGTCTCCAGTACACTCCTTGAAACACGGCCGGCAGACACATCGGCCACAAGGGAAGGACATTCCCTGAGAATATCATTCGTGATGCCGGATATGATGATATTCATATCTCCCGCATTCCTGGTAAAAGCATTGCAGTTTTCGTAAAATAGCTTATGATGCGACTTTACCACAGGCATAGCTAATCCTCCTGAGCAGTATCATTTTTATGCTTTGAGCCGGTGAAAACATCCGCAAACCGCCTTGTTAGCCTTTGAAGAAGACCCACTACGGGTACCAGCCCAAGTTTCTCATTTATACGGTAATACTCATTCAATACTTCCTTCTCCATATGGAGCACATATGCTCCCTTCAGGTTTCTATATATTGCTCGTTTTCTGCTGTAGGAAACACTTCCGAGCAGATTGTCCTGTGTTGCCTGTCTGACCTCTGTCTCACTCAGGTCACACGACTTGTCATAATCAAATAGAACAAACCTCGTATTCTCCATAGGCAGACGCTGCTTCTCATTCAAAAAAGTTATATATGTGTTGAATTCACGCAGCAATACAACATCTCCCCTGATAGCTACAATGTTTATATCCGACCTGAGAAGCGCTGATAGAGTAAATGCATCATATATGGAGCGGTTTACAGTCAGTATAGTGATATCAAAGGTGCGATAGCATTTATCTATTAGCTGTGGAATGCTCTCCTCACTGTAATATTCATAATTATCGAGTTTGTAATTGCCGGTAATGATATAGAGGTTTTTCATTTCCTTTTTGACTATGGCAGCCTGCTTGAGCAATGCTGATGTAAGTACACCCCTGTTGATCACGTCCACTACAATGTCGAGTCCAGAGTGTCCTAATGCGCCCGATTCATGTGGCCTTGACGGATACTTGCCTGTATTGAGGATAATATCAGCTTTGGGCGCCAGCAGGTCAAGGTCTGCCAGGAGCACATCGCCCCCTGTGTATTTGGCTGTTGTATATGCAAGCTCACAGGCAAATTCTGTATTATCCCATACGGTTATGACCAATCTTTTGAAGCTTCGGGCTCGTTTCTGACTGTTTTCAGCATTAACTGCTTTTATTATGCTGCTTTTACGTTTTACAGTATTAGGCTGCTTACCCTCTGAGTCAACCTGGCCGCCGCTCCCTACGCACCTATCCTCCTGCAATTCCAGAAGTTCACCCATCAGCTCCGATACACTCTGATAACGACCTGTCATTACCTCACAGGTGCACTTGCTGATGATTGCCTCCAATTCCGGAGAAAGCTGCTGATCATAATATCTAATTGGTTTAAGCCCATACGGCGGCTCTACAGGACTCTTTCCGGTCAACAGATGATGCAGTGTTATACCCAGGCTGTAAATATCCGACACCGCACTCGTCTGACCTGTACCGAACTGCTCAGGTGCAGCGTACCCCCTCGTCCCGATATATACTGTGTCCGCATCCAACTGCGGCTTATATTCGCGGGCAGTGCCGAAATCTATCAGCTTAAGTTTTCCGTTTTCGGCGAGCATTATATTAGAAGGCTTAATATCTCTATATATAATAGGATTTGGTTTTATTGAATGCAGATAATCCAAAGCTCTACAAAGCTGGATTGCCCAATCGACAACAATTTCCTCTTCAAATCTTCCTTCTTCAGCAAGCTTCTTATCAAGAGAAACACCGTCGATATAATCTGATATCATATAGAGATAGCCATCCTGTTCTATGATATCGAAAAGCCCCGGCAGCGCCGGATGGTGCAGCTTTTTAAGCAGATTCGGTTCTGCTGCCAGGTTGATCTGCATATCCGGCTTGATTTTGATTTCCTTGATAGCCCAATAAGTATCGGTGTTGATGTTTCTGGCTAGATATACGGTCCCCATGCCGCCCCTGCCCAGAACCCCATCTATGATATACCTTTGGTTGAAAAAATCCCCTACCTGCATGATTATCCCCCACAAGTCAAGCGCTAGTTCCTGTCCTTAACTCCAATTGCATCTGCTATCATTTTGTTATTATTACATTTATTTACATTTATTATGATGTGACTGATTCTATCATAATAATAATTCTTTTTCCATACTTATTTGTTAATTTTTTCTTTATTGCTACTTAAAAGTCCAGCAAGTGCTGATATTATGCAGAAAATGAGAAGAAACGTTTTTACATATTATGGGAAATAATTTTAGATATACGCTGTCAGAATAAGTATCGCAGAAAGAGTTTTGTCAAAGAATCGATGTTTCATTAAAATTCGGTATGAATTCTTCTGACGCAGATTCGCGCTCCTGTACAAAGCCGTTCAGATCAAGCTTTGCGAATTTATTTATGACCTTTTCATATTCATGCCTGGTTATACGCCTACCCAGTTTGTTATGTCCGCAGGCCAAATGGCAGGGTACATATTGGCTCATAAGGCTCACATATACATCCTTCGAGAGATTTGCAGCTATCCAGTCAAGGATTTTTATAGTTTCTGAGGTGTGTCCCGGAAGTACCAGATGCCTGATTATGACTCCTTTTTTCATCATCCCTTCAGCATCAAACTCCGGCGCGCCTTTCTGTCTGCACATTTCAATTATTGCAGCCGACGCGTTTTCGAAATAGTCCGGAGCTTTGGAATACTCTTTTGAAAGCTTAAAACTTATATATTTCAGGTCAGGCAAATAGATATCGACCATATTTTCGAGCAAATGAAGCTGCTCTATACTGTCATACGCATTTGTATTATATACTACCGGGATATCAAGCGGTCGTATGGAAGCCCGGATGTTCGGCTGTAGCATATAAGTTTGCCCGACCGGCTGTCCCGAACTGACCTCTATTTTATCTGTCAGCCCCGAACCGTCCACTATTCTATCTGACGGCAAATGAATGTCGCCGGGTCCAAAACCCTTGGCTATTGAAAGCGCACGGATTATAGACGGTACAAAATGTGTAGGGGTCACAAGGTTGATATTGTGGGCACCCTTATCTCTCAGTGAAAGAAAAATAGCCGCAAGCTCCTCTACGGTTACTTCCTTGCCTTTGCCATTGTGGCTTATCTCATAATTCTGGCAATATATGCATTTCAGATTGCATCCCGAAAAAAATACGGCACCGGAGCCTCTATTGCCGCTGATACAAGGCTCCTCCCACATATGCAAAAAAGCACGCGATACCACAGGAGCCTCAAACATACCACAGAAGCCCTTTGCTTTATTCCTGTCAATATTACATTTTCTTGGGCAAATATTACATTGCATATGACAAACTCACCTTTACAAGGTATATAATAAAAAATATAATAATGATAAATATCGAAGATGTCAACAATGCTGGCTAAAGGTTGGAGGTATGGAATAATGAGGATCACCGGAGTCACATATGCAGCAAAAAAAACTCGCCGTACCAAAGGTGTAGTACTGGCTGTAATTATATTTCTTCTGATTGCTATAATGGCAGTCATATTTCTATCGGTCTACAAGAGCTGGGGCCTGCTGCATCCTGATAAAAAGCCGGTCGATGCTTTTTCCTCCAATATAGTGCCCGAATACAGAGATATAAGCTTTCGTGGAGCAGACAGTACAATAGTGCTGAAGGGTTGGCTGTTTGAGGCAAAAAACAGTCAGCGCGCGGTTATCCTTGTTCATTCATATGGAAATAACAGACTTCAATTTGGAGTGGATACGGTAGACCTGATCAAGGAGTTCCTGGGCAGGGGGTATAATGTACTTGCCTTCGATCTCAGAAACTCGGGAGAGTCAGGCGGTAAGGACTGCACCTTCGGCTATAACGAAAAGGATGATATAAAAGCAGCCATAAGGCACATGCGACTGCAAGGCTCAACTGATATAACACTTATGGGTTTTTCAACAGGTGCGTCTGCCGCTATCATGGCCGCAGCCGAAAGTACTTCATCAGACGGATCGCCATTGGTAGATGCCGTTATCGCCGACAGCCCTTATGCAGATCTCAGATCGTATTTTCTACAGGATCTGGATAAATGGACAGGATTGCCGTCATTTCCCTTCAACAGAACTACAGCGCTGTCAATAGATGTTGCCGGAGGTATGAAATCGAAGGACGCAAGCCCCGTTAATGCATTGACTGCCGAAAGTATTCCTAATCTGATGCTCATACACAGCCGCAATGACGATTTCATACCAATAATAAATTCAATAGAGCTGTATCAGAAATACTCGGCACTGAACCCGTCCGGAGCGGTATTCTGGCAGACGGAAGACAAGGGTCATGCTATTACGTACATGAGCGATAAAGAAAAATACATGGAGAAAGTATTCGAGTTTCTTGGAAAGGTATACCCTGAGGACTAACAGAACTGATATAAAACCTGTGACACTCAAAAAGAAATAAATGAGCCACAAGCTCATTTATTTCTTTTTGTCCATAAAATATGAGGGTACGGCATAAGGCGTTGGATTATAGCCCTGCTTAGCCTTCTTTCCCAGGCTGATTTTTTTCATTTCATTTCCGAATTTATTAAGTAATTCATTGCTCATCCGGCTATTTTGCTTTTCCACTTCACTTATCCGGCTAATTGTTTCCAGGATACCTGTTGTATTCTGCTTCAAATCGCTTGCACCAGGCAAACCCATAGCTTCAAGCTCGGCAAGCTCTGTCACATTCTTTTCCGTCTTTAGCTTATTGAATTGTTCCAGGAACCCCTCATCAAGCTTGTCAACCGATTCTATGATTCGCTGTTTCTCTGCAATCAACTTATTCAAGCCGTCGAGATCCTCTTTTTCAAGCGCCTTCGTCTGCTTGATCGTCATCGATAACAGCTCATCCATTAGTTCTCGTTTCTGCTGTAATATCTCATTCATTAAATTTATGTATCGTTCCGGTGCATTTACCATAAATCACTCCTGTGCAACTATATGAGGCAGCTGAGGATGCTTGGCCAGCTTCATCGCCTGGTTCCAAGTGTCCCTCAGTTCCTTAGCATAACCCAAAACTTCTTGCAATATATCAGCATCCTTCTGTACATTAGCTTCAATCAGTCTTCTGTACATATACTCATACATTGCGTCCAATCCTTCGGACACCTCATACTTCATATCTAGCGTCGAACGGAAATGAAAGATAATATCCTGTGCCCGGGTAATGGAGTTTGAAGCTTTTTCGATATCCTTGGTCTCAATACCATTTTGTGCTTGCAGAATAAAACGAATCAGACCATTATAGAGCATAAGAGTTAATTCTTCCGGTGTGGAAGTAAAAATTGAGTTCTCCTTATACTGATTATATGCCTTGTTAACTGCCATTTACAATTCCTCCAATTGTGTTTTTATGTCCCAATGTTTTTATCATGAACTCTAATAAGAATTAACTATCAGGAACCTCCACTAAATTGTGAACTCAGCCAATTGCTTTGTGCACTCATCTGGGAAATATATTTTTCGAGTGCCGTAAATCTAGCGTAATAACGGTCTTCCTTGTCCTGCAGCTTGTCAATAATATCTGTGATCTCATCATCATAGCTGTCGATCTGTTTGTATATAAGACTTGTAAACTCCGTGGCATCTCCTTTGATACCGGCCTTCTCGAGTAACTTACCCTTGCCCCCGGTTGTTCTGATGTTGTCATCAAGTATATCAGATAAACGGGTAGCCAGTCCTCCGGATTTATATCGTTGTTGGCGAAGCTGAGAAGTTTTGGCATTACTATAGCTAATTTCAGGCTCCTTCATAAACAGCTCTGCTACACCATCCGGATTATTCATAATTGCTCCCTTGAGCTTGGTCTCATCAATAGTTAGCTTACCGTTCTCAGTATATAGACCCGTTGTTATTCCAATAGAAGACAAACTTATTGATGCGCCTTCAACGTTGTCAGATAAAGCCTGTCTCATACTGTAAAGCACATCCTGCAGCATTGAGTCATTACGAAGCAGACCGATTTTAGCCTTTTCCTCCCACTTCTTTATATCATCCTCTTCCATCCCATCTTTTTGATCATCCGTTAACGGCTGATAATCACTGTCATACTTTTCACTTGTCTTCTTACCAATGAAAGTTACGATTTCATTGTACTTATCAACAAAATCCTTTACATTTTTATATACAGCCTCTGTATCAACTGAAAGCGATACCGTTTCACTTTGTGTGGTCGGGTCAGTATGTTCTTTTACTAAAGTATATGTCATCCCATTTAATGAAAATGTGTTACTGCTCCTGGTAATTAACTCACCATCAACAATTGCTGTTGCATCATTTCCCTGAATTGTGGTAGCACTTCCCGTTTTTATATCTGATGCACTTTTAGCACCAAATAGGTTGCCCTCCTGTGTAGCTGCATCAATAATAATATTATCACCGTAGCCATTTTTCTTTGATGTCAGTGTAAATTTATCTGTCGCTTCATCATACTTCATTGACACATTTGCATCTGTATCAGAATTGATTGTATTCATCATGCTTGCCAGCGAAGTAGATTTGTCAAAAGTGAATTTTTTAGTATTAATTGTAAAAGATAGTTTGCCACCCGCACTAAATTCCAGATCATTAGCAAATGAATCTTTTAGCTCTTCCAGAGATTTGTAAATATCTATCCTGTTCGTTGACCCGGATTTAAATCCCAACGATGCCAAAGCATCATTATTACTGCCACTTGATAAAGATATTCTGCTTGCGCCTCCAGCTGAATCGAAAGTAATTTTTCGGGTATCTGCCTCAATGGATACATCTATTTTCCCATTTCCGAAAGCTTGATTAACGAGAGCCTGTAATCCAGTGCCAGCTTTATTTACTATTTCATCACCCGCGCCATCATAATTATCCAGGGTCAGTTCTCTGGTCACGCCATCCAATGTTATCCTTATCGTTTTCCCGTAAAGATTAAAATCACTGATGCCATTTCCCTGTAATGCATCCGTAACACCACTGCTGCTAACAGCTTTCCCGCCTGTAGCCAATTGTTTCACTGATACAGTATGTGAACCCTGGATAGAGTCCGCATTTCCGGATACGGCAACGTATGCTTCATTACTGGATACTCCGGTATATCTCTTTAAACCGGAGGCAGAAAGTAAATTGCTTGTTGGTTTTGCAATATTAAAATATGTATCCTTAAGCTCACGCAGCTTATTTGTAATATCCCTATAGGCATCCTGTTTCCATTCTGCAAGCTGTCTTTTTTGATATAATTTGTTTAGCGGTGCTTTCTCCGCATCCATTAATTGTTTAACCATCGTGTCTGTATCAATACCGCTGCCACTCAAGCCTGTTAAACGCATTCTGGAAATTGTGGAATTAATATTGTTTACTGCCATGGAATCACCTTCTTTCATCTACGATCAAACCGGCCATTTCCCACATTTTCGCTACCATGTCAAGTATCTTTTCAGGCGGGATCTCCCGGATGACCTGGTTTGTATCAGAGTCAATAACCTTTACCATAATCTCTTTTGTTTTTTCATGTATAGAAAACTCGAACTTCCGGTTTGCTCCTGATATAGCCCTATTTGCTTTTTCAATAGCATCTATTACTACTTTTTCAGATATTGGAAGCGTGCTCCTCTCAAAATCCGATAGCTGTGACAAGTTCCGAAATTCATTTTCTTTTGTTTTTACATCCTTCACAGTTGGCGTATCTTTGGAAGCGTTAGTAACAGTAGTATTAGCAACCCTGTTATCCTTGCTTAACGTTGGTATATTCAGTGATATGGCCTCCATGCCGTCGATTTTCATAATAGACCTCCTCCATCCGTGAATATTTCCATATAATATATCGGCTTTTAATTAAAATAATTTACACCATGAATAAGCAATATAAGTAATTACTCGAAATAAATCCTTTATCGGTTAAGAAATGAGAAAAAAAGAGCCAGAGAAAATCCTCCGGCTCTTCGTCAGTTGCATTAATTTGATTACCTGAGGAGCTGCAGAACTCCCTGTGGCTGCTGATTTGCCTGAGCCAGCATAGCCTGAGCTGCCTGTGAAAGAATGTTGTTCTTTGTGAACTCCATCATTTCCTTAGCCATATCTACATCACGAACACGTGATTCAGATGCAGTCAGGTTTTCAGAGGTAGTTCCAAGGTTACCAATAGTGTGCTCAAGTCTATTCTGCATAGCACCAAGTTTGGAACGTTCAGCAGAAACAGTCGTTATTGCATTATTAATAGTGGTAATAGCTGAATTTGCTGCTGATTGTGTATTAACGGCAATTCCTGCTTTTGCAACAGCCTCATTTGTTACTACTCCACCTGAAATGGTTGCTGATGTGGAGGAATCTGCTACTATGCTAAAGTCTGAAGTACTGGCAGAAGCAAGAGTGGAGAATGTAAAATTAGCCTTCATAGACTTGTTAGCAGAAGCATCTCCGATTGTAGCACTTGTTGAACCATTATACACTGTTACAGCACTTCCAATGTCCGTAGTACCTTTCTGAAGCTGAAGTGTTGCCTTTGCAGCATTTGCAGTTAACGTATAAGTGTCACCAGCAGCATACTGCGTTCCTGCATTTGCCACACCAACCGTCCATTCAATTCCATCAAATGTTGCAACACCACCAGTTACAGCTGCTGTAGCCCAAGTGTTTCCACCATCTTTTGAATATGATATAGCAGTAATTGTATTATTATTTGCGGCTGCACTTACGGTGGCTGTTCTTATTGAATAAGCAGTATTTGATGTTCCTGTAAACCCGGTATAATCAACTGTTCCTACATCTGTATTAGTACCAGTACCGCTCTGTCTTGCAATAGCAACGCCCTGTGTTGCATCAGTCTTAACTACATCAATATTGTAATCAGTGCCTGCCTCAAATGCTCTCCCGAATTCAGCAACACCAGAGATATTGGTACCGTTATGAGTGAAGGTTCCTCCTAATGCTGTTGTAGACCCCGCAACACCTAGTGATTGGGCATCCATTGCATTAACTGATAGATCCATATACTGAGCTGCATTAGCTCCTACATGAAATCTGTCATTCATTCCACCGGCTAACAAATTCTGAGTGTTAAATTCAGTAGTGTTGGATATACGTGTAATTTCCTTTGCCAACTGGTCGACTTCTGCCTGGATCTTCGAACGATCATCTGATGTGTTCGTGTCAGTAGCAGACTGAACAGCGAGTTCCCTCATTCTTTGAAGTATAGAGTGGGTCTCATTCAAAGCACCTTCTGCTGTCTGAATAAGAGAGATTGCATCTTGTCCGTTTCTTGCAGCCTGATCCAAACCTCTGATCTGACCTCTCATTTTCTCACTGATTGCAAGACCAGCAGCATCATCACCAGCTTTGTTTATCCTTAAGCCAGATGATAGCTTTTCAAGTGACTTTGATCCATTGGCACCATTTGTGCTCAACTGACGATAAGTGTTAAGGGATGCGATGTTGTGATTAATTCTCATAATATTACCTCCATGTAATTTTTATTAGGGCGTCCATGCCCCATATTTTTCCGAGCTTACGTAATACTCTTACTCATCCGGCCGGACTGAGCAAATATATTATGTTGCTCTCAATAAATATATCGTAACTATTTTAAATTTACTTAACAGGAAAATTAAATGAATCCGAAAAATTTTTCGGATTCATTTGTTTGTTATATATTTCATTATCTTAAATTACTCTTTATAATATCATCCAGCGATATGTTGCCAACCTCAGCTGCCTTTTTATTTTCTTCCTGTATTTCAATATAAACTTCCTTCCTGTGGATGCTGACACTCTTTGGTGCGTTGATTCCAATACGCACCTGATCACCCTGAATGTCCAGTATTGTGATCTCAATATTGTCATTTACAACAATGGATTGGTCCTTCTTTCGTGTTAACACCAGCATCAGCACATTCCTCCTGTCTTCGGAACTCTTCCAGTATATAGTGTCGCACACTGTACTTGTCAGTGTCAAGGATAATCTGGGCACCTTTTTTACTGATTCCGTTAATGATAATAGGAGCTTTCAGGTTCATACTTAGCTTAGTGATATCCTGTGGTACGACAACAATAGAATAAACCAGTACATCCTTAGCATCCTTTATACCAAGCTCGGTTACGGTCTCATTAGGGATTTCAATGTCGTAATCGGCGATGATCATAAATGGATTAGCCACTGCAAAGGCTGTCTTTGGGTCATTTACGCATTGGAGCCACTTGAAAGGAGAGGTTTCATCCTTATTATCAATGAGTACAAAATCCTTAAGCGTTTCAAACCCGGGTAAACCTGAATCAAAAGTAATGATTCCATTTTCATTGATTTCAATTTCACCAAAATGCTTTGTCTTTAATAACATAACGCTCCCCCGATCTTCTATATAGATATATCAATATTATTCTCGTATCGGATATCGACTGATGGATACTGTTTTACATACATATTTATTTTTGCCGGTTCAAAATCAATATTTACGGAGCCCGGGGTATAAGTGCCATCAACTCCATTGTTTACACCTTCCCAATTACGTTCCCAGTCGATGTTCACGCTGCCTGTAACTTCAATTTTGGGTCTTGACTTTGGAATAAATCCCAATCCGAATTCATATTTAGGGTAAGCATCACGAACGGCAATTGCCTTCATCGGATTACCCCCATTTTCGATTGCAGCCAACGTATTTCCATCCGAGGCAGTTTTGCCGATAAACTCCATGACCTGCTGGTAAGCCCTTTGGGTAGCCTCCTTTGTGAAGTCGTAGTTTCCCTTTAAGCCTGCTTCCGCGAAGCATTCATACTGGTCTATGAGAACTTTGGGCTTTTCAGTGGTAATATTGACCTTTGCATGCTTTTGCTTGAATTCAAGCCTGGCATTCCGTGTTTCTATCTCCTGCTTTGAAGGAATACGGTTATATTCAAGTTGTATATCCGTTGTTTGAATACTAAGTGCCATACATTTTCACCACTACCTCAGAAAATCTATTAATGAGGGCATTATGACCTTTGCTCCGCCAGCCAGTGATGCTCTGTATACATTTTCTTCATTTTGCAGGTTGATTATTGTTTCTGCCATATCTACGTCTTCATTCTGACTCATTAATTTTGTGAAATTTATATTATCACTGTCCAGCCTGTTTGTAGTTAGCTCAAGTCTGTTTAATCTTGCACCAACATCCGCTCTCAAACGCAATAAATTGTTTATATCGGCATCTATATCCGTAAGCATGTCACCAACGCCGTTATTATCGCCTGCATCCAGCCGGGCAATCAGCTCATTCATATCAGAAATAATTTTCCCTGTTGTTGTAGCTGGCGGCACAGCTGTGTTTGATGCATCACCACCGTTATTGAACAGATCTCCTCCGGCTACATTTATATTGATACTGTCCCCGATCCCGATCTCATAAGAAATATTCTCTACACTGGTATCAACATTTATTGCAAAGCTTCCATCGTCATTAAGCAGCTTTTGATCTGTCTTATAACCGGAAAATATGTATCTCCCTGCATATGTGGTATTCCCCATCTTTATTATCTGTTCTTTCAGCTGTTTCATTTCTGCATTTATTTTCTGCATATCATCAGGTGTAACTGACCCTGTCGCACCTTGTACAGTGAGCTCTCTGGCTCTCTGCATGACATCCCCGACTTTTCCTATTGCATCCTCCGTGATTTCAAGCCAGGATGTTGCATCATCCAGATTTCTTTTGTATTGCTTTATTTCCGCCACATCGGTACGCAGTTTCAGCGCTCTTGCCGCCACGACCGGGTCATCTGAAGGAACTTGTATTTTTTTGCCGGAAGCTAGCTGCGCCTGGAACTTGTCCATTCTTGTCAGGTTGTTTCCAACATATTTGACCATATTGTTTATCAGCATGTTATTGGTTATTCTCATATTCAACACTCCTCCGGGATTTGATGCCTGCTAAGCAAACAGCCTGTTGATCAACGTATCATATATCTCACTCATTGTCTGTATCATCTTAGCTGATGCACTATAGGCCTGCTGGAATTTGACCAGATTTGTCATCTCCTCGTCGATAGATACTCCAGAGTCCGATTGTCTTCTGTTTATGATCTGGTTTACGACTACTTCCTGGTTATCTCCGTAGTTTCCAGCTTGTTCAGCATCTATACCCAGTGTTGCTACAAGCGACTTCATGTAATCCTCCGGAGCTCCCTCCGAGAACATATCAGTATCTCTCCTGAAGCTGAGCAGTTCATTGAGGACCTCGATATTGCCCGCCTCTCCCGAGACATCAGAAGTGGCAATAAGGTTATAGTTATTTAATATATCGGAGCTGACAGAGAAATTTTTAGCGGTGATATTATCGTACAGGTCATATACATCTGCCGGATCAGGCGGATCAGTCGGATGTGCCGGATCTACCGCGTCGCTTAGAAAAGAGGTGCTGGAAATCGGCAGATTGCCTTCTCCTTTCATTGTAAAGAACCTTGTTCCATTAACAGTTGAATTATAGCCATATCCTGCTGCATGGCCCGTACCGTTCTCACCGGTATCAAATGTCCTGTCGCCGTCAGCATCTATGTAACCCTCATTGAACGCACGTGCAAAGGTACGTACAAATTCATTCAGTTTCTTTTGATAAAAGGGTATTCCTTTATAGGTTGGCGAAACAGCATTATTAACAGGATTTACATATCCCTCATTACCATCTCTTACATCCAGATAGCCCCTCAGTTCTCCGCCTTTTATACTCAACGTATTACCGTCTGCCCATTTGATATTATAAAGGTTGCCAATGTCTTCCTCATTTACCTTTTGTGCAGTGCTCCTTTGTTCCAAAGCCAGCTTGCTGATAGTGAAATGATCTACGAGCGCTTTACCGCTGATGGTCACGACAAAATGCTTGTCTTCTCTTCCATCCGAAGAATAGCCTGTAACTACCTCATTTGCGTCGATATTAATTAACTTTGAAAGCTTATCCACAAGGAGAGTCCTTTGGTCTCTCATATCATTGGCTGTATTGCCATCCAACTCCGTTATGTAGATCTGCCTGTTTAGCTGTTGTATCTGAGTTGCATAGGAATTGACCTCTTCCACCTTTGTCTGTATCCTGTAGTTAACATCCTTTTGCATTTCATCAAAATGCGAGGCCATACTATTAAAATAGTTTGTGAGCGTCACACCCCTCTGCTTGACAAGTGATCTTACAGCCGCACTGCTTGGATCCTTTGCCAGTTCCTGCATGGAGCTGAAAAAATCGCCCATTATTACTGTAAAGCCGCTATCAGATGGCTCATTGAACGTAACCTCGATGTCGGAGAGGACCTCCTTCTTTGCGGTCCACTCACCGTATGACAGATTCTCGCTCCAGTATTTAAAATCCAGATACTCATCACGGACCCTCTTGACGCCTGTAACATCAGAGCCTGTACCCATCATTCCGGTACCATCAGCCAGCGCCATTGGCCTCGATGCGACCTGTATAGACTGTTGCCTAGAGTAGCCCGGTGTATTTATATTGTTTAGATTATGGTTTACCGTATCCAGATTGCGCTGGGCAGAAAAAAGGCCCCGCACTGCAACATTCAACCCGTAAAAAGATTCAGCCATTTAATCTCACCTACCTACTAATCCAAGTCTGTTCACAATGGTTTCCATCATCGTGTCCATTATATTCAGCACTCTTGATGATGCATCATATGCAAATTTATATTTCATCATATTGGTCATTTCTTCATCCATCGAGACTCCTGTTATGGAAGTTCTCTGAGCATCCGCCGACTCAACCAGCTTGCTCTGGCTCTCGGTGATCCTTGCAGAGTCTGCTCCATCGTTTCCCATATGAAGTATTATGTCCTGGTAATAGTCATCAAGGCTTACCGTACCTGTGTCGTTGGCAATCATCGATTTGTTCCTCAGGTTAGCTATTTCAAGGGCATTGGAATTATCTCCGCTTGACCCCGAATTTGAAGCTGCAATATTCGACAGATCCGACAGGTTGCTGTTAAGCTTTATATTCCCCATTTCCAGAGGCTTGCCACTGTTTATTGCAACAAATATATCCTCTCCGTTGCCGGGCGGATCCTTTATATTCATACCGTTATTGTGAATGTAATTTATTTCCCTTAGCATTGCATTGAAAAGAGCATTCAGTCTCTTTTTCATATCAGAGACAATATTCAATGAATCTACCGTCACTGAGTAGTTCGAGGTAACATCCATATTTGTATCTGACGCCATGCTCTCTGTCAGCTCACCATATGAGCCCGCATCCATGAAATCTGTCAGGCTGTATGTGCTTCCATCCATAGCAGTCGTCAATCCGCTCCAGCCTGCAGTATTGTTGGTTATCACCGAAGCATCCATTCCAGCACCGGCCAGTGCGGTCTGAAGTCCCGGCATATCAGCAGGCAGGCTGTTTGTCAGAAGTACCGCATATCTGCCTGCATTTGTTCTAAACCCTGTCGTTCCGGTGATTTGCGCAGCCAGGTCATCTGCATTTGCTGCATCTATTACCCTTACATTATAGTCCAGTCCCCTTTTGTCCAGTTCATCGGTATACGCCGCGATCTGACCTGCAATTGCTGCCGAAGGTGAAGTGGTTGTATCCACATAAAATACCACATCGGCTTTTGTATTAGGCGTACCGTTTTCGTAGCTCCCTATGGCTCCGGAAACCTCTCCTCTGGATTCCATAAGGCCTTTTATTATACCGCTGTTTACCGGCACCTCGATATTTGTGCCCGCCAGCTTAGGTACGAAGAAATTTTCTCCGACGTTTCTCTCTGCCGCGTACAAATCCGTACTGATACCCTTTTGTACAATAAAATATCCACCGAGTGATATATCGATCTGTCCATCCTGCATTTCGTTAATATTTACATTGATCAGCTTGGTAAGCCTGTCTATCAAGGTATTGCGCTGATCCCTGTAATCGCTGGCAGTATCTCCTGTTACCTCTGACTTTAATATGGTTACATTCAGCTTGGATATCTGCCTTGTGATTTCGTTAACTTCGTCTATTCTTACGGTGATTTCAGTATTAAGGTCGTTCTGGAGCCTGTCCATCTGCGAGCCCATATGGTTTATCTGCTGGGTCAGCGCTTCGCTCCTTTGCCTGACGAGAGCCCTGACAGTAAGACTGTCCGGCTCCTTTGAAAGCTCCTGCCAAGAATCCCAGAACTGGTTAAGTACATTCTGAAGCCCGGACTCCATTGGTTCTGCCATGATAGCTTCTACATCGCTGAAGGTTTTCTGCCGTGTCTCCCAATATCCCAGCGTAGTATTTTCCTGCCTGTATATATTGTCAAGGAAGGAATGCCTGATCTGCCTTATCTCTTGTATGTCGGCACCAAGGCCAAGCTGTATAAGTCCGCCACGTGTCACAGTGGTTTCAACAGGGCCGTTCTTTATCATAGCCTGCTGCCTGACATAGCCTGCAGTATTCACATTGGAAATGTTGTGACCTGTTACATATAGTCCGCGTTCATTGACCAAAAGGCCAGAACGTGCTATTTCGTAACTGGCAAAGCCGACACCCATATGCCCTCCTATAATTTCATATCAAAAAAGCTTCTTTTACTGGCATCATTTGACTGTCCGGATTTTCCGTAAATGTCCCCGGAGGATCCGGCGTTTGATAGGATATTAACCGAGAAATCGATATAATCCAATGAATTTTTTATTAGCTTGGAGTTCATAACATTCGCATTGCGCAAATTGTCAAAAAGTCCTGTCATTCTTTTGCTGCACTCACTTAATTCCTTTGACTGCTCCTTCGGAAGGATTTTCTCAAGCTCCGAAACTGTTACATCTTCGGGCTTTCTTCCCAGCTTAGCAGCATACTCGCCAACGAGCGCTTCGCGTTCCTCCTCCAGCTTGCCCAACTGAAGGATCATTGTCTGTTCAGCTCTCGTGATACCCTCAAGTTCAGTTACCCTCCCCTGGACGATCACATCGGTTTTTTCCTTAGACAGCTTTAGAATGCCCTCATATATAGACGATTCCTTGTTCAGTACATCTATTAGTTTTTTTATTGACATGGTATCCAAAGCTTCACCACCTATCATATATACGGCTTGGGTAAAAAGGAGAGTTTATCAACTCCCCCTCAAGGCATCATGCCTTTATATCAAATGCACCCTTTATTACGCTTTCAGCAACATCTCGCCCCTTTACGCTATATTTCCCGGCCTCGATGCTTCCCGAGAGATCATTGACCTTTTCCATACGCATGTCAGGAACTTCCTTTAAAGCTTTATACACCGTCTGAAAATCCTTTGCCTCATTGGATATGGAAAGGACATCCTTTTTTGATGCAACTGCTCCCGGCCTCGTAACTCTGCTTATATTCTTCTGTGAACCGTACACGCCGGTAATCTTTGAAATATCACCCGGTATTCTCATAAAAACCACTCACCTTTAAATCTTTATCATTCTTATTGTTATATATTATATCGGTAAAACTATACGCTCAATTAACTGCAATTAATCTTTTTTCTCATATCCCTTGTTCATATATCTCATGCCAAATTGACTGTTCTTGGAAGCGTTCATGCTATCGATCTCTGTTCTGAACTGGCTGGCCGCATTTTTCAACCCCGAAGCAAGCATTCTTTCACAATCAGGACAGTATCTTCCTGATTTGATAGATCTGCCGCAGTTTTCACATTCCAGTACCATATTACCCTCATCGTCCGCGATCTCAAGCCTGCCATCCTTCAGAAACCTCTTGATCTTCTCAACACTGATATCAAGATCTGAGGAAACCTGTGTAATGCTCGCCTTCGGATTATCATAAAGATATTCCTTGATTTTCTTGAAATCCTCCTCCTCCAACTCCTTGCACGCTGGACAAATAGGCGAGCCTATGTAGTTGAAAATCCTGCCGCACTTCCTGCAATTTCTAACCTCTGGCATGTTATCACCCCCCTTGTTATTTTCTTCCCGTAGCAACAACCGCTGCAAATACTCTACCTGCACCGGCCTGTTTAAGCACCCTGCTGCATTCCTCAAGTGTCGAACCCGTAGTTAAAATATCATCTACCAAAAGAATATTCTTCCCCTTTACTTTCTTTGGCGCAGTAACCACAAATGCGCCCTTAACGTTTTGGTTCCTTTTTTGCTTGTCTAAAAGGCTCTGAGCCTCGGTATACCTTTCCCTCTTTAAGATATATGAGCATTCAGGTAATCTAAGTATCCTGCTGAGTTCTTTTGAAATCAAACGGGCTTGATTGTAGCCCCTTGAAAACTCCCTGTGTTTATGAAGCGGTACACTCAGTACCATATTATATTTTGTCACATCGGTTGTCTTCCTGATCCTGTCCGCCATTAACCTGGCGTAAGTCCTGTAGTAGCCTGGTTTATTATAGAACTTGAATCTTATCAGCGATTCCTTTACCATCCCCGTATATTCAAATACGCTTATAACTCCGTCGCAATAATTCCCATCCTCGTCAAGCGTTGTTTTATGGACAATGTCCCCCATAAGCGGAAGCTCCGCATAACAAGTGTTACAAACGTGAAGAACTGCTTTGTGGTCCAATAGCTCCTGGCAAAAGATACACTTTGGAGGATAAACAATACTAATTATTCTTTCAATAATGTTCACTTGCATTCAGCCCGCTTTCTTCAAAATATATCGGCATATTCTGAAAATGTTTTAAGCTTATCTGATAAACCCGAAAATCTTAAAGCTTCTCTTTTGTTGCCTACCATTTCGGAGAGTGAGTCATCACACCCCACCAGTACTACCATTTGCTTTGCTCTGGTCACAGCCGTATATAAAAGGTTCCTTGTCATTAATACCTGCGGTCCCGGAAATACAGGCATGACAACAACCGGAAACTCTGATCCCTGGCTTTTATGTATGGTAACAGCAAACGATGGCTCTATCTCGTCAATAATGCCGAAATCATATGATGCCAATCTGTCATCGTCAAACATGACTTCTATCTTCATTGCCTCTTCATCGATTTTAACAATAGACCCCATATCACCGTTAAATACTCCCGTTCCGTCAACCTCTACATTATTAGGCCGCTCCCATCTGAGTGAATAATTATTTTTCACCTGCATGACCCTGTCGCCTTCCCTGAATACATAAGATCTTGACGCCTTCTCAGCCTTCTTTTTATCTGGAGGATTCAACACCTTCTGCAATTCCATATTAAGATTGACAACTCCTGCCGGGCCTTTCTTTGTTGGAGTAAGCACCTGTATGTCCCTCAAAGGGTCCAGACCATATGTGTCCGGCAGCCTCCTTGAGCAAAGATCTATAACTGTCCCTACTATTTGTTCCTGAGCACCTCTCGCCAAAAAGAAGAAGTCCTTGTCCTTTGCATTGAGTATAGGCGCTTCCCCTCTGTTGATCCTGTGCGCATTGACAATGATCATGCTTTCGCCTGCCTGCCTGAATATTTCAGTGAGCCTGACCGTTTTGATACTGTTGCAGCTGAGGATGTCCAGCAGTACACTTCCTGCTCCGACCGACGGCAGCTGGTCCGCATCTCCCACAAGTATAACCCTTGCTCCGGCCGGTATTGCCTTAAGCAGATGGTTCATTATCAATATATCGACCATGGACATTTCATCAATTATTATTACATCGGCTTCGATAGGATTTTCCTCATTCCTTTGAAATATCAGGTCGCTCTCATCCGCCGTGTAGCCTATCTCAAGAAGCCTGTGTATCGTCTTTGCCTCAAAGCCTGTCGCATCCGACATTCTTTTTGCAGCCCTGCCCGTAGGTGCAGCCAGCGCAATGCTATGTCCACCCTCCATAAGAAGGCTGATAATACATTTTATTATAGTTGTCTTACCAGTGCCCGGTCCGCCTGTTATAACAAGCAATCCATTCACAACAGCCTCTTTTACCGCTTCCCTTTGCAGGGGATCAAGCATTAGTCCCTCTTCTCTTTCGAATCTGGCCAACTTTCCATCAAGATCCTCAAGTCCTTTGTCAAAATGTGTAGCAGCCAGACCCAATAACCTTTTTCCGACCCATTGCTCTGCATTGTAAAAAGATGAGAGATATATACGGTTACCCGTAACATTTTTCTCGATCTGGATCGCTTTATCGAACACCAGCGAGATCAAGGCATCCTCGATGTCAATGTCAGGTATTCCAAGCAGTTGGGCCGCATATTCGCTGAGCATTTCTTCGGGCAGATATGTATGTCCGTTGGATGCAGCATGGCTCAAGGTATATTTGATCCCGCTCCTTATCCTGAAGCGGGACCCCGGATCGACTCCAAGCTTCATTGCAACCCTGTCTGCTGTTTTGAAGCCAATACTGAAGACTTCCTCACAAAGCCTGTACGGGTTTTCTTTTATCCTGGTAACCGCCATGTCAGCGTATGCTTTGTGTATCTTTATACACACAGAGGGATTGATCCCGTATTCCTGAAGGAACATGACCACATCCCTAAGGCCTTTTTGCTCATTGAGAGCTTGTCCTATACTCAAAGCCTTATCCAGGCTTATTCCCTTAACTTCCGACAGTCGCTGAGGTTCCTGGCTGATTATATCCAGGGTGCCAGTGCCAAAACGTTCTACTATCTTTGCTGCTGTTGCAGGTCCTACTCCTTTTACTATACCTGAAGCAAGATATTTTTCTATCCCGTCCGCTGTCTGAGGCAGAATCTTTTCATAAAGCTCGACCTTGAACTGATCTCCATAGTCAGGGTGCTTTACCCATTTGCCATTAGCTTTGATCGTTTCGCCCTCATTTATAAATGGCATATAGCCTACAGCAGTAATGACTTTGTTTTTTACACATATCTCACATACTGTATAGCCATTCGAATCATTTTTATAAATAATGCCGTCTATGACACCCTCAATAATCGTCAGATCCATCGTAACCTGTGCAATACAGCATGCGTGTATTGTTTCCCATATTTTTTGATATATATAGTATATATTACTTTGCAGGGGGTGAAAAGACGAAATCCTTGAAGACACTTTCCATATCGCTCATTTTAATGACCTGGATGCTTGGGAAATTATGCTGCAGCTTCTCCAACAGAATGTATGTATTATCTGTTGAATCCATATCCACTATGATCAGCTTTTTGTCTGACAATACCCTATCGGCATATTCTTCCTTTACCGCATATCTTACAATATATTCGATCTGCTCTTCAGCATCCTGTACTAATAAAACCACTCTTACCTTAGGACGCTGCCCCGCAAATCTGCAGCTTATAAATTCCGATATGTTGAGTATAATTGTTAACAACCCATATACAGATAAAATACAAATCAAGCATTTAGTAATATTTAACAACATACTCCTGCCCCTTTAGCTTTATTCGCCCATACAGCCAAGGCGTATCGCCTCTTTATATGTATATTCATATGTTTAAGTAAATGTTACCCTCATATATAATCAAGGGGGACGGGGGTTTTTGATTATCAATTAAGAACTAATTGATAATCAAAAACCCCCGTCCCCCTTGATTTTTTATGCTTCGCTTTTCAGTAGTTCAGCCTTGTCGGTCCTCTCCCATGGCAGGTCTATATCCGTGCGGCCAAAGTGTCCGTATGCTGCAGTCTGCTTGTATATTGGTCTTCTTAGATCCAATGTCTGGATTATTGCTGCAGGCCTGAGATCAAAATGCTTATTGACGAGCTGCGACAATTTTTCTTCTGATATCCTTCCTGTGCCAAATGTATCAATCAGAATGGATACCGGCTTAGCGACACCGATAGCATATGCCAGCTGCACCTCTACCTTGGAAGCCAATCCTGCGGCTACAATATTCTTAGCTACATAGCGCGCTGCATATGCTGCCGAACGGTCTACCTTTGTCGGATCCTTCCCTGAGAAGGCTCCTCCTCCATGCCTTGCATATCCGCCATAAGTATCAACTATGATTTTTCTGCCTGTCAGTCCCGAGTCTCCCTGTGGTCCTCCAACAACAAATCTGCCTGTCGGATTGATAAAATATCTTGTTTTGCTATCGAGGAGTTCCTGAGGTATGACTTTCTTAATCACCAACTCGATTACATCGTGTTCGATAGTATCATGTGAAACCTCTACGCCATGCTGTGTTGATATAACTACAGTATCTACCCTGACCGGTTTATCTCCGTCATACTCCACTGTCACCTGTGATTTTCCATCAGGTCTCAGATAATCCAATATTCCTTGCTTACGGACTTCAGAGAGCCTTCTTGTAAGCTTGTGTGCCAATGAGATCGGCATAGGCATCAATTCGGGAGTTTCATCGCAGGCAAAGCCGAACATCATGCCCTGATCACCTGCGCCTATAGCTTCGATTTGTGAATCATCCATTTCTCCGCTTCTGGCCTCCAGTGCCTTATTGACTCCCATTGCGATATCTCCGGACTGTTCATCTATCGACGTCAAAACAGCGCAGGTCTCACCGTCAAATCCATATTTCGCCCTGTCATAGCCGATCTCAAGTATTGTGTTCCTGACCACCTTTGGTATATCGACATAGCATTCAGTTGAAATTTCTCCCATTACAAGAACCATTCCGGTCGTAACAGCAGTTTCACACGCAACCCTGGCATTAGGGTCCTCGGCATAGATGGCATCTAGTACTGCATCGGAAATCTGATCACAAATCTTATCGGGATGTCCCTCCGTTACAGATTCAGATGTAAATAATCTCTTTGACATACTCTTTTCTCCTTTCAATATAAAAATAAACTAGTTAATTGCGAAACTCAAAGCCCTTGAATTTCAACGGGTCTAGCAATATTTT
>CAZBEQ010000002.1:145601-150245 GCA_964490975.1 uncultured Oscillospiraceae bacterium | reverse complement strand
AAAAAAATCTCAATGGGATTTCTGGGTATAGATGAAATTCATGCGTTTGCCGTGGGATTTAATTAATAAATTCTTCAAAAAACATTAGAATTATGATAGTCTTAATTATTAAAGTAAGTATATTAGAGGAATATTGAAATGATAATTCAAATTGGAGATAATAAGGTAATAATCTCGGATGTGCAAATTTTGGTTGCGGCAAAAGATACAGCATTATATGACGCAGGTAAAAAGTTCTATATGTGGGAGTATGTCAAAAAGTTAAGCTACCGCTCATGTGAAAACAGTTTTTACGGTTCTGTATTAGGAGATAGGATGCAGGAAGTAAAGGTGGTTTTCATGAAAAGGGGTGACTTCTCAAGCTATAGTTGTAATTGCGATGAGTTCAGAAGTACTTTCACTTGTAAGCATGCTATAGCTGTAATGTTTGCTATCTTGAAATTTTTCGAAGGGAATCGTAAAATAATCATTGAAAATATATTTAAATTTGAGAAGCTTGATACCAAAAATAGAAGTGCAACCATTCCATTAAAAACAACACCAGTAAGTCCGCAGAGAATAATAAATCAGGTTGTTCCAAATAGTGTTCAACAAGTACAAAGGGCTGAAGAATTGAAAAAGAATGAGACTGATTTATTATTGAACTCAAAGGTTTCTTCTCCTGTAGTCAAAACTTTAGCTTTAAATCAGGAAGCAAGAAGCTTTTTGACTGCTTATATAGATATGTTCAGGCAGCAGAACGTGAAAACCTCCTCTGCTATTGCATCTTTTGAGAATATTGAGGAAGTAAAACTTGTACCGACTTTTGTCATAACACAGCGTTGGAACTATGTTGAACAGGGGTTGGAGTTTCAAATAGGGGGGGACAAGCTTTATGTAGTAAAGGATATTTCTGACTTTTTGCGTTCATATATTGATGGCAGATCATATGAATTCGGCAAGAAATTTACATTTATACCCGACAAAATAGTGTTTGAAAGAAAGTCTTCCAGTCTCATGGAGCTCATAACAAAAATATTCATTGATGAAAAAAGACTCTATGTTAATCAATATTCATCAAGTATAATCTTTCGTGAAAAAAAACAGATGAAGCTTTCTGAATCTGCAATGAAGGCCTTTTTTGATATTTATGAAAATGGTACCTTTAATGTACGAATAGGGAACTCTCAGATTATAAATGATGTTGCTATTGTGGAGGACAATATCAACCCACAAGTTGAGTTAAAGGCGATAGATGGAGGTGTCTGCCTGACATCAGCACTTAAGGGAAGCGTTTATGTGTTGGATTCTCAGGGCGAGTATATTTATTATATGACACAAATTCACAAGACAAGCCCTGACACTAGAAGCGGCATTGTTCCGCTGCTTAAATATTATAAAAACAACAAAATAGAATTGAAATTTCCTGAAAATGAGGCTGTAACGCTTTTTTCCAGTATTATTCCTACCCTTGAAAAATGCTGCAGCGTGAAGATAGAAAATAAGCTGGAAGAAAAATTTTTTAGAGAAGAACTTGTTACAACTATTTATTTGGATAGATATGAGGCAAAAGGAAGCCAAATCATTTTTGCTAATGTTGAATTTGTTTATGGCGAGCAAAAAATTAATCCTTGCATAAATAGTGATTCAAACATAAATAAAATAAATGGAAGGCTACTTATTCGGGCAGAGAAGGAAGAAGGTACAATTGTTGGCTTATTGGAAGCCGCAGGTTTTGAAAAAAGTTCAGATAAGTTTATATTGAGGGATGAAGATAAAATCTATGAATTTGTAACTGATGAACTAAAAGAATTGAAGGAGAAGGCGAATTTGTTTTATTCTGAATCCTTCAAGAAAATGCGGGTTTATCCTTTGAAAAACATAAATGCGAGTGTGAAATTAAAAGAAGGTAGCAATCTGTTGGAATTGACACTGGATATGGAAGGCGTTGATACTGAAGAATTAAAATATCTATTGCAATCCTTTAGAATGAAAAAGAAGTATTACAGATTAATGAATGGATCATTTATTCCTCTCGGTTCGGGGGAAATCAATACTATGGCTAAGCTGCTTGAAGAACTAAATATTACAGATTCGGATCTGTCAAAAAAGGTTATTAATCTGCCTGCATATAGAGCAATGTATATTGATAATGCATTAAAGGAATCAAATAATCTGCAGATAGAGAGAGATATGTGTTTTAAGCAATTGGTACAGAATATCAGAGAGCCTCAGGACATGGAGTTTTCTATACCGCAGGAGTTACATGGGATTTTACGCGACTACCAGAAAACCGGTTTCAAATGGCTGAAGACTCTTGCTTCATATGGTTTTGGAGGTATACTTGCAGACGATATGGGACTTGGGAAAACTCTTCAGGTAATTGCGCTAATACTATCGGATAAGTTGGAAAAAGTGAACTCAGGTACATACAGGCCTTCTATTGTGGTTGCGCCCACATCCCTTGTATACAACTGGTTGGAGGAAGTGTATAAATTTACAAACAAATTGTCGGTTACAGTTGTCTCCGGAAACCCGTCAGATAGGATTCAGCAGCTACAGGAATCAAACAATGCGGATTTGATCATTACAACGTACGGCATGATCAAGAGGGATGTTGAGTATTACAAGGATATGGAATTTTCATATTGTATTTTAGATGAAGCCCAACATATAAAGAACCCAAGTACTCTGAATGCAAGAACTGTAAAAATGCTAAAAGCGTCCTGCTATTTTGCACTTACTGGAACTCCAATTGAGAATTCCCTTACAGAGCTATGGTCTATTTTTGATTATATTATGCCAGGATATCTATTGTCGCAGCATATGTTTTCCAAAAGATTCGAGACTCCGATTATAAAAAACAAGGATACCAAAGCATTGAAAGAACTGGGAAGACATATAAACCCTTTCTTGTTGAGAAGAATGAAGCAGGATGTATTGCTAGAGCTGCCAGAGAAAACAGAGAGCAAGCAGATATGTGAAATGGCCGAGGAACAAAAGAAAGTATATCTTGCATACATGCTAAAAGCCAGACAGGTGCTTATTACAGAGATATCCTCTAAAGGAATTGAGAAAAGCCAAATTAAAATATTCTCAATGCTTACAAGACTAAGGCAGATTTGTTGTCATCCGGGTCTTTTTATTGAGAATTACAAAGGCCAAAGCGCAAAACTTGAAATGCTCTTTGAAATTCTGGAAGATTCGCTGGAAGGGCAACATAGGATTTTATTATTTTCTCAATTCACAGGAATGCTGGCTGTTATTAAACAGGAATTAAATAAAAGAGGCATCAGATATTTCTATCTTGATGGAGCGACAGATACAGAAGAAAGAATGAAGATGGTAAAAGCCTTCAATGGCGGAGAAAACAGTATTTTCCTTATATCACTCAAGGCAGGAGGGACGGGGCTTAATCTCACAGGAGCCGATGTTGTAATACATTATGATCCATGGTGGAATCCTGCAGTAGAGGATCAGGCCACTGACCGCGCATATAGGATAGGACAAAAGAATCCTGTTCAGGTATTAAAACTTATAACCAAAGGGACTATTGAGGAAAAAATATATCAACTCCAACAAAAGAAAAAGGAACTGATAAATTGTATCGTTCAGCCAGGAGAAAGCTTCCTCGCAAAAATGAGTGAACAAGAGATAAGGAGCCTCTTTGAATATGAAAATCTTTAGAAATTATAGAGTGTAAGCTGTGGAGAAACATTATTTTTAAGGGATCTAGTATCTGGGCAGACAATCTTTAGGTGTCACTATAGTATAAGTATTACTCTTATACAAGAATGTGAGTGGCCGCGTGGGCAGGGGATAGGCTAAAATGTGGAGAAGTAGGGTTAATTCAAGCACGTTCATCATTATAGAAGCCAAATAATCGAAAAAAGTCGAATTTTTGGAGTTGAATACAATTATTCCTTGGTTTATAGTATAAAGGTATACTAAATTGAATTATTTTGGCAGGGAATAATTGGGGGGTCAACTATGAAAACAGCAAAGAGGCTTTTTTCAGGCATTCTAGTAATTTTATTTTTTCTTAATTGTGTTTTTATTCAGAACGTTAATTCATTAGAAAATGTAGACCCAATCAAAACTAACAATATTGAACTAATAGCTTTAGAGACCACAGATAATATTGTTGAACTAGTATGGACCTTTAAGCAAATAAAAGATTCTTTGTATTCATACGATATATTTAGAGATGGTGAATTCATAAATTCGACGGATTCATTTACATATACAGACACAGGACTTATACCCGATACTGAATATCAATACTGCGTTAAGGCAAAAAATTCGGATGGTAATACAATTTTTGAAAGTAATATTATCAATGCACATACAAAATCATTAACAGATCAAACCACAGACCAAACTACAGATCAAACCACAGACCAAACTACAGACCAAACTACAGACCAAACTACAGATCAAACCACACACCAAACCACACACCAAACCACAGACCAAACCACAGACCAAACCACAGACCAAACCACAAATCAAATCACAAATCAAACCACAGACCAAACCACAGATCAAACCACAGACCAAACCACAGACCAAACCACAGATCAAACCACAGATCAAACCACAGATCAAACCACAAATCAAACCACAGACCAAACCACAGATCAAACCACAGACCAAACCACAGAC
>CAZBEQ010000002.1:35393-145501 GCA_964490975.1 uncultured Oscillospiraceae bacterium | reverse complement strand
CACAAATCAAACCACAGACCAAACCACAGATCAAACCACAGACCAAACCACAGACCAAACCACAGATCAAACCACAGATCAAACCACAGATTTAACTAAAAATTCAGAAATAATTATTGATGATATCCAAGATCCTGCTGTTACCGGTGTTATCTCTAAAATCACAAAAAAATCAGGCATAAAGGTTGTTGGCAATCCTGATTATGAGTCCGATCGTTTTATTATTAAGTACAAAAATAACAATGTTCAAGATAAGGTTCAGAAATCACTAAAAAAGAAGAACGTTGATATTATTAGTAAGGATACTAAAGTAAACAGAAAAAAAGGCACACAAAGAATTTCTCTTGGGGAAAAGAGAAAACTCAAAGAAATAACAGATATTATTGAAGGTGAGAATTCCAGCAATGAAATAGAATACATTCAGCCGGATTATTTATTAGATCTATCCTCAAATGATCCGTATTATAATACTCAATGGGGGTTGGAGAACAATAGCACTTCTAATCTCGATGATGGAATAAATTCTATTCAAGAAAAGCTGGATTTTCTTCCGTTTCACTTACAGGATATAGTAAATGAGAACCCGGAACTTAAAGAGTACTTAATTTCCAATCCAATAGAAGAGATAAAAATAAGATTGGATTCAGGCGATATACCAGTCAATCTCAACCAAGATAAATTAATGGAGATTATTTATGATCCATTATTTATGGAAGAGCAAAACAACACTAAATCAGATCAGGCACAATATGCTTGCGATATAGATATAGAGGGTGCGTGGGCTATGTCAACCGGCGAAGGTGTAACGGTAGGCATAATCGATACAGGCGTGGATATCTGCCACGAAGATTTATTTGAAAATATTTGGATAAATGCCGACGAGGTACCGGACAATGGCATCGATGATGACAATAACGGGTATGTTGATGATGTAAACGGGTGGAATTTTACAGATGATAGCAATGTAGTTTTTGACACATCAAATATTGATGAGGAGAAGCATGGAACACACATAGCCGGCACGATCGCTGCAGTCAAAGATAACGATAAAGGAATTGCAGGAGTAGCACCGGATGCAAAAGTCATGCTTCTTAAGGTGTTTAAGAATGGTAAAGCCTATACCAGCGACATCATTGACGCGATTGAATATGCTGAACGTGAAAATGTCAAAATATTAAACTGTAGTTGGGGTAGCACCTATGAAAATCAGGCATTAAGAGATGCAATACAGAATACTGGAGCATTATTTGTTTGCGCAGCGGGAAATAATAGCTCCAATTTAGATACATCTCCTATCTATCCGGCGTCATATGATTGCCCTAATATTATCACAGTTGCTTCAGTGAACCAGAGCGGTAAACTATCCGTGTTTTCAAACTTTAGTGAAAACATTGTCGATATTGCAGCGCCAGGTGAAGAAATACAAAGCACTTTACCTGGCAATTGTTACGGTTTAGATAGCGGAACCTCAATTTCGACAGCTTTTATATCAGGCACGTCTGCACTTTTATTAAGTATGGATAAGGAAACAGGCATATCAGATGTTATTGATAGGATTCAAACATGTTCTGACCGCTTATCGAGCTTAACTTTCAAAGTTAATAACAGTGTAACAATAAACTGCACTAATGTATTATGTAATGTTAAAAATAATGATATTCTGCAAATCCCTGAAAACTCAATGACAGTAAGTGAAGGTAACATAGAATACGGTTTTGATGAATATAGTCTGCTTTCCTCACCTATGACAGGTGGGCCTTTCACCGAAATAAAAAGTGGGTTTTATCATAGTCTTGCGATGAAGAATGACGGTACAGTGTGGTCATGGGGATATAACAATTGTGGCCAGTTGGGAAATGGAAATAAGCTTAACAGGACAACAGCAGTTCAGGTTAGCGGTCTTAGTGGAATAAAGGCCATATCAGCGGGGGGCTATCATAATCTTGCGTTAAAAAATGATGGCACAGTATGGACATGGGGATATAATGCCTATGGCCAGCTGGGAGATGGAACGAAAACTAATAAAGCAATAGCGGTTCAAGTAAGTGGACTCAGTGGGATTAAGGCCATAGCAGGTGGGTTTTATCATAGTCTTGCGCTAAAGAGTGATGGCACAGTATGGTCATGGGGATACAATAACTATGGCCAACTGGGAGATGGAACAACAACGACCAGAATAAAAGCGGTTCAAGTGAGTGGACTCAGTGGGATCACGGCCATAGCGGGCGGGAATAATCACCACCTGGCGCTGAAAAATGATGGCACGATATGGGCTTGGGGATACAATAACTATGGCCAGCTGGGAGATGGAACGACAACGACCAGGACTACAGCAGTGCAGGTAACTGGGCTTAGCGGAATCTCGACTATAGTAGTAGGAGGAAATCATAGTCTTGCGCTGAAAAATGATGGCACGGTATGGGCATGGGGCTACAATGGCTATGGCCAGTTGGGAGACGGAACCAAGACAAATAGAACAAGGGCGGTTCAGGTAAGCGGGCTTACCGGAATCACGGCTGTAGCTATAGGGTATTATCACAGCCTTGCATTGAAAAATGATGGAAAAGTATGGGCATGGGGGTACAATAACTACGGTCAATTAGGCGATGGGACGGTCACGACCAGAACAAAGGCGGTGCAGGTAAACGGACTCAACGGAATTATAGCTGTAACAGGTGGGTACTATCATAGTTTTGCGCTGAAGAGTGACGGTACCATATGGACATGGGGACTTAATTGTTATGGCCAGTTGGGTGATGGAACAATAATCAGAGCAACAGCAGTACCGGTGAGTAGACTAACCGGAATCTCGGCTATAGCCGGAGCGAATTATCATAGCCATGCACTTAAAAGTGATGGTACGGTATGGTCATGGGGATATAATTCTTATGGGCAGCTGGGAGACGGAACGACAACTATCAGGACAATGCCAGTGCAGGTAAGCGGGCTCAGTGGTGTTAAGGCTATTTCAGGGGGGGATTATCATAACCTTGCACTGAAAAATGACGGCACAGTATGGTCATGGGGGTACAATAACTACGGTCAATTAGGCGATGGGACGGTCACGACCAGAACAAAGGCTGTACAGGTAAGTGGACTCAGTGGAGTCAAGGCAATTGCAGGGGGTAGTTTCCATAGCTTGGCATTGAAGAGCGACGGAACTGTATGGTCGTGGGGACGTAATAATTATGGTCAATTGGGAGACGGAACGACAACGGACAGGAGAACGGCAGCGCAGGTAAGCGGTCTTAGCGGGGTCACGGCTATAGCAGCTGGGAACCTCCAAAGCTTGGCACTAAAGAATGACGGCACTGTATGGACGTGGGGTTATAATAATTACGGCCAGTTGGGAGACGGAACGACGACCTCCAGGACAATGGCAGTACAGGTAAGTGGACTAAGTGGGATCAAGGCTATAGCGGGGGCATACTATCATAGTCTGGCACTAAAGAATGACGGTACTGTTTGGACATGGGGGTATAATTGTTATGGCCAGTTGGGAGACGGATCGACAACAACCAGGACAAAAGCAGTTCAGGTAAAAGGACTAAGTGGCATTATAGCTATTGTAGGAGGATATAATCACTGCCTGGCACTGAAGAATAACGGTACTGTATGGGCGTGGGGCTATAATACTTTTTGCCAATTGGGAGACGGAACAACGATTAACAGGACAACGGCAGTTCAAGTAAGCGAGCTCAGTGGAATCAAAGCTATATCCGGAGGGTACTATCACGGTCTGGCCCTAAAGAATGACAACACCATTTGTGCATGGGGAGTCAATAGTTATGGCCAGTTGGGTAATGGCGAAAAAGGGTATTTTGAAATACCGAAATGGGTATTAGGATCACCCAGCAGTAATTCTTTATCAAATTCATTTACCTCTGTTTGCGTGCAGGGCCAATCTTTCAATATTGTGTTAAAGGCGAGAAATCTATCCAATGTTATTGGACGCACTATAACTATTTCATATAAAAAGGAAAATATATCAAGCATTGAGGATCTATGTACAATGACATATAAGAAAGATAAAACTGCCGGAATAATTCAGGGAGCAAATATAACTATCAATAAAGCAAGTCCGGGCATTATCCAATTTACGCTGGATAAGCCTATTCAATATGGTAAACAGTGGTCAGGGATCATCGATATTATTACATTTGTTCCAGCGGTCAACGGACCGGTCACATTTACTTTGACTATAGAATAAGGGGGATCTGAGTGATGAAAAGTAGGAAACTGTTATTTGTCTTGGTTTCAATAGTAGTAATATCATTAAGTGTATCAACTATGGCTATTGCCGTTTCTAACTCTAACAAGAAAAGTGTGGATATTAGTGAAACGTCAATGATAAAAGAGCTTACTAAGGGCTTTGATATTAGCAAATCTGAGCTGCTTTCCTTGAAGAAAAAAGAAGGCTCCTACGATAAGGTCTATTATAAACTTATTTGCCAGGAGAAACAAAAAATAAAGACCGATGAACTGGTCTATGATCTTTATGATAAAGGCTACTCGCTTAAAGACATTGATATTGCATGTGAATATTCCGCGCTAAGTGGTTTAGATCCTGAGAAGATATTAAAAGCAAAGGGGAAGGCTGAGAGATATAAATTAGTTAAATCAAAAGACAAGGATGGTAAAGAAATTGAAACTGTCATCGATAACAACGATAAGATTTGGAATGCTGCTGTACAAAAACTAGGTATTAATTTTAAGAAGTATAATACAATGTTAGGCTTGGCCAGTAATAAAGTTACCAAAATGGAAAACGAGGGTATATCAAACAGGCAGGCTTATGATATGTTCATGGTCTCCCGTTGCTATGATATAGATGTTGACAGTGTAGTCGATGAGGTCAAAAAAGGAAAAAAGTTATCAGAAATCGATCAAAAGCATTTGAAAGAATGGAAAAAGAAACAACCAAAACAGGTTTTGCAGGAAAAAAATATACAAGCAAATGTATCGGCAGTTGAAGATTCTCAGGCTAGTATGGATGAGGTCTTGATAAAAGCTTATAAAATAACAGATGAGGAAATTAAATTATTTAAAGCTAATGGAATTGAGCAAATGAGTCAAATTGCATACGCAAAACACCTGGCTGCAGCAAATAAAACAACAGTGGATAGAGTATTGGAAATTAAAAATGGTAATAGAAGCTGGGAAGATGTCAAGGAATACCTGGGGGGTGAAAAATGATGAAAGCGAAAACATTAATTAAAATTACATCCGTCTTTTTTACCATGCTAATGATCTTCATCATAGGAACTATAGATATTTTTGCAGATGCAACACTTGACTTAATCAATAATGAAATATATCCGCGTGCGGCATACAAAAAGGATATAACTACACCATTAACAATACAGGAAATCGGCGGAAGGTATATTAGCCCAGTTACGGGGAATATGGAAATAAAATGTACTGATCTCTCTCTTAAGGGTAAAAATGGTTTGGACTTTAACTTAACCAGATATTATAGCTTACAACAATCAAATACATATGATATATTGACTCATTATTCAATAATCAATGGTCAACAGAAACTAGTAGACGATAGATACCCATATACATTAAATGACAAGTTGTTTGATATAGGTACGGGATGGGCTCTTGATCTGCCGCACCTGGTTGTAAGAAGTGGCTGGCCAAGAGAACTTCATATTGGCTCAAAAGGTGTCATATTTATAATGCCGGAAGGTAATTTCGATGTATATAGTAATTGTTTCTATTTAAAAGATGAAAACTTACAGGAGTACAGATTAAAGTACGATTATGCACCGAATGGTGTTCTTGGGACATTTAATAATGGCCAGTCGAATAATATGGTGGCAGACTCAGTGTGGGCACTTGAGGAGAAGGATGGGAGAAAGTATTTTTTTAACTATTATGGTTATTTAATTGGTATTGGAGATCGTTATGATAATCACATAACCTTTCAGTACTCGACTAGAGAGCTTGGAGATGAAAGTTTTTATTATATTAGTCATATAATAGACAGTGTAGGTAGAGACATATATTTTAACTATAATGATACAAATAATACTTTGACTGTTTCTGTATATGGAGATGGGCAGACTAAAAGTATTTTGTACCAAAAAGCATTGATTAGAAGTCAAGCTTCGAGTGAATTTCAAAACTACATTCTGGACTCTGAATATTATTTGTCTTCAGTTACGGATGTTGAAAACCGTGTTACATCCTATCTGTACCACTTTAACTTATGTAAAGCTGATGCTGATGTTAAAGAGGTGAATTCTGTACTAGGAGATGGCAATGGTGTTGATAATTTCTTTGCATGTCTTCGTAAAATAAATTATCCATCAGGCGGTTATTCCGTTTTTATAAATTACATATATACAAAAAACCTCGGTGAAGATGGATCAATGCAATTCTATAAAATGTTCAACAGCGTTGATTATAATAATACCACATCAATTTCAAAGGTGTATCTATATAATAGAAATGATTCTGCTGAGTATGACGGGTGGCCATATTCCGAGCCTTACGGTACTACAACGGATGTTATGACATTCAATGCTGATGGGACTGAAAATACTGACCGACTTATTTTTGATGACAATTGCTTACTTACAAATAGTGTAGCAATCGGACCTGACTATAAAAATGAAACTATTAATGAGTATGATAGTAATAGACAACTAGCGAAGACTACTTATAGAACATATAATAAAACAACAGGTCAATATGTAGAAAGTATTCAGAATTTTACCTATGACATATACCGTGATCTTTTGGAATATTGGAGCAGTAAAGCTGCGGGCGATAAAACAAACATTGAATACAAAACCACATATCAATACCATCCAACATACCATTATCTTATAAGCAAAACATATAAGAGAGATGCCGGTAATACAATTAGAGAACAGTATTTGCCGACATCAGACGGTAAAAGTATTGAGTATGCAAAAGTGTTTGAAAACGGGGTATTAAAAAAGCAAACGCAATTCTTATATGATGTCTACGGAAATGTTATCGAAGAAAAAAACTATTTGGATAATTGGACTGATTATAATGATATAAAATATTGCTATGATGATAATGTAGTATCAAGAAATGGTAAGTTTAATGGACTATATCTGACTCGAAAGTATGTTGAGGGGGTACTGGATGCAGATAACCTTTCAGTTGCTGCTATTGCGGGTAACAATCCTGGTACTGTTGATGAAAGATACATATACGATTGGTTTGGCAATGTTAAGGAGAAACAGGATGGACAGGGGAACACTACTTCCTATCAATATGACAAGCTTGGTCGAGTGACACGCGAAACTTACTCGGATACGACCTATAAGACAATGCAATATGTTACTAATTCTACAGAGAACTATACCTTGGTAACCAATGAATTAGGTAAACAATTAAAGTACGGTTATGATAGGCTGGGTAACCTATTGTTCGAACAGGATGTGACCACCGGTGAATACTTGAATCAATACAAATATGATAGAAACATGAGAATCTGTGAGGAAAATAATCATAATTCAAGTGAGGATAGCAGAAAGATAGAATATGAGTATATCGGGGACGGCAGGATTAAGAGAAAGACGATAAGGGATAAGGGCAATTCGGAGATATATAATGAAGTATATACTTATGATGACGCATATGTAGATCCTGCGACCGGAGAGAAATATCAGAAAGCTGAAAAAACAGTTACTACATATTATCCATGGAAAAGTATGACAACCAATGTATATACGAATAAGCATGGAGAAGTAGTAAAAACGGGTCGTATATATAATGGCATAGAATATGCGGATACATATAAATATGACTATATCGGAAACAAAACTGAAGAAAAATCGGCTCGCGCATACCAGGAGGGATGGACTAATCCCTGGACCGCAAAATATGAATATGATTTTGCTGGGCGACCTGTGAAAACATTTAACATAGAGGGTAATTATACTTTGACTGAATACGATGCGCTCGGCAAAATAAAAGCAGTAACTGACTTTAAGGGAAATCTAGCAACCCCTAAATACTCAACAACTTATAAATATGATAAGCTGGGCAGAACTATTGAGGAGAATATACCCTTTGCTAAAATTAACAACACTATTTATAACACGATAAAGAAAAACTATTATGATAGAAACGGTAATGTAATCATTTCTAAAACAAGTTCGAACAAGCCTGGACAAACTATGGCATATAGTCGTCAGGATTATGAGTATAATACCAGGAATCTACTAACAAAGGTATTAAAGTTCGAAACTGCAAATAAAGCTAATTATACTCAATACTATTATGATGCAGCAGGGAATAAGCTAAGGCAATATACCGGCTTAAGCAGCCCTCTTAAAATAAATGGGCTTGATAAAATAGTTGATGGATCGGATCATTCATACTCAACCACGAAATATGAATACGACCATCAGGGAAGACTGCTTAAGATGACAGATCCAATGGGCATGTCTGAATCATATGGGTATGATGCAAATGGTAACATGACAAGTAAAACCGACCGCAATGGTAATATTACTACCAACATATATGATTATTTGAGCAGGCTGAAATCAACAAGCGTTGTAACACCGGACGGGAAAGGCAACACATCCCATACATATGAATATGGCTTCAACGATAAGGTGACATTATCTGACAACATTACTTATGAATATGACAGCCTTGACAGGTTGATGAAGGAGACCGACGGTAATATTGTCAAGGAGTATGCGTATGATGCTGCCGATAACAGAAAAACCTATACGCTGACACTTGGTGGAGTGGTCAAGTTAAGCACTTCCTATACCTATGACAATATGAACAGACTGTACCAGGTATTCGAAAACGATCAGCTTGTTGCAATCTATACATATGATGAAAATGGCAACAGAAAATCGTTGAAATACTCAAATGGCAACGATACAGCCTATGTATACAATTTGGCAAATAAACTAGTTGATTTATCTAACACAAATGGGGCGGGCAGCCAGATTTCACATTATTCATATGAGTATTATCTGGACGGTAATCAGTCAAGAAAGTCTGATTCTACAAGCGGCAAAGCGACTACCTATTCATATGATGGTTTGTCAAGACTGACAAGTGAAAGCAATTCATCTATTGGAACTGTGACGTCTGCAATTGGGTATATCTATGACGACTATAATAACAGGAAAACGTTAATAGCAACGGGAATAAATCCATATACCACAAGTTATGTCTATGACTTAAATAGCAGGCTTCTGGCAGAAACAAAAGAAGCTGCTGATATCACAGAGGTAACAAGCTATAGCTATGATAATAATGGTAACCAGATATACAAGGGTACTGAGGTTTTCGTCCCTGACAATGGGGAGCAGGAAGCTGTCAGTATATCTGTTGCCGGGTTAGCGGATGACAGTGTTAGTCTGATGGAGTATAATGGACTTAATCAGCTTATAAAGACAACATCAGATAATACAGTTGCAGAATACACATATAATGCGAATGGTTTACGAGCTGCAAAGAGTGTTAATGGAGTATTAACGAAGCATGTATGGGATGGTGACCAGATATCGATAGAACTGAATGGTGCTGGTAATATAACGAGTAAGTATATTCGCGGGATAAACCTTATTTGCGCCGAAACTCCGGCTGGAGGCACCAAGAAATGGTATGCGTACAACGGCCACGGTGATGTAGTACAATTGACAGATACAGCAGGAAATACAGTAAAGTCATATGAGTATGACGCATTTGGAAGCGAGAGTAATATTGACCCGAACGATACAAACGTGTCCAGATACTGTGGAGAGTACTTTGATTCTGAAACCGGGAACTATTATCTACGTGCAAGGTATTATGATTCGGAAATAGGACGGTTTATTTCTGAGGATAGTGTATGGGGTTCAGATAGTGACCCATTGTCATTAAACCTCTACACCTACTGCCTGAACAATCCCGTTAATATGTTTGACCCATCTGGGCATGAAGCTGAGATATACTTATCCCAGTTGATAAGCTTGAAACAAGAGTATGCAACGGCTAGTGCATCGAGAAGAACCGAAATTGCAGCTTTAGGAGTCGGCTTAAGGGATAAAATTAGAGACTCATTTGAGTATATCGATGGATGGTATAATTTCAATGATGTAGTCAACGCGAGCAATCTATTTAATGGTCCTGGCGGTGGTTCTGTAGCAGAGGTGCAGGGGCTCTACTCGTATTTGACATCACAACAGGCTGCTTACAAGAGAGAACAGACTATACTGTTCTGTGAAGATGTAGCGGTGGTATCTGGGTCTGTCTTAGTAGCGGAACGACTTGGTGCAAGTGCAATAAGTGCTATAGGTGCAGGTATAACAACTGGTTGGGATAAACTCAAGAATCTTTTTGGAAAGGGGCAAACTGTAAGAGATAAACTGTTAAACTCTGTAACTAACCAAAAGCTATGGAATTGTATAGATCAGCTATATAGACCAGGAGGAACTATTGGAGATGGTGGTACCGCAGATTTTGTAAGAAATGAATTAGTGAATGGAGTACCCACAGGCATGACTAGCCATATACCTAAGGCACTCGAACGTATCGCAAACTTGCAAAACATTATAAACAAGCAAAATCTTAATGCGAATGACCTAAAGACTGCTCAAAAATTGCTACAGGACTTGACAAATGCGCTGAACGGAAAGTAGAGGTGAAAGTTTTAATGGAGAACTTAAGTAAAGAAAACATTGTAGATAAGATGCTTGAAGCTATTCCAGAAGTTTTACCGATGTTCAAGGAAGAATTGGGGTGGTGGGATGAAGTGTTACCACACATTGTCTTTGGCGACGTTTTAAATCCGTATGTCATCCAACTGCTAAGGACTAACAAGGAAACTTCCACTATCAAGCACATATTCGATTTTTACGAAAGAATGGCTACTTGTGATGACTTATATGTAAAGCAAATACTTACTACGACAGTATTGGAGGGGCTTGGGGATGAGAAGGCTATAATAAACCGAGCTCGAGAATATCTGGGAACTCAAAGCATTGAATGCTTGAATGAAGTAAGCAAAGCTATAGGGAGGTAATAGAATACAACTCCTGAACGATATTAAGAGGTTCGTATATGAATATTAAAAACGTAAAGTACCCTACTCCTTTATCCGAAATTGTGGACGCTTATAATGGGAACATAGATGTGTTTATCGAGGCTGATGACGGAATGACTTACACCTTTGTTGTGACAACGCCAAAGAACTACTATTGGTATATGGATAAAGAAGGCTTGGATTATATTCCAGCATCGCCACCGGATATCATTGTTAGGAGCTTGACTGAGGATAACATTAGGAAAGTGGTTGAATCGTATCTGGAAGATGACGGCTATTGGCTTAAACTGTACTTCTTAGCTGGTAAAAGGAATGGTGCAATTGAAGTTAAAGCCATGGACAAGATGATTGAGGAAATCAAAGAGAACAACAAGCGGATATTTGGTGAGTAGTTGATGTAATTAGCCTTGATGGAGCATGACACTCTATCAGGGCTTTGCTTCAAAAGAGGAAGGTAAATAATGAGTGTCTTTAATAAAGATGAATGGGCAGGGATAAGAGGGCGAGGAATCACAATTTCAGCAACCGGCGCGGAGACAGGAACCTGAACCAGATACTATTCTTTCTGGCTGTGTCACAGTGTAACGACCACGGTACGAGGGGCGACCCGGTCAATCCCATCTTTGCGGAGTACTATCAGAAGAAAATCTCCGAAGGCAAGACAAAGAAACAGGCCATTAAGTGCGTAATGCGAAGGCTTGTGAACATCATCTACAGGATGATAAAGACCGGGGAGGAATACAGAATTCCAGATATTCCAAATCAGCAGCAGGAATGATATACTTAATATGGAAATGAACCTTGATAAAGAGGTACTGCTTAATGTGGTACCTCAAAAAATATTTCTGCAGCTATTGAATTAGGGACTTTGATAAGGAAACCGGGACATATTATCTGCGGGCACGGTACTATGATCCGAAGATGGGTAGGTTTATAACAGAAGACTCTTATTCAGGAAAAGAAAACGACCCGTTATCTCTTAACCTTTATACCTATTGTTATAATAATCCTATAGCTCTCATTGATGATAGCGGAAATTCACCAGTTGATGTGTTTATTCAAAGATTGATATTAAAGCAAACTACTAAATCTGAAACTAAAGAAGCTAATAAAACTTCAGGAGGTTTCCCTAGCTTTTTCAATGGATATGTTGACCAAATACCTGGGGGGTATCAAATTACTGGAAGTAATAAATATATCAGAGAATATATGGAGAAAAATGATACCGCATATTTAAAAGGGAAAGTGGCGAAAAGAGCTTTAGACAAAGTATCAGTGTATAACGACTTTAGTGTTTCTTATACTAAAGGCGTCTTTACATATACAAGTGGTTACACTCGTCTTCATAATCTGGGACAAGGATGGAATGCAATTTATAATCATAATGGAATTAGCTTTACCTTACCTAAAAAAGGTAAATTGGATGTAGGTTTTGCTTACGTACCATTAGGTATAGTTGTAAATACTGATAGACCTGAAAAATATGAAAGAGATTTTATTGGAGGAAATGTGAATTACAATTTTGTTGGCTTGGAAGTAAGCGGTTGGGAGGATGTATTAGGGTCTGGTATCATGTTCTCTTCATCACAAAACTTCTCAATTTCAGGTGGCTATAGTTTCTATAATTTAGTTGATACTGACTACAACAATTATGATATTCGTTATTATTACTACCTTATTGATAATGATTTAACACAACAACAGAACTGAAAAAATATTATTGTGTAAGGAGTTTTATGAGAAAAGAGATAATATTTAGAATAATAAGATTCTTTTTAAAGATATCAATATATTACTTTATTATAATAGAGTATCATATATTGGTTGAAAGTAATCTATATGAGTTTATTACGCAAATAGATATTAAACTAACAACAGGTTTTAAACCTAGTCTTCCTGTTGTTGAGTTTGGCGTTTCTTCACTAATATTGTCAACAATTCTAATACCAGATTTATTTCCTAAAAGTGGTACCCCTAATTTAAGCTACCTGGGGAAGTTATTAACAGTGATTAAACTTTTATTACTTACATTACCGCCTATTAGTATTCAGTTTTTACATCTCTATTATGATCATAATGGAAGATGGAGATTTTTAGAAAGTTGGACCTATCCTGGGTCTTACATTTCTATACATGATACTGTTCCGTGGCTATCTATTTTTTACTTATCCGTAATCGGAATTGGAATTTCAATAGGTATCTTTCATTTGAAAAGAATAGAGAAATATTTTAAGAGTTAATTTATGGAATAAGCATAAGTAATGTAAAAAGTCGAATACTCTAACCCCTCTGATTTCTGATGTAGTAGAATCTAAGCATTAATATTATATAGAAGTATGGGACTGGAGTAATAATTCTAAACGCTATTTTATTTCCCCCCTGCCTTCCCCCGTAGTGCCCGTCGCATCCGTGCCACCCATGATCCTGACCCGGCACGTGATGCTCCGGCGAGCGCCTCTGGAGCGGGCAGGCGCAGGGACCTCCATCCCGGAATGCATCCTTTCAAAATTGTTTGGATGCTGCTTGCCGGGCTGGTTTCCCTGCGCTGGTAGTGGCAAGTGAGCGAGCCGGAAGCTGCTTTGTAGTATAGAAATTCGTCCATTCCAGTAACCCTCTATTGAAAAACGTCCCGTAAGAATAAAAACAAAAAACCTTTTCACCTCCCTCCCTTAAAAATCCCCCGCTGCATTCGATAGCAGCGAGCCTCCGTGCTCCTGTGGGTAGCCGCCGCTGTAGCAGCAGGCGTAGGAACCGCCCATCCAGGCCAGCATCCAGGCAAGCCGGGTGATGCTGCCTGCCGGGCTGGTCCCCCCTGCGCGAGTAGAGGCAAATGAGCGAATCGGAAGTACCTGTAAGTATTGAAATTCATCCCCTGCGGCCGTTTATTGAAAATCATCCCGTAAAAACTTGTGGGGCATGCTCGGCATCTGATGGCTGGCATGATCGTGACTAACTTGATTCATGCCGCGTTCCACGCCCTTGGTTCCTTCCACTCTGTCGAACCAGTAACCGGCCATTTCATGGGCCATTACGGTTCGGGCTGGAGGCTTTATAAGATTCCATATCTCTGACCGGCCAAGCAGCTTGCGCGCTTGGAGCCGGGAATATTATAATTGCCCCTTTTAATTAAAAACTGGGGAAATTTTGAGTCAATCATTTATTTCTTTATTTGGACCACAATTAGGATTTTCATCTGGAGAAATATCTTTGGTGGCACCATTTAAGAAATGTTTCGTATTCTGATATAAACTAGCACTCAATTGAGACATTGCCGCTGACAAATTTATACTTTGCACCAAGTTTTGTAGTGGAATAGAATATATTTTTGCCATTCAGCCATTGTCTGAGCCATTGGTTCGACTATTTCGGAAATGGTTTTCTGAAATTGGGTAGCCACGATAGAAAGTCCTGAAATAGCACTTTTAAGCCTTTCCATATTTTTCTGTGTGAAATCTTTTTCCTCAGTCAAAGTAATTGCTTTATTAATAGCCTTTTTAAGTTTTGATATTGATTTGGCACATGCTTGATAATCGTTCTTATAGAAAAACTTGCAATGTGCAATATTGTTTCGACTTAAGCGAATATTATTAAGTAAAGCTTTTACATCAATATCGTAAATTTTTTCTTTAAAAAAACGATCCCAGTCACTTTTCGGGGAAATGATTTCAAACGCATTCCTAAGCTGTTCATCACTCAATTCTGCAAGATTAGAATGTTTATTAAGAAAGTCATTTTTAGCTTGTACCTCACATATTCTTAACCATGACTATATTATATCATAATATTACATATTTTACTATTATTAGCACGTAATTTGTTGACTTTTCGGCATCTATACAAGAAATTTTGAGTCATACAGAGCATCTTCTGCAGTGACGATCATGCTTCGATACTATAACTCTGTCTCAATTATATCGAAATAGTTTGACTTTACTTCTGAGAAATCGTCTATGTAACAGATCAGAGCGGAGATATCATATAACTGCATGATGATCACCTATGTTTTATGTTAAGAAGATGTACTATGACTTATAGGGCTGATAGTTGTTCACCAGCATGAGTGGTAGCTGACCTATCATTGCCAGAAGAAGTCTTCTTTCAACCTCATACCAGTTGACTAGACTCCACCAGGAATCAATATATTGTCTGCGTTCATTCTGGTAATCCAAATAATATGCATGTTCCCATACATCACAAACAAGAATGGGAATTCCACTCCATTGTGTCAGATTCTGATGTTTTTCTGCCTGCAAAATCTCCACATGACCCCAGGCAGGCTGCCATATCAGGATTCCCCAACCAGAGGCTTCAACCTTTTCGGTAGCTTTGGTAAACTGATCAATAAACGCATTAAAACTACCAAAATAATTATTTATATGATGCATGGTATATGGGCCAGGTTGGCCTCCATAACCCATGGGAGCCATAGTCGTCCAATATATACTGTGCAAAATATGACCGGAGCCATTAAATGCAAGTTCATTTCCCAGTACTTTATATATTCATAATCATTTCTCTTGCGAGCATTTGACAAATTTATTTCCGCCCTGTTCAAACCGTCGACATAAGCTTTATGGTGCCTGTCATGATGGATTTTTAATGTTCTTTCGCTGATTACAGGTTCCAATGCATTATATGGATATGGTAATGGGGGCAATTGATGCTGCCCGGAGGATATCATTATTGGTTGCATATGATATAACGCCTCCTGCAATAAAAATCGGTTACTATACCTCATCTAATATAGCTATTGCCATCAAGGGGGATAACTACCTGTAAAGGAGGTGTTTCACCCACCAGTCCTATTGCATAAATGGTATAAAATCTGTCCCCGCTCAAATTGATATTTGGTACATAAAGCACATTCTGACCTGTCCCGGCAGGCCTTACAAATATGCTATATGTGCCTGGATAAGCCGGGACATAATTTGTTACTTGTTTGTATCCTACGTTGGTAAAAAGTTTTGTTCCATCAGGTAAAACTATGTCTACTGCCGGTGCATTAGGAGATAAATGCCCAAATCTTAAGTTAGCCATTCCTGGTGGTATGAGAATTACAGGATCATGAACTGGAAGTAACTCAATATCAGCAAGCCTACCGACTGCAGCTACGGTTATAATGGTACCGGGAGCAATATCAACATCGGTATTTATCACAGGGTTCAATGTCTGTCCGACAGGAAAAACCCTTACATTATATCTCCCGGCAGGTACAGGCATATACTCGGTAAACCCACCGTAGGAAATATTGGTTGCTAATTTAGTGCCATTTGCATAAACATCAACAGGCGGAGCATCGGGAGAGGCATGAAACACTCGTAAATATGATGTTGCTTCTCTTTGCATACTATACCAGTTTTGATTAATATTCTGTAAATATAACATATATAACCTCACTCAAAAAAGTATTTAATACACTATATGTATAATGATTACAGTAGGTTACATAAAATGAACGTTCAACATAAACATATATTGTTACTATATCTAAATGAAGAGACAATTTACGGTGCGCTGGATGAGAAATAATTGACTTTCGGAAAGTCTGTACAAAAAGGGGTTGTCTTGAAATCAATTGGGTGAGTAAAAAATCCAGTAATGTGTGGCGAGATATCTACGTTCATTGATATTTGATTCAATAATACAGTATAAACCTTAATTATGTTAAGTAATCAATGCTAAAAGACTACTTCACCGAGTTAGATCCACTCATTACTTGATATTTTACTCAACATCTGTCAGACGTGCGCTGGATGAGAAAGAGTCGGGATATGATGTTGTGATCGGGCTTTTGTGTTTTTGGAGCAAAAAAAGGACTGCCTCAACGTTCACTTTGAGACAGTCCCTTTTTATACTTGAATTAAACATCTCTATGTGTTGACAGGCACCTCGCGAGCTGAAATTTTGAGTATCAATGAGGTATGGCACCTCGTAGCTCTATTATAAAACCAGCGAGGGCGGTGCATATACACGTGCTTTCATTTCACTGTTCAACATATATAATCCCTTGGGATCTTTTGCAAACAGATCAAATTTTTTAATATTATCATCAGCATTCTTTTCTTCTTCGCCCTGTTCTTTGACGAACCAGTCGAGGAACTGGACTGTGCGGAAATCATTGACCCTGATGGCCTCTGCATATATATTGTTTATTGAGGCTGTTACAAACTGCTCATGCTCAAAAGACTTTACCAGGGGTTCTCTAAAATCAGTATAGCTCATGCCTGGTGCTGCTACCTCAGTGAGCTGTATAAATTCACCGTTATTTAACAGATACTGGCGCATTAGCATAGCATGGTCCCGTTCTTCCTGCGTTTGAATATAGAACCAGTTTTCATATCCGTCCAGATTCTTGTCTGCATAATAATTTGCTATATCCAAATACAGGTATGCGGAAAAAAGCTCTTTATTGATCTGTTCATTCAGTAAAGTGGCAATTGTTTTGTGAAGCATAAATATATCATCCTTTCTATCTATGTCTCAAATACTAACAGAATATATTTTCCCGCAAAGTTTAATTTGTAACAAAAAATATGTTACTCAAGGAAGATTTGAAGGATGTCTCGATGGCCAATATTATCGAATAACAATAAATTTATATTGATAATAAATAAATTGTGTTATATACTATCTTTAGAAAAATGAGGGTGGTATTTTGTTATGAAAATATTGGATAAAAGTGGACTGTCGGGTATTGTGCAGCATTTAATCGAACTCATACTCATTGGGGGAATCCTTATCATACTGGGACTGCCGTTTTTGCTCAAATGGTATATGAGCCTGTTGAGAGGCAATACGAGTGAATTGTATGCTTTTTTGCTTCCATTTCTGTATGTGACTGGAATACTGGCGGCAGTGATAGTCAATGAGCTTAGAAAAATTTTTACAACACTTAATCGAATGGACCCATTCAGGATGGACAATGTAAAAAGCTTCAGGAGGATTTCCATATGCTGTTTTATTATTGCAGCAGCTTATATAGTAAAGATTTTTTTATTCAACTCATTTTTGACTGTAATTCTTCTTATGGTATTTGTGATCGGAGGGTTCATGCTTCTGATACTGTCTGAGGTATTCAGGCAGGCGGTCATTGTGAAGCAAGAGAATGACTTGACTATATAGGCTCAATAAGGCATATTGATCTATGCCGAAGGGTAACAGCATATACCCAGCACAGCATGCGATGCAGGAGGATGTATGAGTATCAGAATTAACCTGGATGTGATGATGGCCAGACGAAAAGTCGGCTTAACGGAGCTGGCGTCAAAAGTGGATATAACATTGGCCAATCTGTCCATATTAAAGAATAATAAAGCCAGAGCTATAAGGTTCTCGACACTTGAAGCACTTTGTAAGGCATTGGAATGCCAGCCGGGAGATATACTTGAGCACTCGCCGGATGAAGAATAACAAATATCAATTTGTTGAGCATGGAGGTCATAAAATGAGCGAAGAAAATAAGGAAGCAATAAATAACGAGCCAATAAATAACGAGCAGCCTAATATCCAATCCTCAGGGTTGCAATACAGGTCATTTCAGAAAACAACAGCCCCGGTACCATTAGTGTACAGTGCATCGGACAAACTTCTGCTTGCAGGAGCGCTTCTGATTGGCATTATATTCGTCTGGCTTTTCTATGACAAGTATCCGGGTATTTCAGTACCACTGTTTATCATAACCTTTTATGCGCTGTTGTTTGCATATACGCGGCCTGTGCTCAAAAAAGAGGCCAGGTTCGGATGGTTTCTATGTCTTCCGGTTTTGCTGCTTTCGCTTACATTCGTTCTTTTTGGAAATGAAATACTGATGGTGCTCAACATTCTTGCGCTACCTTGGCTTATACTGCTGCAGACGATACTGGTGACCGGAGTTAACAGTTACAAGTGGTCCAGCCCCGGAATACTGATGGACTTGCTTATCGGTGCGTTTGCCAGGTGTTTGATGCATATACCAAAGCCATTTGCCATATTGTCATCAATAGTCCACAGCAGGACTGGTGGAAGTGGTAAAAAGTCAGTCGGATCAAGAGTACTTCTCGGACTATTGATATCGTTGCCGCTTTTGCTGACACTTCTATTGCTGCTATCCTCTGCCGACATGGTATTTGGGAAAATTGTCGAAAAGATTCCCAACTTTTTTGACAGTCTTAGCATCGAAGATTTTGTATCAAAGTCAATAATAGCGATATTCATATTCTTTATTTCCTTCAGCTACTTATGGAGCCTGAGACACGGGGACAGATTCATTGAAACTAAAACAGGATTGGTTAGTATAAAAACATCTGATGAGAAAAAACGATGGGATCCGGTTATATTAATAACTGTCACATCGGCAGTCGATATCCTTTATGTCTTTTTTGTAATCATACAGTTTACTTACCTGTTTGGCGGAGCTGGCCTGCCGGATGGATTTACGTATTCCGAATATGCAAGGAGCGGATTTTTTGAGCTTATATTGGTGTCATTGCTGAATGTTGGATTGCTTGCGCTGACACTTACATACACGAAAAAGGGAAGTGGCGGCGTTGATATGATATTTAGGCTCCTCAATACCTTAATGATCTGCTGCACCTTTGTCATGCTGTGCTCGGCTTATTTCAGGATGTCGCTATATGAAGATGCATACGGCTTTACCTTCCTTCGCATCATGACTAAGGCATTTATGGTCTTCCTGCTGGTTCTATTTGTTATTACAATGGCAAGGGTATGGTATGACAGGCTTCCCTTGCTCAAGCCATATATAGCCGCTGCGGTGATTGCCTTTACCGCAATAAATTTCATAAATATAGATGTGATGATAGTGCGAAAGAACATTGAACGATACCACCAGACCGGTATAATCGATATGGATTACATCAAAAACTCTTCGAACTCTGTAACGAAAGAACTACAAGAGCTCACAGCTGACAAGAACCCGGAGGTTGCCTCAAGAGCGAAGCAGATACTGAAGTATAGAAAAAATAGATTGATGGAGAAAACTGGGTGGCAGTCATTTAGTCTGGCGGATTATTATGCAAAAGGGGTTATTGAAAATCAGTAAGAACAGAAACAAACAGAATAATGCATATTATACAAGCGAAATCACACAAATTATATTGAATATGTATGAAAAGAAATGACCCGTAAAAAATGATAGTAAAACTTACTATCGATAGAGAAGTTACCCATTGGACATAACATTTAGCTAGACAGTTTTGAATTAAGGGACGGCCTTGGAATCAGTAAAAATCTGATTAAGGGCAGTCCCTTTTCTCAGCTCATTACAGAAATTTTGTTGAACAATACAAGCAGAATAACAGTGATGTTTGAAATGTTAGACAGCAGTACTTGCGGTTTCAGTCTGTTCTTGTCAAAAACACCGCTGTTTTTCTTAGTTTTCTCTATTATAAAGTATATCTGCAGCAATATAGCAAATGATGCAATACTTTTGAGCAGGATAGTCTCCAGAAAGAATGAGCAATAAAGTAAAAAGAGTATTGAAATGAGATTATAGACGACACTGAGCCCGTTACCTATTTTCTTGATATCTATATCTGCCAGCTCTTCTAGCTCTTCTTCCAGCTTTTCGTCTATTTCCTGCTCATTAAAACTACTCTTTTTTATAATTCTATGGATGTTCATTAATGAAATGATAGCTACTATTACTGCCATTATACCAAAAAATAAATCATGGTTTGTAGAAATCGCGATAATAGGAAATGCCAATATAACTAAAAATATTAAAACGCTTCCCTTGGATTGCATTTTTTTCTCCTGGGCTCCGACGGATAATTATCATTCGGATTATTTCTTTTTCAAATCATTATACTATAAAAATAATTATTCAGGTATATAAAGTTTATGTTGGCTTTGTTTAATCTGCATAACTATTTTGAATAATAACAATTCAAAATAGTTATGCTAACTATGATGCTTTTATTAATTCAAGAGAAAAAGGAGGATGAAAAATGTCAAAAACAGTAGTAGGACTTTTTGATACACAGGACCACGCCGAGGTTGCGGCTCGCCAGATCAAGGACCAGGGCTTGCGCACAAGCGATATATCGATCGTCGCTAAAAAAGGAGAAACCGGTGATCCTTACGATGCAGGCTCATCAAAAGGTAGCGTAGGGTATGGAGGCAGATATGATGATGATGACGTCAACAATGCAACGGCAGTAATGGGAGACAGGGTAGGGGGAAATGTAACCGGTGTACGGACAGGGCCGAATGCCTCCATAGTCACTAATTCAGATTCAAATGCTGATATGAGCAGACGTACAGGGGTAAATGACAATATTTCTGACGGTGTCATATCGGGAGGCCTATTGGGTGGCATAGCAGGCTTGCTTATAGGTGCAGGCAGCATGGTTATACCGGGCCTGGGGATCATTGCTGCCGCTGGACCTATAACCGGTCTGTTATCCGGAGCCGTGACCGGAGGTATAGTCGGAGGACTTATAGATCTGGGTATTCCCGAAAAGGAAAGCAAGCGCTATGAAAGCGGAATAAAGCAGGGAAAGGTTTTGTTCAGCATGAAGACTGATGATGATAAAGTAGACCGAATAACTGCAATATTAAGAAACAGCGGTGCCAGAAATGTAGATGTATATTAAAATCATAGGGGACGGGGGTTTTTGATTATCAATTGAATTGCTAATTGATAATCAAAAACCCCCGTCCCCTATGATTTTACCTTTTCCATCAGTTTTTTATAATATAGATCTTCATCAAAGGGTATATCTACCTTGTATGATATTTCTACCATTGACTCCACGCATCTCGATGTACCTTATGCCGTTTTGCTCCAACACATCCATCTGGGTATTTAGATTTGGAGAAATTTCATCTCCAAAAGCTGATAGAATGAACCTACTCATATGCGTGACACCACCTGACACTAGTAAAATAGACACTTTGCAGAATCTATTTTATAGTATGAGCAGGAAATTACAATGTAAAAAATTAAAGGACATATGATGATTTCATATGTCCAAAGCAATATTCGACAAACTTTGTTTTCATTCATTGTGCTGTAGGGGGTGAATCTGCGCCTGGAGGTGTAACCGGTGTTTCAGGTGTTTCCGGTACTACTGGTGTTTCCGGCGTTTCTTCACCCTCAGGTGTTGACGGTATGGTTGGCTGAGGCTGTGCCTCAGCATCACCTGGAACAGCCGGGGTAACCGGTGCTGCGGGCGTTGTCGGTTTTTCTTGTGTTTTAGGTGTCCCGGGAACAGCCGGGGTATTTTTCTTTCTCATTTCTTCCGCAAGTCCCGGTGTAGTCGTGCCATCAGGCTTAAGTATCCCAACATGGATTTCTTCTGTACAGGGTTTATAACGGCTGGTATGGAGTTTTGTCTGTGAAACAACTACATTGCCTGACTTTATTGTTTTATACGTATCTACTATAAAGCCGTCTGTACCGTATTGCTCTTTCTTTGTAGTTCCGACAGGCAGCGTAGGATCATCTACATACTTAGTTTCGTGCGGAGTCTGGCTCATCACCTTGCTGCTGATAAAGACTTTTTTATCAGGAGTTGTATTAGTGCCTTTGAATACAACATGAACTCTGTTTTTAAAAAGCCATGCTTCTATCTTCATTGGCCACTGCGTAGAGTTGACAAAACGGAAATCTGTACCGCCGTAGTATGCTGTGGCATCCTGGCCCAAGGGTACATATGTGACTATAAAGGAATGGCTCTTTCTTTCCGTTACATTCAGATCAGCCTTAAGAACCGCAGTGTAAAGTGTGCTTACTGACTGACAGATGCCGCCACCGATGCCATCCTCGACTCTGCCGTTGATATATACATGGGCTTCCTTGTAGCCGGTTGTTTCATTACGCGAACCGACTATCTTGTTAAATGAAAACTCTTCTCCCGGAAGAAGTATGGTACCGTTAAATTTACTTACGGCCAGACCTATATTGTGCTCTCTGTTTTTCTCATTCTGAGTAGTCGTTTTGTATTTTGTACTGACATTAGCGAGTTCGTCTCTGAATAGCATCGATGTAGCAATTTCGGTTGTGATCTCCGGATTTGTCAATATTACCGGTAGTTGTCTGCCGGTATCTTCTGTTTTGTTCAGTTCTTCTATTATATCCTCAAGCTCACTTTTTTCTATTCTTTTGCCGGTCATGTGAGGCACAACCTTCACAGATCCGTTCTCTATCGCAAAAGAAGCATCCACCGGCTCACAGATCAGCTGGGCGTATATATCATCTGTGTCGAAGACTGCCGGGTATGTCATAATAACTTCAGGCTCTATCACCCCGGCCTTGTTGCTTGTTATCATATCTGTCACCAGTGCTCTGACAGCTTTCTTATCAACACTTTCTCCATGCTTGCCGGATCTGATCATAACGCGTTCATCAGTAATTAGGAGAGCACCCTCCTTGACCTCTTTGAAGGCCTTTGTACAGAATTCATTTACAAAATTATCAACTTTGCCATCCTCGCATATCTGTGGCATATTGATCTCAGTGCCGCTGATGCCTGCTCGCAAAATATCATATAGCCTCATGAAAACATTGCCTGTACGTCCGACCGAATACGCAGCTTCAGCGGCGGCTTCGATATCATAATCCACTCCCAGCTCCGGATAGGTTGCCTGTAGTTCGGTCGAAGGGGTTTTAAGAGTGATTTTAAGTTGCGCTGAAGGGGCGGTATATTGCGACTCCAGATATTGAAGCATGTCTTGTCTGCCCATACCTGAAACATCAAGCTTGCCTATATGGACGCCCTTGTAGGTGCCGGTGCTTTGCAGCACAAAATAGGACAGAACTGAGGCTGATAATAGCATTGTAGTAATGAATGCAAGCAATACAATAATTATTACATTTTTTTTACTGCGTTTAGGAAGACTTGGCTGTACCTCAGGCTCCATTGAATTACACCCCGGTATCAATTAATTTTACTTACGTCTATACAGCATATAGACTGTATTATTATCGCAATTGTTCTCTTAAAAGACAATATAAAAACTAGAAATAATATTAAATTTTAATTACTTCATTTCTAATTCTCAATACAATAGTAGAAATAGAGTCTGAAATGTATTAATATTAATGAAGAGAGATACTTGTACTGCGTTTTTCAACTACTTGAAAGGATCAGATCCTATGAATGTATTTAATGAGGCAGAGTTTAATAATATATGCAAAAACCTTGGCGCTGACAGGGTTATTAAGGATCTGACAGTGCGGTATGCATCCCCAGGCTACTTTAATAAGATCAGAAACGTGGTGCAGAGAGACAGAAGGGGAGAGGTTGTTTTTTGCGTTATCAGGCCAGACGGTAAGATCATAACAATTACGTGCAGTGATTACCCCGAAAACATTTACAGGATACCGACAGGCGGTATCGGCCATGATGAAGATATACTCGATGCAGTATTCAGAGAAGTGGCGGAAGAGCTTGGTCTGGTGGTGAAAATAAGATCCTTTGCAGGTGTATTGCGGATAAGGTTTGAGTGCAATGATGAATTTGTAATGTTTTATTCTTATATTTTCATACTTGATGAAATCGGTGGAAGGCTTTTAGAGGACGCAAGCGATGATGAAATCAGCGGCATTAATGAGGTTGACCTGGGAGGTCTTGAAAATACCGTAAATGCACTGAACTCTATCAAGGGAAAATGGCAGGATTGGGGAAAATTCAGAAACATAACCTCCGGCGCAGTTCATAGATATTTGAAGAATGGGCGGATATAACGAAGCGGCAGATGTCCCCAGCCTCGGATGTATAGTCATGCAGTCAACAGCAAACAAAGTTTGCGACCAGCCTCGGATGTATGGTCGAGCAGCTTTTGTTGAAACTGCTCAAGTAAAAAAATGTCTGCTTAGAGTAATTTGCAAAGCAAATTATCGCCTATTCGAAAATTTTATTTGAACCGAAGTATTAGAAGCAAGCATTTGTGCCTATAATTATAGTATAAAAGGAATATACTGTAAGAGGGTGCAAACTATGGATACTGAACTGAAATATGAACCTGCAAATATAAACTCCAGTGCAAAGAAAAAAGCAAGAAGTTCTTTTATTGCCAGGGCAAAGCCACATAACAGACTTACAGCTGAAGAGCAGCAGATAATCGAGGCGGCTCTTGCAGCAAAGGACGAGTGGGTGGAAGCCGGTATCGATTTTAATTACGCTGATGATGACCTGCTCCTGGACTATCATATCTATAGGCTCAAGGCCTGTGAATCAAGATATACTTACTTTTTAAAGCTTGTTAAAGAAAGAGGTCTTACGCAGAACCTTTGAAAATGATGTCATATTTATCATACAGCGTAAGTATAAATAGAACGAGCGGAGTATGATATCGTCTCGTTGAAATGCTTAAAGGTAAGGGCATTATGGTTTACGGATCTGCCTGATGTGGTGTGATGCTATGGCTGTAGATTTAGGAGTAGTTCTGGCTTATGCGGTAGGTATAGTATTGCTTATTATCTTTGGCAGGCTGCTCCTTGCTCCGCTCAAGGTTGTTCTGAAGCTTGTGCTCAATTCATTGCTCGGGGCGGTAGCCATACTGCTTGTTAACTGGGTAGGAGGCTTTATTGGTTTTCATATGGCATTAAACATATATACAGCATTTATTGTCGGGACACTGGGCATACCAGGTTTTCTGCTCCTTGTTATTATCAAGCTGCTATTCAGAATTGCTTAGTTAAATTCATTAACATAAACAAGACATGAGAAAATCTCTGGAGACAAGGATGGCCGAGTATCCTTCGGACTGCTTCGTGAACAGTTCAGGAGCAAAACACTTGCTCCAATGAGGGTGTAGGCCACTCGCTGTCCATAGCTCTGGACGCAGTGCCGGCAGCATCCATACTGCCGGCTGTGGTTCCTGACGCCTCATTCGAGCATTGTGGTTTGGTCTTATCTGTAGCACTTGCAGTCCATGAATGTTCTATTCAGTCATTCCCATATCTTCATCTGGACTCCGGTTATATATCTCGGGGTGTTATCTGGATTTCTAACATTAGAACAAGTACCAGGGCAACCTTAGATTTATGGCCAGAATTTTGAGTAGAGGCCACTATAAGGCTGTCAGGGTAAACATAATTATTAAATGCCCTTTATTATGAATATTTTCATGGAGAAATATCACTAATATCATGAATAAAATGGCCTTTACTTAAAATTTTGGCCAATTGACGCAATTAAAAATTAATGATTCGCTATAAGGTTTCAATGACTCTATCAATTTACCTTTAATTTTATGCTGTTATATAATGAAATACTTCACAAAATGAGATAACAATGTTAAAATAATATCAGGTCTATGAGTTATATTGTATACAGTATACAATTTAACTTGAAAGTAGTATTGATAAACCCCCCTGGTTATCTTAAACTGTATTTTTTATAGAATATCTATTATGTATAAGAAATCTGCAGTAGACGGAGAACTCAATGGGGAAATATAAAGGGGAGATTAGAAATGGGAAAGAACATGAAAACAATGGACGGAAATTCTGCTGCTGCGCATATCGCATATGCGTTTACCGATGTAGCAGGTATTTATCCGATCACTCCGTCATCCGTTATGGCAGAGCATGTAGATGAATGGTCTGCTAACGGCAGGAAGAACATATTCGGCCAGGAAGTAAGGGTCGTAGAAATGCAGTCGGAGGCAGGCGCAGCAGGAACTGTACACGGATCTCTTTCAGCGGGTGCGCTGACAACCACATTTACAGCATCTCAGGGTTTACTGCTTATGATACCGAATCTCTACAAGATAGCAGGAGAGCTGCTTCCCGGCGTATTCCACGTGAGCGCCAGGGCACTTGCCAGCCACGCTTTGTCTATATTCGGCGATCATTCAGACGTTATGGCATGCCGCCAAACCGGTGCAGCATTACTTGCTGAAGGCAGTGTACAGGAAGTTATGGATCTTACAGCTGTTGCTCACTTGACTGCAATAAAGGGCAAAGTTCCCTTTATCAATTTCTTTGATGGCTTCAGGACATCTCATGAGCTGCAGAAGATAGAAGTGCTTGAATATGATGATCTGGCAAAGCTGGTTGACTATGATGCAGTTAAGAAATTCAGGAAAAACGCTCTGAACCCGGAACATCCGGTAATTAGAGGTACGGCTCAGAACCCTGACATATTCTTCCAGGCACGTGAGTCGTCAAATGGTTATTATGATGCCCTGCCAGCTATTGTTGAAGGATATATGAACAAAATAAGTGAACTCACCGGCAGGAATTATGGACTCTTCAATTATTATGGCGCACCGGATGCGGACAGGATAATAATTGCAATGGGCTCTGTATGCGAGACAATTGACGAGACTATCGATTACCTGATGGCTGCCGGAGAAAAGGTCGGTGTCGTAAAAGTACATCTTTACAGGCCTTTCTCAATTGAACATCTGCTCAAGGCAATACCGGAATCAGCAAAGAAGATAGCTGTCCTCGATAGGACAAAGGAGCCGGGAGCACTCGGAGAGCCTTTATACCAGGATGTATGCACCGCTCTTCTTGAAAGCGGAAAACTGCGCACTATCGTTGCTGGCCGTTATGGACTTGGTTCAAAAGATACGACTCCTGCACAGATCGCAGCAGTATATGAGAACCTAAAGGCTGAAAATCCTAAGAACCATTTTACAATAGGTATAGTGGATGATGTTACAAAGCTTTCACTTCCTGTTGGCGAGGAACTTGAAACAGCTCCGGAAGGAACTATAAGCTGCAAGTTCTGGGGTCTTGGTTCCGATGGTACAGTCGGAGCAAACAAGAACTCAATAAAGATCATCGGTGACCATACAGATATGTATGCTCAGGCATATTTTGCATATGATTCCAAGAAGTCGGGCGGCGTAACGATTTCTCACCTGAGATTCGGAAAGAAGCCGATCCATTCGACTTACCTTATAAACAAGGCAGATTTCGTGGCTTGCCATAATCCGTCCTATATAGGCAAATATGACATGGTAAGCGACCTGAAGAACAATGGTACCTTCCTGATCAACTGCGGATGGACTGCCGAAGAACTCAACGAGAAGCTGCCTGCTGATGTGAAGCGTATTATTGCAAAGCGTAATATCAAGCTTTATATAATAGACGGTGTGGCAATAGGCAAGGAGATCGGACTTGGCAACAGGATCAACATGATAATGCAGTCTGCGTTCTTTAAGCTGGCTAATATCATACCTCAGGATGATGCAGTCAAGTACATGAAGGCTGCTATACTGAAGACTTATGGCAAAAAAGGCGAAAAGATCGTCAACATGAACTACCTTGCAGTAGATAAGGGAATAGATGCTCTGCAGAAGATAGAAATACCTGCAGATTGGGGAAATGCGATAGATGAAGCAGCAGCTTCTAAGGATGTACCCGAATTCATCAGCAAGATACTTGATCCTATAAACAGACAGATGGGTGACAAGCTTCCTGTCAGTGCATTTAAAGGTAGAGAAGACGGTACATTCCCCAGTGGTACCGCCAAATATGAAAAGAGAGGCATAGCTGTTGATGTTCCTGAATGGCAGATGGACAACTGCATACAGTGTAACCAGTGCGCATATGTTTGCCCACATGCAGCTATCAGGCCGTTCCTCCTCAACGAAAGTGAAGTTAAGAACGCTCCCGAAGGTTTCGAGTCAAAGAAAGCTATCGGTAAGGGCTTTGAGGGCTTAACCTTCAGGATACAGGTATCTGCACTTGACTGTGCGGGCTGTGGAAGCTGTGTAAATGTCTGCCCTGCAAAGGATAAGGCATTGATCATGAAGCCGATCGAGACTCAGTACAACCAGGAGAAGAACTGGGAATATGCTATGACAGTGGAGCCGAAGAATCCTATCGGAGCAACAACTGTCAAGGGCAGCCAGTTCCAGGAGCCTATGCTTGAGTTCTCGGGCGCATGTGCAGGCTGTGGCGAGACTCCTTATGCAAAGCTTATGACTCAGCTGTTCGGAGATAGAATGATGATAGCAAATGCTACCGGCTGTTCCTCCATATGGGGCGGAAGTGCTCCGTCAATGCCCTATTGCACAAACAAAAAGGGCTGCGGACCGGCATGGGCAAACTCACTGTTTGAAGATAATGCAGAGTTCGGATATGGTATGTACCTGGCTGTAAAACAAATCAGATGTAAGATCGCTGATAACTGCAGAGCGCTCCTCGAGAAGACTCTTCCTGAGGATGTAAAGGCTGCTGCAACCAGCTGGCTTGAAAGCATGGATGACGGTGATGCTTCAAAGAAGGCATCTGCTGACCTGAAATCCGCGCTGGCAGGCTTTGCTGCCAAGGCAGACGGCGATACTAAGGTGATTGTCGATGATATACTTGAAAACAGTGAATTCCTTATAAAGAAATCACAGTGGATCCTTGGTGGAGATGGTTGGGCATACGATATAGGCTTCGGTGGTCTGGATCATGTTCTGGCTTCCAACGAAGACATCAACGTGCTCGTGTTTGATACAGAAGTGTACTCAAATACCGGCGGACAGTCATCCAAGTCAACTCCTACAGGTGCTGTAGCTCAGTTTGCTGCATCTGGTAAGAAGACAAAGAAGAAGGACCTTGGTATGATAGCAATGTCTTACGGCTATGTATATGTAGCACAGGTAGCAATGGGAGCAAATCAGAATCAGCTTATCAAGGCAATGCTCGAAGCTGAGAAATATAAAGGACCTTCACTGATAATCGCATACGCTCCATGTATCAACCATGGACTGAAGCTCGGTATGGGTAGTTCCCAGACCGAAGAGAAGAACGCGGTAGAAGCAGGCTACTGGCACCTTTACAGGTATAACCCGATGCTCAAGGAAGAGGGCAAGAATCCGTTCGTGCTTGATTCCAAGGAACCGACTGGTTCATACAAAGACTTCATAATGAGTGAAGTCAGGTATTCATCTCTGACAAGGACGTTCCCTGATAAGGCGGAAGTGCTGTTTGCAGAAGCTGAAAAGAATGCAAAAGAGCGCTTGGAAACCTACAAGAGGCTTGCCAACGTATAAACCCTAAAATAATTATTAGCTGTAATATTTTCCGGCGGATGATCATAACTGGTCATCCGCCGGTTTTGTTTTGGCGTTTCTTCTAGAAAGTCTCCTGGGGGCATATAATTAATTGTTTCGCAACTGTACAGAGTTATCGCTCTTATACCTGATGTGAGCGGGGGATATGCTATGCAAGGAATAGAAAGAGAAATAGAGAATAACTATGGACTGATCGTCGGCAATGTGATTGCTTATAAGGATACGTCCGTTATAGTGACCTCCAAAGGACGCAAGGTGATCAGAAGAATACCTTTTTCTCCTGAAAGGCTTAAATTTGTGCACGGAGCAAAAGAGCACCTGGTTGCGAACGGGTTTCCTAATGTCGATCGGTATCTGATTACTTTCTCGTTTGAGCCCTGTTTTTATTTTAATAACAGTCTCTATGCTCTGACTGATTTTGCAGAAGGCCGTGAGAGCAATTTTGACAGTGATTTAGATCTGGGAAAGGCGGCAGCAGCGCTGGCCGGGATTCATAAGGCTTCTATCGGCTATACCGCTCCCGAAGGCTGCAAGGTACAAAATGAACTGGGTAAGCTTCCAGGATACTTTACAAAGCGCCTTGAGGATATTAAAAAGATGAGGAAGCAGGCCAAAAAAGGCAATGGAAGATTTGACCAACTTTTTTTGCAGTATGCTGACCATTTTATCGGTATCGGAGAAACATCAGCAGTCGAGCTTGCAGCGTCTTGCTATAGTGAACTGGCAGCAAGAGCGGCAGAAGAAAAATCCTTCTGCCATCATGATTATACCCATCACAATATTGTTCTTGACGATGGACAGGTGACAGTCATTAATTTTGATTACTGCTGTTATGAACTTAGAGTGTATGATGTGGCAAATCTAATAAGGCGAAAAATGCGCAAGTGTGAGTGGGATATTACGAAAACCGGTATTATGATTGATTCATACAGCGGTGTAGCACCTTTGAGCAGAGAAGAACTGGAGGTAATGAAAATAATACTTCAATTTCCACAGAAATTCTGGCGGGTAGTAAACCGATACTACAACAGCAGGCGAAGTTGGTCTGAAAATAGCTATGTCACAAGACTCCAGGAGGTAATAGATGAGATAGGGCCTTTTGAGGCATTTATTAAAGTCTATTGCAGGACATACCTTTAAACATGAGGCGGTAGGGAAATTACCCTACCGCCCCCACATTATCAGAACAATCCGGTAATAATTCCTTTTTCATCAATATCTATTTTTTCCGCAGACGGTACCTTGGGCAGTCCCGGCATGGTCATGATCTCACCGGTCATAGCTACAATAAAGCCGGCGCCGGCCGAAACCTTTATCTCCCTGACATTTATCTCGAAGTTTTCGGGCCTGCCAAGCAGATTTGGATTATCAGAAAGAGAATACTGGGTTTTAGCCATGCAGATCGGCAATCCGTCCAGACTCATATCCTCAAGCTTTTTTATCATCTTGTCTGCAGAAGGTGAATATACAACTCCCTTTGCTCCGTATATATCTTTTACGATCTTCTCGATTTTCTGTTTTACAGGCGCTTTGGCATCATATAATAGTTTGAATTGTGAAGGGGTGCCGCCTATCAGGCCTACCAGCTTTTCTGCCAGCTCCCTTCCGCCTTCGCTTCCCTTTGCAAAAACCTGAGAAAATGCTACGTTGGTATTGCTGCTGCTACACTTATTTCTAACAAACTCCACTTCAGCCTCTGTATCGGTATCAAAGTGGTTTATAGCTACAATTACCGGCACTCCAAATTTGCCGAGATTCTCAATATGCTTTTCGAGATTAGAAAAGCCAAGCTTCAAGGCGTTCAGATCCTCCTGCTTCAGGTTCTCCTTCTTTACGCCACCATTATACTTAAGCGCCCTGATAGTAGCTACGAGGACAACTGCGTCAGGCTTGAAGCCCGCATATCTGCATTTTATATCAAAGAATTTTTCAGCGCCCAGATCAGCTCCGAAGCCGGCTTCCGTAATGACATAGTCTGCAAGCTTCAAAGCCAGCTTTGTGGCATTGACGCTGTTGCAGCCATGGGCTATGTTGGCAAATGGGCCTCCGTGCATCAATGCAGGAGTATTTTCAAGTGTCTGTACGAGATTAGGCTTTATTGCATCCTTCAGAAGAAGTGTCATTGCACCCTCAACTTTGAGCTGTGATGCTGTCACCGGCGCCCCGGAATAGTTGTAGCCTATGATTACTCTTCCAAGTCTTTGCTTTAGATCTGTGACATCGCTTGCAAGACAAAGTATGGCCATTACCTCTGATGCCACGGTTATAACGAAGCCATCCTCTCTCGGAGTGCCGTTAGCCTTTCCTCCAAGGCCTATCACGATGCTTCTCAAAGCCCTGTCATTCATATCCATAGCTCTCTTCCAGGCTATCTGCCTGGGGTCTATACCGAGCTCATTGCCCTGCTGTATGTGATTGTCTATTGCCGCCGACAGAAGGTTGTTGGCGGCAGTAATTGCATGCATATCACCGGTGAAGTGGAGGTTGATATCTTCCATGGGCACGACCTGTGAATAGCCGCCGCCTGCAGCGCCTCCCTTAATACCCATTACAGGTCCCAGAGACGGCTCTCTGAGGGCGATTATCGCTTTCTTGCCGATAGCTGACATAGCTTGTCCAAGTCCGACGGTAGTGGTAGTTTTCCCTTCGCCTGCGGGAGTTGGGTTTATAGCAGTAACCAGAATGAGCTTGCCATCCTTTCTGTCCTTTACTCTTTCCCAGAGCTCAGGGGACAGCTTTGCCTTATATTTCCCGTATAATTCAAGTTCTTCAGCACTGATGCCTAATCCTGCTGCAATTTCTGTGATCGGTTTCATTGTACACTGCTGTGCTATTTCGATATCGGTCAGCATTATTTGATCAACCTTTCCTGTAGAGATCTGTAGCAATAACTATTATACCTTCCCGATTGTGGTTAGACAATAGAAAATGCCGCTGGTATCACTTTAACATAAATACATTTGTCTGCATATTATGAAGCAGGAGCTGTATGTATTTTTGCAGTTGCGATAAAAGAAAACAGCATAGGTGGTGATTAGATGAGCGATCTAAAAGTTGGCGATATCGTTGCCAGAAAGTCCTACGGATATGATGTTTTTTTTAAGATAGTCAATATTACGCAAGCCGGCAGTGAAAGAATCATCACTCTCAAAGGCATCAGCTACAGGATAGAGGCTGATGCACCTGAGTCCGACCTGGAACTGCAGCCTGAGAACAGGGTGAGAGAATACAGGGAGAAATGTTTCAGAAAGGCTGAGGAATGCTTTGGTGACCAGAGACTTGCGGCGAGGTATGCCAATTATTCGCTACCCCAATACAGGGGCTACAGAAAAAAAACACTTTATAGAGATACTTCAAATGATGAAACGGAAAAGATAAAGAGACCGGGTAAGGTACTCCACTTGGATGGAGATAAGGATTATCTTGAGAATTGTATTGAAGAATATAAAAAACTGGGTATCGAGGTTATCGGAGAATATGTACCGGAAAAAGACCAGCCGAGGAAGGTGGGGGAGCTGTTGGCGCAACACCGGCCGGATATATTGGTGCTCACCGGTCATGATGGCTTTATAAAGGGGCAGGATAGTTACACAAACCTTGCATCATATAGGACATCCAGATATTTTATTGAGGCTGTAAGGGAAGCCAGAAGGTTCAACAGTGATATGGACGGACTTGTTATTTTTGCTGGCGCCTGCCAGTCGCTTTACAAGGAAATAATCAATGCAGGCGCCAATTATGCGAGCGCTCCCTTCAGAGACCTGATACATGCCCTTGACCCGGTAAGAGTGTGCCAGAAAGTGGCGTTTACAAGCATTGAAAAAATTTTGGATGCAGAGGATGTAATAGAAAATACTATAACTGGGAAGACTGGTATCGGTGGAGTTCAAACTAGGGGAAAGTACCGTGTAGGTTACCCGAACGAACCCTACCATTAAGTGGTTTTGAGCTTTTTAAAAAAAACACTTGACACAATTAAATTTCCCTTGTTATAATATTTAATTTTTTTTGACAAGCTATGTGTTTTGTGATATAATATTTAAAACAGAAGATGAGGTGATTCAATGGCTGAAAAGAGTGACCTGTTTCAAATAAAGAAGAACATTGAGACCTGCATTGGCGAAAAAGTTCAACTTAAAGCTAATAAAGGCAGAAAGAAGGCTTTTATTAAAGAAGGAGTAATCGAGAACTCATATCCCAGCATCTTCATCATCAAGTTTGAGAATGAATATGAGACAACAAGGAGAGTTTCCTACAGCTATACGGATGTACTTACAAAGGCAGTGGAACTGGTTATTTGCAAGGATGATAAACGTATACTGGTCAGTTGACATGGTGATAGAGAAAAAATCATAATAGCCTTTAAACGGCCCGATCATGAGATCGGGCCGTTTTCGCTTATCAGGTGCCGGAATGCAATTGCTTATCACATTTTTTCAGTAATATTTGATAGGTCTTGTCAATATACATTTAGAGAGGATATATGCATGCTGTTATGCGGGGGGAGGATTTCAAATGTCTCTGGAATTGTTAAAAGAGGCCGTAAGGCTTAATCGACCTATAGGTGAGGATTCTACGCAGACTATAGTTGAAAATGATATCATAGTACCGGATATAAAGCCGGACATTGCGCGCATATTGCTGCTCGATGGAGATGCCTGGATAAGCGGTGCCGATACTGCGGCAGGAAAGGTACTGATCAACGGTATGGTCAGATACAAGATCCTGTATGTTTCGGATGATCCCGATCAACCTGTGAAAAGCATAAAAACCACTACAGGATTCCAATATGGGATGGATATACCAGATACCAGGCAGGGTATGCAATGCAGGGTAAAGTGTGATATTGAACACATGGAATACGAGATACTAAACAGCAGAAAGGTTAATGTAAAAGCCATTGTCAGTCTGTCCGCGAGAGTTTCTGAACAGCTTGAACAGTATATTACAAAAGACTTTGAAGGATCAGAAGGAATACAGATACTTAGAAACACTATAAATATTAATTCATATATTGGCAACAGCAAGGCAGAATGCGATGTCAAAGAGATCGCCGATATACCTGCCGGAAAGCCGGCTATTCTGGAAATACTAAGGAATGATGTAAAAATTGCCGGCAAGGAATTTAAGGCAGGCGATGATAAGATAATCGTCAAGGGCGAGTTGAATGTTTCCACGCTTTATATCGGCGATGATGAAAGTCGGAGTATTCAGTTTATGGAACATGAGATACCATTTGCCCAGATGATCAATATGCCCGGTGCAAATGACGATTGCTCCTGCGATGTTGATATTGCCTTGGGAGAAATGAACTTTGAAGCGGATGAGGATGGCGACGGCGAACTCAGAAAGCTCAAATGTGAAGCAGAGCTTAGCATCTACGCACAGAGCTGTGGCAGGAAGGAAATAGAAATTGTTGATGATGCATATAATCCCGGCTCCAGAGTGAGTTTCGAGAAGGATCAGCTGATGCTTGAAGAGCTTGTAACAGAGAATCTAAGCCAGCTGACACTCAAGGAAAACATTGAGATGGATGAGGGCGCCCCGGATATATCGGAGTTGTTTAACATTATTGGCAGACTTTCACTTTCCTCCAGTGAAATATTCGATGACCGTATAGCTGTTGAAGGTGTTGCGGTATGTAATGTGCTCTACCTTGCAGCCAACGAGGAAAAACCGGTTTACTGTATTGAACGTGAGATCCCGTTCAGCCAGGTAATAGAGGTGAAAGGCGTCAGGGAGGGAATGTCTCTTGATGTCGAAATGGATATTGACCATTACAGCTACAGTATACTCAATTCAAGAGATATCGAGGTACGGCTGCTTGTCGGCGTGAAGACGAGAGTCGGCAAGCAGGTCAGTGTGCCGGTAATTATAAAAGCAGCTGAACAGCCCTCTGATGACGAAAGGATGGCCAGCCAGCCGAGTGTAACGATTTACTTTACACAGCCGGGTGATAACCTCTGGAAGATAGCAAAGAGATATTATACGACGGTCAGCGAGCTCATCAGGAGCAATGGTATTGATGAGAATGAAGATCCTGTGCCCGGGAGCCAGATAATCATAATGAAAAAAATGTAATATTTTCTGTATTTAATTTAAATAATATTAACTCTTTGAGTGCCTGAAAATATATGATTTTAGGCACTTTTTATTGTAAATGCAATGTTCTTTGTATATAATATACTTAAATTTATCACAGGTTGAGGCTAGCAATGGATTACCTGGAAATACCAGCCTATGCAAAAATTAATATTTCATTGGATGTACTACGGAAAAGAGAAGATGGCTATCACGAACTGAAAATGCTGATGCAGACTTTGGAGCTCCATGATACCGTGTGTCTTGGATCATCCGGAGATGATATAAGTATTGAATGCGACAGCAAATGGGTACCGGAGGATCGCAGCAATACAGCCTGGAAAGCGGCGGAGCTGATGAAGCGTACCTTTGGGATAAAGAATGGTCTGCATATCAGCATAATCAAGCGCATACCGGTTGCTGCCGGCCTTGCCGGAGGAAGCGCGGACGCTGCCGCTATACTCAGGGGCATGAATGAAATGTTTGAACTGGGACTTGGAAATGATGAACTGAGGAAGCTTGGAAAACAGATTGGGGCGGATGTACCTTACTGTATCGAAGGAGGGACAAGGCTGGCGGAGGGGATCGGTGAGATCCTGACAGACCTGCCTGCTTTCACTGGCGTTGATACTGTACTAATAAAACCCAACATAGGAGTATCGACTCCGTGGGTCTTCAAAAACCTGAGTTTATCGGATATCAAAGATGAGGACAGACCTGATACAGATTTGTTGATAGATGCACTGCAACGCAGGGATATTAGGGCTGTTGCAGGTAATATGAAAAATGTGCTGGAGCTTGTGACGATAGGCAGGCACGAAGTGGTTGGACAGGCGAAGAAGTGCATGGCGCAGTCAGGTGCTGCAGGCAGTATGATGAGTGGGAGCGGCCCGACTGTTTTTGGACTTTTCATGGACACAGCCGCAGCTCAGGCAGCACATGACACCTTATCCTTCCACAGCGACTGGCGGTGTATTATTACAAGAACGATATGAACTTTAAATAAAACAAATAGATCATTATAAAGGAGATGCGCAATAAATGGCAGGGAAGCTTACAAAAGTAAATTTGAATGATTATAAACCGCTTAGGGATGTAATATTTGATACACTGAGAGAAGCGATCATAGTTGGTGAGCTTAAACCGGGCGAAAGACTAATGGAGGTCCAGCTTGCGGAGAAAATGGGCGTTAGCAGGACACCTGTGCGTGAGGCTATACGAAAGCTGGAGCTTGAAGGACTTGTAGAAATGCTGCCCAGGAAGGGAGCTCATATTGCCGACCTATCGGTAAAGGACATTATGGATGTGCTTGAGGTGCGCGCTACGCTGGACGGGCTGGCATCATCGCTGTCGGCATCACGTATCAGTGATGATGAGATCAAGGAACTGAAGCATGTGCATAGCCAGTTCGTCAATTATGTGGAGAAGGAAAATCTGCAGGGATCGATCAAGAAAGATGCAGAGTTTCACGATATAATTTACCGTTCGTCAAGGAACGACAAGCTAATACAGATATCCAACAATCTAAGAGAACAGATACAGAGGTTCAGGGTCATATATATAAAGGACTACAGCAGCACCAGGGATTTGATCAAGGAGCATAACGAGATATATGATGCAATAATAACAAGGGATTCAGGTGCGGCAATGCAATTTGCTCAAAGCCATATAAAGAATCAGGAGGAAGCGATCATTAAATCTATAAGAAAGAGCCGAATCCTTGAATAACAGTTATACGGGCGTACTCTGAAAGGAGCCGGGCGGGCAGGAGTGGACCAGTCCGGCTTTCCAGAGCTTCTACGGTATAACTTCGTAGCCCATCTCCGCAATTTTTTTACTTATATCACCGGGTTTGCGAAGCTCAGGATCGTAGGATACTTTTACAGACTGTATTTTCAGATCCACATCGACACCCTGGATTCCTTCCATGCCGCCCAGCTCGTTCCTGATACGGCCGGAGCATATACTGCAGGTGACCGAGGGTACTGTAAAGGTTGCTTGCATAAAATCCTCCAATAAATTATTATGTCAGTATTGTTCACATTTTGTGAATAAAAAATTATTGATAGATAAAACATTTAAAAGTATTTAACGTATAATTGTTTGCATTGCTTTTTTAAAGCTTGGGAATAACAGCAGCAGGCTTACAGGCAGTGTGCAATACAGGAGGGATTATGGTGTCATCCGGAGAATTTTGGTACGATAGCTTTTTAAGTAAATACAAGTCAGGCATTTCCCATGAGTTTCTGTTTTATTTCAATGTCCGTGATCTGGTGGATAATTACAGATACATGGACAGGTATATCTACGAGGAATTCATAAAAGCCAGGGGCTTTGGGATCGTTGCCTTTTATGACATTTCAAGAGGGTTGACTTTCTTTGATGCGGGAATGGAAAAGGAGTTCAACATAATAACCTCCAATGAAGCAGCTAATTTGATGAACGCGATGCCGTCAAAGCTGTTCCCTTATATCGATAAGGCATTGAAGAATACAAAAATGATGCTCTTTATCGATCATGTGGAAAAGATAATACCTGCAGGTGATATTGCCAGTATGACACTTGAGGAAAGGATATCTTTGATATGGATCTGCGAATGGTCAGTCAGTGCAAAGATATCTTCTGTTGGCAGCTGTATCACGATGCTTTCGGATAATCTGGCTGATGTCAGCCGTGAGCTGCTAAAATCATCCTACAGGATCGAGCCGATATTTGTCGGACTGCCGGATGAGAAGCAGCGCAAGGACTATATCGAATATCTTCTGAAGGACAATGAAGTTAAGACTGAAATAACTTCAGATGAGTTTTCAAAGCTTTCCTCTGGATTGAGTAAGAAATCAATAAAGGATATCAAGTTGAAATCCGAGGCGGAGGATATACCTATCAGCTTCGAATTTATTAAAGATAAGAAGCACTCAGTTCTCCAAAAGGAATATGGGGATGTTCTGGAGTTTATATATCCGGAGCTGGATTTTGAGAACATAGGCGGAATGGAAAAGGCAAAGGACTATCTTCTCAAAAACATAGTCAAACCCATAATGAAGGGTGACCTCAGAAGGGTCCCTATGGGAATATTGCTATGCGGGCCTTCCGGTACGGGCAAGACACTTCTGGTCAACGCGCTGGCAAAGGCAAGCGGCTTTAACTGCGTAAAGATCGATATGTCAAGGATACTTGGACAGTATGTGGGCGAGAGCGAGAAGAACTTCAAAAAGTGCCTGCTTGGCGCACAATCACAGCATCCTGTAATAGTTTTCGTAGATGAGATCGATACGGCCTTCCGTAGAGGAGACAGCGGAGACAGCGGTGTGAGCAGGAATATATTCAGTGAATTTTTACAGTTCACCGGTAATACAAATAATAGGGGAAAGGTTATATTTATTGCTGCGACTAACAGGCCCGATCTTATAGATCCTGCTTTGAAAAGAGCGGGAAGGTTCGACAAGAAGATACCTATACTTCTGCCGGATGCTGAGGAGCGGGCGGACATTTTCGGCATTATAGTAAAGAAATATGGCTTTGACACTAACATAGAAGACTTCATGCCATTTGCGCAAGAAACGGAAAACTATACCGGCGCCGAGATAGAAACAGTTGTCAGGAAGGCCTATGAACTGGCAAACGAGGATGAGCTGGACGGGAATACTCTTACTGCGGAAATAATGTCAGAGGCAATAAAAAGATGCCGTCCAAGTACGCAGCAGGTACAATTCATGACGATGCTGGCTATTGATGAATGCGACGACAAGGATTTATTGCCGGAGAAGTACAAAGGACTCCTGGACAATAAAAACATGTCAGATGAAAGATGATTATGTTGAATCGCCAGGGCTGCCGATTCCGAAAAGCGTCTGCAGGGAGGAGTGTCACCATACATTTGTCCTTTACATCGGTCATTATTTATTATAAATTTAATATATACAAAAATGGTCTTACGTAACAATAAAATAAACAGGGAGGCAGCAAATATGGGTTTTTTCAGTAGACTGGGCGCTTTGATAAGGGGTTTCTTCGGTACATTGCTTGGAGGCGTGGAGGAGAGTAATCCGGAACTATTATTTGAGGATATCAAGATGCAGATAGACAGGGCTAGAAAGGAAGCAGAGCAGCAGATTCTGGAGATACAGACCAATGCCGAAATGATCAAGATCGAAATGAGGAATGCTGAAAAGAATCTGGCAACTGTCAAGGCAAGGGCAGAATCTGCTCAGAAGCAGGGAGACAGAGAGCTTTTGATAGAGCTGCTCATGCAGGAGGAAGAATATCAGGCTACATATGATACCCATAAGGCTACTTATGATACAGCAATGGCTGAAGTGGCGAAGATCAGGGAGGACTACAAGATATTCGAGTCTGAGATGAATGCCAAGCTCAATGAGCTCAAGACGCTGAAATCGCAGGCTAAGATGGCGCAGCTCAGGGAGAATATCAATTCAGTCAATGCAAAATATACCTCCAGAAGCAACACTGTCGGCAGTGTGAATGAAAGCATGGACAGAGCAAGAGAGCTTGTCAATAAAAAGACTGCCCGCGCCAATGCAGTGGAGTCACTTGGAGATACAAATATGGATCTCAAGCTCAAGAGGCTTGACATGAACTCTGCAAGAGACAGGGCCAGAGCTAGAGCTGAGGCACTTCTCGGAAACGAGCAGGGTTTTGAAGTGAAGGAAAAGACTGAGAACAAGGTTTCACAGTAATTGTGATAGTTTTTGTATAAATGCAGGAATGGTGGTTGACCTTATGAGAGCAAGAATAGTTTTGAGCGCATTATTTAAGTTAAAGAACCTGGGGATATTGGCTGCGGCATTGATCCTTGCGGCTCTTTGGAGCGACCCTACAGCACTGCCCCGTTTATTTGGTATAAATGGCGCGCTGCCGGGATCGTTTATTTTGACAGGAAGCATTGCTGTCTATATGATATTTGTCGTCCAGACTCTTCTGAGCAAGAAGTTCCATACGGAGTTCAACCAGAAGGAGAAGTTCAGGAACATAAGGGAATTGAACCGGCTTGCCAACAGGCTTTCTTCTGAGGCCAGAAGGAATACAAATAATACTTATATGCAGAAGCTCAGAAAGGTAATGGAGGACAAGAACGATATTTTCACCTCCTATTCTACAGGAGAACACAGTTATCTCAAGGAAAAAATCGTTGAGCAGACGCTGAATCTTGTAACTGCCTATCTGAAGCTGCTGAACAATTTCTGCATCAGGAGCCGTGAGCTTAGCAATGTCGATGTGGGCGCCGTGTCAGCCAGGATAAATAATAACAGCAGGAAGCTGAGCTTTGCCAAGGACAGCAGTATGGCAGAGGATGTCAGGAAGATAATCGAGATGGATGAAAAGCTGATAGGAAGGCTCAAGGACGAGAAAAAGGATCTGGAGAGGATAAGCGCGAAGCTTGATTATATGGAAAGCACGGTGAATATGTTCAAGCACCAGATCATGTCCAGTGTCGAAAACGAGGAAATGCTTGAGCAGTTGGAAACAGCAGTCAATGAGGCGGAGGCGCTCGACTCGGTGCTTGAAGACAGACGCAGGAATAAACTGAGGATGTAGTCTCTCATAACCATTTAAAATTATTACAGGGGCCGGGAAATTATCAGAACTGATTTCACGCCCCCTTTTTCATTTAAGGTGGAATGTGTTAAAGGAACACTTATGCAATTCCGATAGTCAAAATGAAAGAATGTGAAAAGGAGCCTGGGAATAGTAAATGTCGACGCATTGTGGTGTGGATATAATCGAGATAGATAGGATCAAAAAGTCGCTCGATGAGCTTGACAGCTTCAAGGAAAGGGTTTTTACAGACAATGAGATCGCCTACTGTGAAGGCAGGAATAAGGCTAAATATGAAAGCTATGCCGCCAGATTCGCAGCCAAGGAAGCAGTGCTGAAGGCGTTGGGAACCGGTCTGGCGGAGGGTATCGAGTGGAAGCACATTGAGATCGGCAATGATAACAGTGGAAAACCGCATGCGTTCTTGACTAAACGAGCTCTTGAGATTTTCAATGAAATGAATGCAAAAAGTATTGACATAAGTCTTTCGCACTGCGGCATGTATGCTGTGGCATATGCAGTGATCGATATTTGAGAGGTGGATGGGATGAGGGTCAAGCTGCTCCAGTTCGGAGATCTTCATTTGGATGCTCCTTTCACAACGCTTTCGGATATGGAGGGAAAGCCTGTTAAAAGGAGGCAGGATCTAAAGGGTGCACTGTCAAGGATAATTGATCTGGCATTGAGTAAGAATCCTGATCTTGTGCTTGTTTGCGGAGATCTGTATGAACATGGTTATACGGCAAAAAGCTCTGTACACTATATATGCGACCAATTTAGCAGAATACAGGGCATACCGGTACTGATCATACCGGGGAATCATGATCCGTTTATGCCTGGCTCTTTTTACAGTGAACATGAGTGGCCCAAAAACGTTCATATACTTGGCAGCAATGATGTTTATAAGCACCCTTCTTCAGGCGCCAGAGTCTATGGAGGTTCAGCCTGCGGAGTTACAGATCCGTCATTTATCAATATTCTGATGCACCATGGGACATTGGACATGCCGTTCAGCGCAGGCGCATTCAACCCCATATCCGGCAGGGAGATCGCGGGACAGGGCTTCGATTACTGCGCTCTGGGGCATTTCCACTCCAGGATATTAGGTGCAGGTCCCGGCGGCATTTTTTATAATGCAGGCAGTCCTGAACCGCTTGGCTTTGATGAAGAGGGAGAGCATGGCGCATACTTGTCTGTCATTGAAAAGAAGTCTGGTAATAAAGCTATTATAGAAACTAAATTTATAAAGCTTTGCTCAAGGCGCGCCATCAATCTTGCTGCAGATGTCAGCGGATGCCTCAATAATGAGCAGGCAGCGGTCAGTGCTGCCGCTGAAATGGATAAGACAGGGAGCGGAGAGGATATTTTCAGGATATTTCTAAATGGCCGGGTACCGTCCGATATCAGGCTGGACGTTGAAGCAGTTGCAGAGCTGTTAACCGGAAAGGCATTTTATATCAGGGTTATAGATAATACTGTACCTGATTATGATTTGAAGCAAATCTCACAGGAGCAGGGACTCAGGGGGCTGTTTACAAGAAAAATGCTTGCTAGGGCTGCAAAGGCTGATGAGGAAGATGCCAAGCTGTTAATGCAGGCGCTTTATTATGGACTGGAGGCAATTGACGAGGGTAAGGTATGCGTATAGAGAGGATCGAAATCAAGGGGTTTGGAAAAATCAGAAACCTGGTGATCTCTCCAGACAGCGGTCTTAACATTATATTTGGTTCTAATGAAGCCGGTAAATCGACATTGCAGAGGTTCATCAGAGCTATGTTTTACGGGATCAGGAGCGGACGTAATTCCGCATCCGGCCTTCCGCCTGCGCAGAAGAGGTACATGCCATGGGATGGGTTACCATACGGAGGTTCAATCACATATACGCTTGATAATGGCTCCATGTATCGAGTTGAGCGGGATTTTAACAAGAATTCAATTTGCTTGTATGATAGCAATTATCATGATATTTCCGGGGAATTCAGGCTTGGGAAAGAAAAGCAGCCCTTGTTTGCGGATGAGCATCTGGGGATGGATGAAGCAACCTTTAAAAGGACTGCTTTTGTTAGCCAGATGGATGTCAGGATCAGCGCAAACGATTCGTCTGAACTGGCAGCCAGGCTTTCCAATGCAAATGATACCGGCGTAGAGGGAATGTCCTTCCAGAGAGCTGAGGCAGCTCTATCCAATGCGCTCAGAAACCGGATCGGGACTGGCAGGACAACGACACAGCCGCTGGACAAGCTGGAAGCAAGGCTGAAGCAGCTCGAAGATGAGCATGCAAGGTTGTCCGCCAGACAAAAGCAGAGGTATGCCGGGAAGGAAGAGCTTGCTGACGTAAGGGGCCGCCTTGGCACGCTGGAGGCGCAGGAATTATATCTGACAAAAGTAGCTGCGCTTATTGAGATGAGAAAGAAGATAGATGCAGGTATAAAAAAGGAGGCTAATCTCAGGGAAACGGCAGCATTGCTGGAGGATATAGAGAGGCGGATCGCAGAAACCATGGAGCGCAAGGACACTGCTGCCAAAAATACGGGCCGTTCTGGTAAAACTGCCGACTACATTATGCTGATTCTTTCTGCCGCTGCCTTGATTTCTTGCGCACTGCTGGTTTATAAGGGCGCAGGCCAGTGGCAGGAAAGCTTACCCACACAGATTTATCTATATGTGCTGATCATGCTTGTGGCATTAATCGTTGGAGCTGTAAATCTGAAAAAAGTCTTAAAGGGCACAGTTTCCTGTCAAACGTATGGGGATATATCCAGGGAGGGGTCCGAAGGTCTTGCCATGATAAGAAGGAATACTTTGAACAGCGCTTCTTTGATTTATGGCAACAGACTCGATGACATGGAAGATGTCAGAAATGCGGTAAGGGATGTGCAAACAGAGCTGGAGGAGTTAAGCTCTCAACTGCAGCAAGGACTTGATGAAGTGTTGACTATGGAATATGGCAGAGAGGACAGCTTTGCCAGGGAGGACCTGGATATACTTATATATGATACCGATATTGCCAGCCTTGAGGCAATGCTGAAGACTGTAAACGAAAGCGTTAAAAAAGAATTGCTCGAGACAGCGCTGAGGGGAAAGTACTTTGAAGGCATGGCTGATGATGAGAGGGAAAACTCCGATGAGCTTGCGCGTGTGGAAGAAGAAACCGTTGCGGTAAAAGAGAAAATCGCGTATCTTAGAAGCAAGGGAAATGCAATAAAGCTTGCTCTTGATGTGCTTTCGGAAGCAAGCATGGAAATAAGACACGATTTTGCGCCTGGTTTGAACAACAGAATGAGCAGTATAGTTGCGGGCCTTACAGGACAAAGGTATGAAGACCTGAGAGGTGATGGGGAGCTGTCCCTGAGGGTTGCAGTACCAGGTTTCGGAGAAGTGAAAAACGCGCTTTTGCTAAGCGGTGGTACTGCGGACCAGATGTACCTTGCTATGAGGCTTGCTATGACAGATATATTGACGTCAGGTTCAGAACGCCTGCCTTTGATTATGGATGAAGTTTTTTCACAGCTTGATGACAACAGGACCGCTCTTGCGTTAGAATATCTACATAACGAGTACAGAGACAGCCAGATATTCATTCTTACATGTAAACGCCGTGAGGTAGAGCTGGCTGGCCATATATTCGGGAACAGAATAAATTTGGTGGAGTTGGGGTATGAGGAGCCTTTACAAGGGTGAATGTAAAAAAATTTTTACAGGTCTGATGATTGCAGGCGTGTTGCTTTTGGCAGCATTACTTGGCGGCTGCGAGGGTAAGGATACACAGGTGTCTGCAACGGTCAGCAGTGACGCCGGCGATTCGGGAGACAGTACAGGTCAGGAAGTGGAGTATATCTACGGGATACCAATGAATGAAAAAGCTGCTGTTGTGACTGAAAATGTTGCTGATATTTTTAATAAACCGGATGTAAAATCGGAACGCATTTCCCAGGTGCTTTGCAACCAACCTGTCAGCGTATTTAATAATGATGGCGGTTGGGCGAAGGTCAAAACAGTCAACGGAATAACGGGTTGGATTAAATCGAGATATATCAGTGATGACCTATCGAGCCTTACGGGTAGAGTCTATACCTACAAGATCATTGTCACAAGCAGGGAAAAGACTGTTAATTCCGGACCTGACGGCGGTATCACGTTGGTCAATGCTCAAATGGGCACCGAATTTTTTGCTTTTAACAATATAGAGGATTCATATGAAGTGTTTCTACCCGGCAACAGAACAGGATGGCTTGGAGGGAGCGGTATTATCCGTATCCCGGTGGGCGATGTCATCCTGGTTACAAATGCTGAGGATTTTGCATCAACAGCTCTCAGGTTCAAGGGAACAAGCTTTATGATCAATGGTATGAGTTCGATGGGTATTGACTCTGCCAGTCTTGTTTATATTTGTGCGCGTATTAACGGAATAAATCTTCCGGTTAATGTCGAAGGGCAAATGTCCACAGGAACTGCGGTCGAGCTTGAAGATGCCAAAGCAGGAGATCTTGTTTTCATGTCGGGTACCGGAGAAAATGATATGGATAGCATAACATGTTCCGGCATATACATCGGGGATGGCAGTTTCATTTATGCAGGCCGGAAAACCGGCTATGCTGCTATAGGTGATATTAACAGGGAAAATCCTGATGGGATCGCAGTGGCTGTCAGAAGAATTTTTAATTAGCCTGATCAAGCTAACCATATTACTCCCCAACATGTAAAGCATATGAGCATTCGTCAAGAACTAGCTCTCTTACAAGCCTTGTGGCGTCTTCGCATGCATTGGGCTTAGCTAGCTTTTCTGCCTCCACGGACATCCTTTGCAGCAGAAATGGGCTATCCAGTGCTTTTTCAAGAGCGCTTGGCAGAGAGCGATCATTCGGCAGGCGTATCGCTGCGCCGGCATTAATGAGAAATTCTGCGTTTCTTTCTTCCTGCCCGGGAATAGGATCTATTATGAGTATGGGAAGCCTTTTTACAAGAGCTTCAGTTACTGTTATGTCTCCAGGCTTTGTTATGATTACGCTTGCGGTATCCATCAGGCCGCTTATATTATCTGTATATCCCAGTACCTTTATCTGCTTTGAGGATGTTGACGATAGCTTCTCAAGCTCATATTTCAGCTTGCTGTTATGTCCGGTGACAGCAATTATCCTGATGTCCTTTGATAGCTTCAGCAGAGACATAAAAACATACTTCATGTTGCATAGCCCTAAACTTCCACCCATCAGCAGCACCACAGGTTTTTCCTTCCGACCTTTATCAATTATTGGATTACTCCCGCAGCTTTCAGTAAAGCGTCTTGATACAGGGATCCCGAGGGCATGGATCTTGTCTCTGGCAATGCCCATCCTTATCATATCTGATTTTATACACTCGTGCGCTACAATAAAGGCGTCAGTTTCTTCCAGCTTATAAAAAAAATGATTGGCATAGTCAGTCACTATGCCGATAACGGGGATCTGGACACAACCTGCTTTTTTAAGCTGAGAGACCATCTGAAGAGGTATTGTATGTGTACAGACGACGGCATCAGGCATTTCCTCCACAAAAGCCTTCAACAGTCTTGGGGCAAGCATACTGTTGAAAACCTTGACAAAATCGGTGTATTTCTCATCTTTCTCAGAGAGATCATACAGCCTGCCATATATGTAGGGAGCTTTTTTTATTGTTTGCAGGTATGTTCCTGTTATTAGCCTGTCGACTGCTGGATTTATGTATTTCAAAGCATCGATCAGGGTAGTCCTGCATCCCGGTATCCGGCGCTCCATATTCTCCATGAGAGCCTGTGAAGCCTTGACATGACCACCACCGGTGGATGCGGTCAAAAACAGTATTTTCATTTGCTGCCTACCTCCAATACTCATTATTAGCAAAATTGTCCTTAGTTATAACGCATCTGAAACCTCTTCTCTGGAATATTTCTTTTGGTTATGAAGAGAATAATTAGAATCGGATAGTAAATGTCCGGATATGTTGTTTGAGGAGGGTGAGCCTTGAAGCTAAAGAAAGCTGTCTTGATTTTTATGCTTTTTTTGATATGCATATTCTTGATTGCCGGACCTGATCCTTTAAGCATTTTAAATGTTGTATATGCACAGAACAGCAATATCAGTGATGTGCAGCTTCTGGCCAGAGCTATCAACGGAGAGGCCAGGGGTGAGCCTTATGAAGGCCAGGTAGCGGTTGGCGCAGTAATCTTAAACAGGGTCAAGGACCCTAACTTCCCTAATACAATTTCGGGTGTGATCTATCAGCCGGGTGCCTTTACGGCAGTTAGTGACGGGCAGATAAGCGTGCCGATCGATCCCGGGTCTACGGTTGTCAAGGCTGCGCAGGACGCATTGAACGGCTGGGATCCCACCAATGGCTGCATATACTACTGGAACCCTGCTACCGCAACCAGCTCATGGATATGGAGCAGGAAAATCGTAGCAAAAATAGGGAAACATAATTTTGGGATATGACCTGCCTTGTGGCTGGTGAGCGGATTTTAAGGAGGTAAGAGGCAATGGGTATACGCGATAAGCTTCTGGATTTTAAAAGAAGACTATCTGACAGAAGAATGTACAGCATAGTTATAACGGTTATATGTGCAATAGCCCTGTGGGGCATTTACCAGTTCAAGCATGCGGCAAATCTAAGGCAGGAGCTTGATAACCAGTACAACAGAGCATTTTACGAGATGGTTGGATATGTTAACAATGTGGAAACGCTTCTGGCCAAATCCATGGTCAGTACTACTACAGACAGAACGGCTATCACTTTGCAGGAGGCATGGAAACAGGCTGATCTTGCTCAGACAAACCTTGGACAGCTACCTGTATCCCAACCTGTATTAGCAAGCACATCAAAATTTCTCAGCCAGGTTGGCGACCTCAGCCTGACACTTGATAACCAGAACATAAAAGGAAAGGCTTTAAGTGATGAGCAGTATGGCATGGTCGAAAAGCTTTACAAGTATTCCTCTTCATTAAATAAAAAACTCGGGGATCTGCAGGATGATTTGAATGCAGGCAGATTGAGATGGGGGGAGCTTGCCAATAAAGGAACGAAATTATTCAGCAAGAGCAAGCCCGGCGAAATGTTGAAAAAGTTTGAGACTATAGGAGATAACTTCAAGGATTATCCTACTTTGATCTATGACGGCCCGTTTTCAGACCATATGAGTACTGCTGAAGCCCGCGGGCTTACAGGTGACAATGTGAGCGTTGATAAGGCCAGAGAAAAGGTGCGCGATTTTCTTGGGAAGGATCGTGTCGAGGATGTGAAGGACTCAGGTAAGAGTGATAATGGCCCGATAAAAACCTATAGTTTTCAGGTTAAGCTTAAAAATGCGCCCAAGGATCAAGTGGTAAACGTCGGTGTTACACAAAAGGGCGGCCATATCGTATGGATGCTCAACAACAGGCCGGTAAAAGAAGCAAAGCTTGATATGGATAAGGCTAAAGCTGCCGGCGTGAAATTTCTTAAGGAAAAAGGCTATGACAATATGAAGGACACTTATTATACAAAGCAGGAGAACATTGCTACGATTAATTATGCATATACACAGGATGAGGTAACGATGTACCCTGATCTGATAAAGCTTAAGGTTGCCCTTGATACAGGAGAGATAATCGGTATTGAGGCAAAGACCTACCTATCCAACCACACAGAACGTGATATACCAAAGCCCGCTATATCTGAAGAGGAGGCTAGAAAAAAGATCAATGGTAAAATGAATGTAAAAAGCTCCAGTCTTGTATTCATACCAACAGAATACAAGAAAGAGCTGTTTTGCTATGAGTTTAAGGGAAAACTCAATGATAAGGATTTTCTGGTATATATAAATGCCGCCACAGGAGAGGAAGAGGATATATTGATGATAGTTGACACGCCAAATGGAGTGCTCACCATGTAAGTAGTCAAAAAAGCAAATAATTGCATTTTCGGGAATAGTAGGGTATCATTAGTGTTAAATCATTCAGCAGGGGGCTTGGCTTATTCCTGAAGCGAAGCCCCAGTTTTCGGAGGTGCAGGTGTGGACTGCTTTAAAGATGAGGTTAACGGCGCACAAGGGCATAGTACCAGTATAAAGAGGCTAGGTATAACGGCGGTCTGTGTTCTGTTCTCCATTACAATTACTCTTTTTGTTTTATTTGGATACAGAGTACAGTCCAGAGAGTTCTATTCAGGCATTATCATCACGGAGTTCGTATTGATATCACTTCCGGCTTTACTATTTCTCATAATATCAAGGTTCAGACTGAAGGAGACACTCAGGCTTAACCATTCGAGATTTATGAATTACTTTGTGATTTTCTGGATAGTTATCTTTGCAATACCGTTGGCTTCGGTATTCAATTTGCTTAATCTTTTTATTGTCAATAAGATATTCGAAAAGGTAATAGTTGAACCGGTGCCCGTTGGCAATAATGGGCTTGAGCTGCTGCTGAGCATTATCGTTATCGCGGGAAGTGCGGCGATCTGTGAGGAATTTCTTTTCAGAGGTGTAGTGCAAAGGGGGGTTGAAGCCTTCGGACCGTTTAGAGCTATACTTATGGCGGCCTTTTTGTTCAGCCTTACCCATCTTGATTTTCAAAAGATCCTTGGCACATTTTTGCTTGGGGTTCTGATCGGGTTTATCGTATACAGGACTAACTCACTATACTGCGGAATGTTTGCTCATTTTACAAACAATGCGATAGCAGTGATCGTAGGCTACATTTCAAATAAACTGCTAGGTGTCATTCAAAAATCTGAAAATATGGTCAAACCGTCTGGAAACAGTATAAGCGATATTTTTAAAATCTTTTCTACATTTTCGCCTCAGCAGCTTCGTATCGTTCTACTTTTCTATGGGTTTTTATTTTTCTTTTTTGCGATTGTATTTGCCATGCTGCTATTCTTATTGATAAGACTCAATCCTTCGCGATCTGTGCTAAAGCCTCTGACCAATGGTGTGCCGGCGATGGGGGAAGACCTGGATGTCAAAACAGGAAGGATTTCAAGGGCTAATGCAGGAAATGGGGTTAGGGGACTAATATGGCTGATCCCCGGTTTTCTGATGATCGGTCTATGGTTTTATTCACAGACATGCGGGTTTCTTAAAATTGACAATGGCATCACTGAAATGTTCAAGTATATGATAGGCGCGGCTGTCGGAAAATGAATGGCCCATGAAGAAAATGACGGCCGTTATGCTTTCATCATGCGTATATCGTCGCCAGCAAAACGGAAGATATCAAAACCACCCGTTATTCTTGACACGATCCTTTCGTCATAATACTCGAACAGCTTTTTAAGGTCTATGTTTGTTGCAATAATGGTCTTACAGGACCTTTTTATATCATTTGCCATCCTGGTATCAATTATGTTAAGCAGTTCTGCATAACGCATCGCAGTCGGCGACTCCGTCCCAAGGTCATCTATTATAAGAAGCTCGGTTTCAAGTATGCTTTTATATACAGTCGAGTCGCAGTCTTCGCTGCTATTTATACTATACCTGTATTCATATATGGTGTTGAACAGTGCGGGTGCTGTCTGATAAAGAACAGTATGCCCGGATTTCATCAGCTCCATCGCCAGACAGCCGGCCATAAAGGTTTTGCCGACTCCGGTAGGCCCACAAAAGAGAAGGTTCTTTACATCTGGATTGCCGAAGTTATCTACAAAATAACGGCAGTTTTCAAGTATCCCGTTTATTTGCCGGCGAGGAGACTTTTTGAGGCCATACCTGTCCTCATTAATGATATCCGGATAAAAATCTGTATTGAAGCATGAAAGCCCGCCATTACCTGCGATGCATATGTTAGACTGGTCATACAGATTGTTTATGAGCAGCTGGCGGTAGCATATACAAAGTGTGCCGCCTTCTCCGTCCGGTGAATCGATTATGCCTGTGTCAGAACACTTTTGGCATTCGTAGACCGGATTGAGATAATCTTCATTGTAGCCGTTGGAGCAGAGCAGTTCGCTGCGCTCCTTCCTAAGCTGCTCGATCGTGCCGGAGAGCTGCGCTGCTGCGTCATCGGGAGAGACTTTTCCCATAAGTATAGCCTTATTGTATTTTAAGCCTGCGGCGCGTATCTCGTTTTCTATCTCCTCAAGGCGGGGAATGTGGTAATAAAGCCCGGACTTTCTCTCTTCCAGCTCATCCTGAGCCTTTTTCCGCTTCTTGTCATATTCGTTTTTTATGGTTTGATGTATATTGAGACTCATGCCGTTTGGTTTCATCCTTTCAGTAAGTTACTGTTTTCCATTTTGCTTCAGCTGAAGATCCCATATCAAACATCTTTATAGAGCTTATCAAAATACTCATCATCGTATTTGCGCTGATCGAAATTCCCCTTCTGTGGGATCGACTTTTCTCTGGCTTTCGATTTAGCAGTTTCGGAAGGCTTTTTTGCGCCCTCTGCTGCAATTATCTCATCCTTTGCCCTGTAACCCTTTTCGTACCAGTTGGCAAGTATCCTGTTAATATACTCAAAGTTCGGATTAACAGCGGAGGTAGTGCGCTTGAGAGCCTCCTCAATGATGCTGAAGTCATAGCTGTATTCTGATACCCATTTCTCCACATAGGCCTCTTCGTATTCCGTAAGCAGCCCTTGCTTTCGGAGTTTCTTTATGATCATGCCTCTAATATCTTTGATTTTTTGCGCTTCCATGGAGTACTTATCCAGGTCGAAGCTGTTCCTGATCTTTTTGCTGTGCCAGCTGTCTGCCACTTTTGCTATGTACTGCCGGGACAGACCCTTATAATCATAGCAGTGCTTGAAAAGTGCATACATTACATCCTCTTCGAACTGATACTTATCAAACCATGAGTCTATGTCTGTGTACCATGACGGCGACATAACGCCCTGGAAAAAAGCGTTGTTTATACTTGAAATGAAGCGGCTGCGCTTCTTGCTGCGCTCGCTGCTGAGTACGGCCTCTTCGGGTGTGGACGTTGTCTTGGCACGATAGATTTTTCTTATTTCCTTCTCTTTGAGGTCGACGATGCTTATAGTATTTTCATTGGCGCTCCTTGAGATCAGTCCGAGCTCCTCGAGACGGGTCAGGGCTTCTTTTACTCGTACGGGCTGAAGCTCCAGCTTCTTTGCCATATCCTCGGTGGATGGGTTTTTCCTGTATTTGCTCAGAAAAAGGCAGTACATATATACCTTGATAAAGTCGCTTTCAAGCGACGGCAGGTATTCTGAAATAAAAATGTCCGGTACTAATGTATCTGAATATAGCATGGATATATTTGTATCAAAAACCATATGTAATAACCTCACAAATCTATATAAAAGGGCCGGGTAGGACCAGGCTTTGTAACAACTCCTATTATACCATACTCAATCCCTTATAGAAGTTAAATTTGTGGGCTGTTTAAAATTCACAAAACCACATACGGCGTACGCATGAAAATTAGTCCTGATTCAAAAACCTTTTCAGGTTTTTTGAAAAATTGCCATTACAGCAATCATGCAAGTAGGGATTATGTGTCGTGAGAAGTTGTTTCGCAAGGAAAGGAAACACACTTTTTGAGGAACTCTATTCGCTCAATAACGAATTTCTCGATACATTCCCAATCGTCAGCTCCGGCAACTGCTGCCACAATAGCAGAAGAGACAAGGGACACAAGTGGATTCATGTCAGGCGACCACTTGGACAAAATTTCAGGAATAGTCCACTTTTATAGTAATTAGTGTACATAAGAAATGCTTTTTTAGCCTTATGACAATTTACCATGCAACTAATGTGCCCTACACTTGAAGTTTTGGCCATGATAGTTGTTTTATTGGTTGGTACTCAGGCTTTGCTATAGGTTATCAAAAATGTAATAAGTCTTCAGTTTTTTGCGCTATTCTTGAGGGTACACTTTAGCAAGTTGCTTTGTTTTCAGCACTTCTCTGTTGATTTCCAGGTCTTGCCTCTAATACTATTTGGAATTATTTCGCTTTATGCTATTACCGTATAAAACCACATAAATACTGTTGATTTTTGACCCGGAAAGTATTATTATATATATGCACTGAAGATGTAGTGCGAATATGTGCGCCCATAGCTCAATTGGATAGAGCGTCTGGCTACGGACCAGAAGGTTGTGGATTCGATCTCTGCTGGGCGCGCCAAGGGTTCCAGGAATACCTGGAGCCCTTTTTTCATGCCATTTGTACTTATAACTGTACTTATTGGTTTTTCCGCATTACCGACTTTAGCAGTTGGCTCCTCTTGTTTGCAGCTTCTGATGATGACCGTGGCGGGTATTCTTCTGACCCCCAGCTTTTCCGAAAGCGCGCCTCTGTCGACGGACTTACCCTGATTCTTTGCGATGTCCATCAAGTTGATAAGCGTAATCTTATTGACAAGGTAAAAAGCTTGTGCTATATTTATAACAGTGTTATAAAACGGCGTTATAAATATAGAATGAGATAGGAGGTGAAAATATGGCAAAGCAGATGGAGGGTGTTACCGACAGATTACTGGACTGCGCAAAGGATGAGTTTTTGGAAAAAGGATATAAGGACGCATCATTACGTGCTATTGCCGAAAACGCAAACACCAGTACCAGCTCTATATATACAAGATTTGGAGATAAAGAGGGCCTGTTTAATGCGATTGTAAAATCTGCAGCTGACAGCTTCGAAGGCAAATTTCATGAGGAAATCGAGCTTTTTGATAAAATGCCGCTGATGGACTGGGAGAAGATGCTGGAGTATACAGAAGAGAAGAATAGTATTCTCGTTAATATGATATATGAAGATTTTTCAGCTTTCAAGCTACTTGTCTGTCATGCGGAGGGCACTGTATTCTCGGACTTTATCCATAAAGTCGTGGAGATAGATGTAGAGTGCACCATAAAGTATATCGAGACGATGGGAAATGACGCAATTGCTTCAAAACGGCTTACGCCGGAACTTTTACACATACTATGCAGTTCTTATTGGTCTGGCGTTTTTGAAATAGTTGTTCACGACATGAGCAAAGAGGCTGCGTTGGGCTATATATGCCGACTGAAAAGGTTCTTTCAGTGCGGTTGGCGGGATATTTTTTTATTATCCTAATAATCTACAAGACGATTTTCAAATCGTCTTAAAATTTAGAGATCAGTTAGATAACTCTAACATTATATTGGAGGTTTTGTATTATGGAAAAAGTCGTAGATACGCGGACAAAGCTGTTGTCGGAAAAACCATTCAAGCTGATGGTTTCTCTCAGCCTGCCCGCCATTATCGGTATGGTCGTAATCGGACTTTATAACTTCATGGATGCGGTATTTGTCGGGCAGATGATTTCACCACACGCAATGGGAGCCGTGACGGTGTCATACCCCTTCACGCTGTTTAACAGCGCAATTGCCACCCTGATTGGCGTTGGCTCTGCTTCGGTGCTTTCCATAGCAATCGGGAAAAAGGATCAGGCTACAATCGATAGAATAATGGGCAATCTGATGATGAGCGTATTTCTTCTGTCTGCCGCTGTTACGGTTCTTGGAATGGTATTTACCCGTCAAATTCTGCAGATGTCTGGCGCACAGGGAGAAATACTTGAGAATGCTGTTGTATATCTGCGCATTATTTTTGCGGGTTCCATATTCGTCAACTTCGCGCAGGCCGCTAACATGGTGATGAGGGGAGAAGGGCTTTTAAAACGTGCCATGCTGATCATGGGTATAGGAGCGGTTTTAAACATTATACTTGACCCTATCCTGATAAGCCTTACACACAGCGTTTCCGGTGCGGCATATGCAACAGTAATTGCGCAAATTGTTCAGGCTATTATCACAATCTGGTATTTTATAAAGAAAAGCAAGAATGTGCGGATACATAGCATCTGCTTAGATAAGGCATTGATGCCGCATGTTCTTTCGGTGGGCGTTTCGGCAATGCTGATGCAACTGATGCAGCTTATTCAGCAAACGATTATGTATAACACCGCGGCAAACTACGGCGGAGACGAATGGCAGATCATTTTAGGCGCGTGTCTCAGAATCCAGGCTTTTGCGTTTATTCCGCTATGGGGCATCAGTCAGGGCTTTCAGCCTGCTATCGGTACAAACTACGGGGCGAAAGAATACTCCCGCGTCAAAGATATTACACGGACATTTTTGTTATGCACCACCGTTTTCTCCCTGTTGTTCTACATTCCGGTGATGGTCTTTCCGGAAACCATGCTTTCCACGTTTATAACGAAAGCCAGCATCGCCCAGCTTGGAGTCGGGAGCCTCAGACTGTATTTTTCCACCTACATTCTGCTTGGGGTTATGATTCTGTCCATCACCTTGTTTCAGTCCCTCGGGAAGGGCTTTATTGCAGCAATTCTGACACTGCTTCGACAGATCATTTTCTTCATTCCCCTCATTCTTATTATTCCCGGCATCGGTGGCTTAGGTATTCGCGGCGTATTTCTCGCGCCGGTAATTACGGATATTGGTGTTTTGGTTTTGTCTTCAGTTCTAATCATATTGGAATTTGCCAAAATGAGAAGATATGGCAAGCCTGTTGATGCAATGAAGTTAAAAGAAAGCTTCATGGCAGTCGAGGAATGAGAGTAAGGCTAGGAATAATAATGAAGAATTTGATTTATTGGCGATCTCTGCTGGGCGCGCCAAGGGTTTCAGGAATACCTGGAGCCCTTTTTTCATGCCCATTTATTGATTTGCATTGGAAGGATTCAGCCGATTTATATCGAATATATTCAAAGAATGTTGGGGCTTAGGAATTTATCTACCATCAAAGAAGTGCAAAAGGTGAAAATATGAAGGTATCCATTGAAGAAATCAGCAGGGAACACGAGGAAGAAATCATTATCCGCTGTCATGAAGTGAATGATGAGATTCTTCAGTTGCTGCGCAAACTAAAAAAGGACAGCACCGTTCTGCTTGGCTATGAAGAGGACAATATCCATAGACTCAGGGTTTCGGACGTATATTACTTTGAAGCGGTCGAGAACAAGGTGTTTATTTACTGCAGGGATAAAGTCTTCGAGTCGAAGCAGAAGCTTTATGAACTTGAAGAAATGTGCGAAGGCAGGAAGTTTTTCCGGGCATCCAAATCGGTGATCATAAACATAGCGAAAATTTCCTTTGTCCGCCCTTCCTTCAGTGGAAGATTTGAGGCCCGACTGGATAATGGCGAGGGTATTGCAGTCTCAAGGCAGTATGTACCGGTTTTGAAGAAGATGCTGGGATTATAGGAGGGATGAGCATGAGACCTACGGAGCTTTTGAAGAAGTTAGTCCGTGATTATTTAATTATATTTTCTGCTATCATGATCTGCTTGACGCTGCTGCGTACCTTTTTTGCGCCAGACTCAGTGATTACTGTTACGGATATTTATGTTCTTATGATTTGCGCGCTCGCAGGAGATTTGCCGGGTTTGATCCTTTATTCACCCAAGGCGTTATCAGAGAAGAAAATGAGGCTCAGGGTCGTACTACACTTTCTTATACTGGAAGTGGTGATCCTGACGCTCGCTGCTGTTGCCGGATGGGTGAGCGGATGGGTAAACATAACGGTCCTGGCAGTTCAGATCGCTTTGATTTATGCATTTGTCCGCCTTCTGGTCTGGATAGATGACAGGAAAATCACCGACAGCATCAATGCAAGATTAAAGGCAATAAATGCAATAGATGCAAGCCCGGAGCAAGAACCTGAGAAGTAAAGAAATAGCACAACTTACATCTCCTTTTTTACAACTTACCCTGTTCAAATGACATGATACAGCCTGTGCCGTATACAACCGGACGGCTGCATTTTATATTTGTCATGGAAGCAAGGTTAACATTACGATAATAAAGGAGAGTCAGTATGGGTACGATTATTCTTGTTATAGTAGCAATTATTGAAATTGTATTAGCTGGTTGGTGTATTGCAACAAAATCACGTCAGAAAAGGGTCAGAAGCTGGGTACGGATTGGTATGCTGGGTGCCTTTGTGCTTTTTACCACAGTGGGTGTCATCATCTGGAGCTTTCGGTGGGTGATGCTTGCGATCGCTCTGTTGATCATGGCTTTCGCCGGTACGGTTTCATTACTCCGTAAAATAGAGGGTACGAAAAAGTTTGGGGTTGTTTCTACTGTATTTAAGGCTGTCGCAGTGTGGCTGGCAATACTGTTATCCGTCACTCCGGCTCTCGTTTTTCCACAGTACAGATTACCTGCGGTTACAGGGGAAATGGAAGTCAAGACGGCTATATTCACTTTTACTGACAACAGCCGGAAGGAAACCTTCGTTAATACCGGCGAGAACAGGAAAGTTACAGTAGAATTCTGGTACCCCGCAAACGTCAATGGAAAATTTCCGCTGGTGGTATTCTCTCATGGAGCATTCGGGATCATGGCAAGCAACACCTCGACCTTCAATGATCTTGCCAGCAACGGGTATGTCGTCTGCTCTGTAAGTCATCCGTATCATTCCATGTTTACAAGGGATACCGATGGTAAAATGACGCTGGTGGACAGTGCTGTCATGCAGGAGGTAGTTGATGCAAATAATGGTGCTTATAGCGAAGAGGAGATCTTTGCGCTTGAGCAAAAGTGGATGAAGACTCGAACAGATGATTTGAACTTTGTTTTAGATACGATTCTGAAAAAGGCGGCAGAAACTGAAAAAGTGACTGCAGGGCCTGAAACAGCAGAGCCGGTAATGGAAGTAGCCAGTGGCAGCAGTGATGGTACATCTGGAAATTCCGTAGAAGCGGGCAATGAGGTGGTATTCGGGCTGGTCGATACCGGCAGGATCGGACTGATGGGTCACTCGTTGGGAGGCGCGGCCAGCGCTCAGCTTGGCAGGGATCGCAGCGACGTTGATGCGGTTATTGATATTGACGGCGGTTTGCTTGGTGAATATACAAGCTTCAGAGATGGGATGCCCGTTGCCAATACTGAAGTATATCCCTTGCCGATCCTCGGTATTTTCACCGATGCAATGAAAGAGGCTATGAAAGATTCGATTGCTGCTACAGCGGGTTCAAATGTTGTTATTGCGGAGAAACAAGTCTTTGAGAATGCACCGGAAGCATTTGAGGTTTATTTTGCGGGCACTAACCATATGAGTGTGACTGATCTGCCCCTTTTCTCGCCCTTCCTGGTAAATATGATTAATGGTACGACGAAGAAAAATGGCGGCGAACAGATAGCAGACCGCTATGAGGTTATCGAGACGATGAACAGGATCATACTTGAGTTCTTTGACTGTTACCTCAAGGATAAGGGAAGCTTCCAATCGGTGGGCACTTACTTACAAGTGTCCTGCTGAGAATGAGAGCATGTTGGTGGATTGGAAATAATTGGGTGATGCGGGATTGTGTCACATTATACAGGCGCTAGAACAGATCAATAATTATTTTAATTAATAAAATGGCTAGTACAAGCATGAAAACCGGCTTAATAGCCTTAGCTCCTTTTCTTACTGCCAGGCCTGAGCCGATCCAGCCTCCGAGTATTCCGAAAAATGCCGCAGGAATACCAATTATGTATAAAACCTTGCCACTGATGATAAAGGCGGTTACCGCCGAGATATTAGAAGCCAGATTGACTACTTTTGCGTTGCCTGAGGAGGTTGTCAGATCAAAGCCGATCAGACCGGTCATAACAAGTATCAGGAAGGTTCCTGTTCCGGGGCCGAAGAAGCCGTCATAGGTGCCAATTAAAAGGCCTGCAAGAAAAGAAATGGCCGACATTTTTTTATTGGTGAGATAAGCGGAAATGTTTTGCAGGCCAAAATCCTTTTTAATCAGGATTACCGCTGCAATGACCGGAATAACAGCTATCAGCAGGTATTTCAGATATTTCTCATCAAGTGATAAAGCGAGCCGGGCTCCAAGGAAGGAACCGGGAAGGGCGCCCGCGACTGCCGCCAAGGAAGATTTTATATGGACCTTTCCGCCTTTGATAAACCGTATGGTCGCAAACAGGGTACCAAAAGAAGAGGAGAATTTGTTTGTCGCAAGGGCCTGGTGCGCAGGCAGACCGGTAAGCAGGTAAGCCGGAAGGGAAATCAGGCCCCCGCCTCCTGCAATGGAATCGATGAAGCCAGCCAGAAAAATCAATGGGCATATGATAGCAAGTGTCGGCAGCAGATGTTCCATTTTTCATCCTTTGACCCGCGCGCACGCGAAATATTTCATGATTTGATATTATACCATAAAAACATTATGGCGATGTAAATGATGTGTGCAAGCCTAAGTTCGATGCACTTACAAAGTTAAGTGTTAAGAAATACAATTTTTGGGCACAGTACATATTAAAAAATCCTGAACTTGGTGACATAATCCCGAACTTTGGAACATTATTGTAGATGAGAATCCATTTCTAATTAGTTACTAATAATATAATGCCCCAAAAGTTGAAAAATGTAGCAAGGATTATGAAAGACGATGGATCTCCCCTGCCTCTGTAGGTGGTAGGTAGCATTTTGCCTTTCAGCCTAGATAAAAGCATAAAAAATTATTATTGACATTGACGTTACGTGAGGGTATACACTGTTATTGTCAGGAGGGAGTATATGGAGTATACGGTACAAAAGCTTGGAAGAATGGCAGGCGTAAGCACCAGAACGCTGAGGTATTATGATGAGATCGGGATCCTCAAGCCGGCAAGGATCAATTCATCAGGATACCGGATATATGGGAAGGCTGAAGTCGACAGGTTGCAGTTGATATTATTTTACAGAGAACTCGACATGGGGCTTGATGATATAGCAAAAATACTGTCTTCACCGTCATTCAACAGCGTAATGGCGCTTGAGGAGCACCGGGGAAAGCTCCTGGCAAGGAAGAGGCAGCTTGAAAGGCTGATCGCAAATATTGACAGGACGATAGCGTCACATGAAGGGAGAGTTATTATGGCTGATAAGGAAAAATTCGAAGGTTTTAAAAAGAAACTTATCGAGGACAATGAAAAAAATTATGGTGAAGAGATCCGTGCGAAATATGGAGACGAACAGATCGATAAATCAAACAGAAAGGTCATGGGTATGACAGAGGAACAGTATGCTCAAACGGAGAAGCTGAGCGCAGAGCTGATGGAAACATTGGATGCTGCATGCAAAACTGGTGATCCTGCCGGAGAGCTGGCACAGAAGGCTGCAGACCTGCACAGAAGGTGGCTGTGTTACTTTTGGGATTCATACACAAAGGAAGCTCATGCCGGTGTTGCTCAGATGTATGTATATGATGAAAGATTCAAGGCGCATTATGACAGTGTGTGTCCAGGTACGGCAGAATTCCTGAGAGATGCTATTCTTGTTTATACAGGCATGGATAGGTGATAAGGAACAGGGCATTGATTGTGGCATGGACCTCTGGTAACAGGGGCCCATGTTTATGCTTGTTTGCCTGAATGTGTTTTAAGATAGCAGCTTAGGAGAAATGGAACAAAAAAGGTTGTGCTATACTCGTTACTAATAGTAAAATACTTTAATATACAAGTACATTTCCAATGACGAATAATTAGAGATACAGGAGGGCGCATATATGCAGTACAGGAGCTTTGGAAAGTTGGATGTCAAGGTATCGGCTATGGGCTTTGGGGCAATGAGGCTGCCGACCAGGGAGATCAAGGGTTCCGGTGGCAGACTCGACAGAAATATTGATGAAGACGAAGCTATTAAAATGATCCGGCATGCTATAGACAACGGCGTCAACTATGTTGATACTGCATACGTCTATCATGGAGGCGAAAGCGAGATCCTTGTCGGAAAAGCACTGAAGGATGGGTATAGAGATAAAACGATGCTGGCTACAAAATCCCCTGTATGGGACATCAAGAAGCCCGAGGATTTCGACAGACTGCTGGATGAACAGCTGGACAAGCTGCAAACCGGGTATTTGGATTTCTATCTTCTGCATTCGCTGCACAGGGATTCGTGGAGGAATATAATTCTCAAATACAATGTTCTCGAACGTGCGGAAGCAGCAAAAAAAGCCGGAAAAATCAAGTATCTGGGATTTTCCTTCCACGATAGTGAAGATATATTCAGGGAAATAGTAGATGGTTATGACAAATGGGATTTCTGCCAGATACAGTACAACTATATGGATATTGAGAACCAGGCAGGGGTGAAGGGTCTTAAATATGCTGCCTCAAAAGGTCTGGGAGTTGTCATTATGGAGCCTTTGCTTGGGGGAAGGCTTGCTAACCCGCCGAAGGATATCAGGGCGATACTTGATGAAGCAGAAATAGGCAGATCACCAGCGGGCTGGGGCTTTGAATGGCTTTGGGACCAGCCTGAGGTTTCAGTTGTGCTTAGCGGTATGAGTACCATGCAGCAGGTTAAAGAAAACCTGGAATCAGCAGACAGGTCGGGGATCGGGAAATTTAGTCAGGGTGACCTTGACATAATAGAACGTGTACGAGAAAGGTACAACCAGAGGGCTGCCATACCGTGCACAGGCTGCCGTTATTGCATGCCATGCCCGAATAACGTTGATATACCTAGAAATTTTTCTATTTATAATGATAGTGTGATACACGAAGATATTGACGGAGCAACAACGGTTTACAACAATTTCTTCGACGCTGCCAACCATGCGGAACAGTGTGTACAGTGCAGGGCATGTGAGGAAAAATGCCCTCAAAAAATACCAATAAGCGAGTGGCTTTTAAAAGTCAGTGAGACATTTCACAAGTAAAGCTATTATAACGAGTGAAGCAGCATACGTAGTTTGTGAGCGGCCTCATTGAAACTTGCATGACAGAGAAGAACAGAATGCGTTATAAAAGCCCGGTCAGATAAAACTGGCCGGGCTTCATAATAGCTTGCAAATTACTTATTGCAAAGGTTACTTGCAGATAATTGTCATTATATCTTAGTAAGTAATACCCTGTGCATACATTGCAGTTGCTACTTTCTCAAAACCTGCTATATTAGCGCCTGCTACCAGGTTATCGCCAAATCCGTAAGCTTTAGCTGCAGCACTTGCGTTTTTGTATATATTGATCATGATAGTCTTAAGTTTTGCGTCAACCTCTTCGAAGGTCCAGGAATATCTCATGCTGTTCTGGCACATTTCGAGACCGGAGGTAGCAACGCCGCCTGCGTTTGCAGCCTTTGCAGGTCCGAATACGATGCCGGCCTTCAGGAATACTTCGATTGCTTCAGGAGTGGAAGGCATGTTTGCACCTTCGCCTACTGCCCAGCAGCCATTAGCAACGAGCAGCTTTGCGGATCCTTCGTTGATCTCGTTCTGTGTTGCGCAGGGAAGAGCGATGTCGCATTTGATGGACCAGATGCCGGAGCAGCCTTCGGTGTATTTTGCATTCGGATGATATTTAACGTATTCGCTGATTCTCTTTCTCTCAACTTCTTTGATCTTCTGAACGGTTGCAACATTGATTCCATCGGGATCATAGACATAACCGTTGGAATCGCTGACTGCGACTACCTTGCCGCCCAGCTGATGAACCTTTTGGGTTGCGTATATAGCAACATTACCTGATCCGGAAACAACAACAGTAGCTCCTTTAAAGGATTTGCCCTTTATGCTCTGCATTGCTTCATCCATGAAGTAGCACAGGCCATAACCTGTAGCTTCTGTTCTTGCAAGGCTTCCGCCCCAGGTAAGGCCTTTTCCTGTAAGTACGCCAGTGAATTCATTTCTCATCTTCTTGTACATGCCGTACATATATCCGATTTCACGTCCGCCGGTGCCTATATCGCCAGCCGGTACGTCGGTGTCGGGACCAATATGCCTTGCGAGCTCAAACATGAAGCTCTGGCAGAAACGCATAACCTCTCCGTCCGATTTGCCCTTGGGATCGAAATCACTGCCGCCCTTTGCTCCGCCCATAGGAAGACTTGTCAGGGAGTTCTTGAGAATCTGTTCGAAACCGAGGAATTTGATTATACCTGAATAAACTGAGGGATGAAGCCTGATTCCTCCCTTATATGGTCCAATGGCGCTGTTGAACTGGATCCTGAAGCCTCTGTTGACCTGAACCTTGCCATTGTCATCTACCCATGGCACCCTGAAAATGATCTGTCTTTCAGGCTCGACTATCCTGTCGAATATACCGGCTTTGAGCCACTCAGGATGTTTTTCCGCTACGGGCTCCAAGGATTCGAGCACTTCTCTTACGGCCTGGTGAAATTCGGGCTCATTAGGGTTTCTTTTGATTACCTGTTCCATTACGTTAGCTAATAACTTCATGATACACCTCCGAAAATGTTTCTTATTTCTTATAGATTGATTGGAATCACGTTTATAGGTATTATTCCTGTTTAACAGATGAATTAGTATAAACTTCACTTATGCATTTTTTGCGACTATATTCCTTCAAAATCCATTATGCATTTTTACCAAAACCCTGTTTGGAAATAAACCCTTGAACATATGTAAAAACTGCTAACACCATAATAATATAATCTCATATATGCTGATTTGTCAAGAAAAAAATTGAAGGATTAATATGCGTAAAATTGCAAAATGCTCAAATATCTCGAATGTCAATCAATAAACGGTTTTTCGGTTATTTGTGTTATTCTGTCATATAATATGGTAATATATTAGTGAAGCTACTAATAATGGCAAAGTGATTGGGGTGGAAGTTTGTTTAGGGTATTGCTTGTAGATGATATGGAAATAAGCCGTAGGCAGGTCAAAAGGCTTAATCTGTGGAATGGCGAGACAAATTTTTCTATAGCAGCAGAAGCGCAAAATGGTCAGGAAGCTCTGAACATACTAAGACAAGGCGATTTCGATCTGCTTATAACTGATATAAAAATGCCTAAAATCGACGGGATAGAATTACTGAAGGAAACTGCAGAAAATGGGCTTTGTCCATGCATCGTTTTATTAAGCGATTATGAGGATTTTTCATATGCAAAGCAGGGAATCCTGCATGGAGCGTTCGACTATCTGGGTAAACCGCCCGATTACGATAAAGTACATGATATGCTAAATAGGGTAGAGCAATTCCTGGTTAAGAAAAAAAGGGAGAATGAGCTTGTAAAAAGTTTGGAGAAAAGGCTGGAGGGAAAAATTGGTGAAACATTTCCATCGACAGAACTGGAGCTTTTAATTGATGAAGTAAAAGAAAAACAGCCGGATATAATGGTTTCCTTGGACAGACTCATAGATTCTGTCTCGGCATTTTTCGGGGATGACATCATAAAAATAGGGACAGCTTTGAAAAAATCAATGGCTGAACTGATTACTCAATCAAAAGCGCATTTTCCATGGATGTGTGCCTTTATTGACTGTAATAAATATAAAGGGCTGGATTTTGTAGGAATGGGTGAAATACAGTCGGCACTGGAAGGCTTCAGAAATGCTGTCATAGCTCTTGCGGAAGATATCTGCAGGCTTGAATATGGTAATGAAGGCCAGATGGAGCACAGGATATCCCGATATGTTCTTGAGAATGTTGATAATGAAGTTTCTATAGAGGGAATAGCGCAGTATCTTTATATGAACCGCAAATATATAAGCGAGGTATTCAGGCAAAGAACAGGCGAGCTTTTGATAGATTATATAACAAGGGTAAAAATGGTCAGGGCTGCGCGGCTGCTTTCACAAGGCACGCTAAAGACATATGAGATAGCCTTGCAGCTTGGCTACCGGGATACAGAGTATTTCAGCAGGTTGTTTAAGAAGCTGACGGGCATAAATCCGAGTGAATATAGGAATACTACGTCTGATTAGTTAAAAACTGACATAATTCAGGGTAATTACAAGAAATAATTCATTAAATTATATATTTTTACAAGGTATCATGATTATAGCAAAACTTATGGTACCTTGTTTTTTAAGGAGCTTATTCAAGAATGGTGGATGAGTATGGACAACAGTGCTATGATTTCTGTTATCGTTGTGGAAGATTCACAATTTTTTGCGGATCTTGCTGTGAGGATACTGAAGAGAAGCGGACTTAACATTAAGAGCAGAATAGTTTCATCCAGACTGGCATTACAAAAAGTACTAAAGGAAGAGATGTGCGATATTATCCTTAGTGATAATATTATGCCGGGATTTAGCGCTTTAGGGGCACTTGAGATAAAAAACAATATAAGCAGAAAGATACCGTTTGTTATAGTTTCTGAAGACGTGAGCCAGACTGAACTTGAGGAAGCCTTCGAGAAAGGCTGTGATTACTATCTTCCCAAAGACAGGATCACTGATTTGCCGGGGGTCGTAAGAAAGGTGCTCAACGATTTGGAATCTAAAACATAGATGCTAACAAATGCAGCAACATATGTAATTTGAAAGGGGGTGAAGCTATGAAGTCCACCGGTATAGTAAGAAAAGTTGACGAATTGGGGAGAGTTGTGTTACCAATCGAGCTGAGAAGGACTTTGGACATTGCTGAGAAAGATGCACTTGAGATTTTTATTGATGGAGCTAATATTATTTTAAAGAAATATGAACCGGCATGCATATTCTGTGGTGATGCCAAGGACGTCATTAACTATAAGGGCAAGAACATTTGCTCTGCTTGTATGAAGGAGCTCAAGGGCTGAGAGGCTTGCGTGGCAAACATCTTATTTTCTTGATAGAAGCAATTTGTTCAGCCATAAAGGATCAGAGCAAATTGCTTCTATTTTAAGATTTCCATTAATCAATAATTATTCTATAATATTGTTGTAAGATTTTTTGTGAGGGTGGTATTCTGAAAGCGCGGTTAAGAAGTTTTGTATTTAATAAAACGATCCAGATTTTAGCAGTTGCTTTGATAACAGGGCTTTTGCTTTATTATGTTGTCACCAGGATACTGGTATTTGATATGCAGAATTCACTTATAAGGTTTGCTAATCAAGGGGCAACAACTGTCAGCGCTTATGTGAATGGACACCTTTCTGAGACCGAGTCGATTGCTGCCAACAGTATTATCAGTAACACAAGCCTTCCGATAGAACAACGTCTTTATGAACTCAGTAAGCAGATGCACCTTGACAGGTACAGGAGAATGAACATTGCCGATACAGAAGGAAATGCCATATCTACAGATGGGTGCAGAATCAATATTGCGGACAGGGAATACTACCAAATTGCCATGAGTGGGAAATCGAATGTCTCGGATCCATTGAAAAGCCGTGTCGATGGATCGATGGTAATTATTTTTGCTGTTCCATTATATAATGGAGGAAAAGTATCAGGAGTTCTTTACGTAACTTATGATGCTAATGAGATCAGCACCATTACTGATAAAATTAAGCTGAGCGACGGCGGGTACACCTTTATTATCAATAATGAAGGAAACATTATAGCGCATGAGAACAGACAGCTTGTATATAGCGTAGGCAATGACATTATGAGTGCCGTAAAGCTGCGTGAACTAGGCAAGCTGGCTGAACTTGAACAAAGAATGGTTTCGGGCGAAAGCGGCACAGGCGAATATGTTTATAATGGCGAGAAAAGGTATATGGGCTTTTGCCCTATTGAAAATACCAAATGGTCAATTGCGGTTACAGCTCCTAAGAGTGAAATTTTCAGCAAACTGAATATCGCCTTTATTATACTTTTTATACTTATTATTGCTGCATCTGTCATTATAGCGCTTATCATGTCACGCTCGAGAATACTGGAGCTCGATTTACTGAGACAGCAGGTCAATTCATACAGGGTAGCGGATTTCACAAACCTTATCGCTTTATCTGTAAAAAAGGACGGGACCATCTTGACATCAAACAGATATGCAGAGGATTTACTTTTATATTTTGATAAATATGGGACAGGCAAAATACAGAATTTGTTTGATTTGTTATCAGAACAGGATAAAGAGATTTTAAGCGATTCCATTGAAAAGGTACATAACCATGAAAGCAACGCAAGCTTTGAACTTGCCCTCAGCCGGGGAGACAGCAAGACGATCCATATTTACTGCAACGCTGTTGAGGATAAAGATAAGGATAGTATCATTGAGATACTTGGAGTTGATATAACACAAAGAGTTGTACAGGAAAATATACTTCAGGACAGTTTTGAAGAGCTTACAATAGTTTATGACGAGCTGGCTACTACAGAGGAAACGATCAGGCAGTTGGCATATAAGGATCAACTGACTGCTCTGCCAAACAGAGCAGCACTATTCAATGAGGTCGAAAAAGTGATTTCAGGATTCAAAGAGTCTGATAAATGCGCGCTGCTGTACCTTGATCTGGACAACTTCAAATACATCAATGACTTTTTCAGTCATTCCATGGGAGATATGCTGCTGGTGGAAATAGGACGGCGGTTAAGGGACAGCTTCACCGATAACGAAATGGTTGCAAGGTTTGAGGGTGATGAGTTTGTTGTATTCATCAAGAGCATTTGCTCGCACGAGGAATTGGATGTTAAGGTCGCAAATGCCATGAAAGTATTCGAAGAGCCGTTCAATGTAATGCGAAATCATTTTCATGTATCAGCAAGCTGCGGAGTATGTATTTATCCTGATCACGCTTACTCTATCGAGGATATGATGAAAAGCTCTGATGTTGCGATGTACCAGGCAAAAAAAGAGGGCAAGAATACATATATCATGTTCAGACAGGAAATGAATGACGAGTTTACCGAAAGGATCGAGATGGAGAATGGTCTGAGGCGCGCAATAGAGAACGATGAGTTAATCTTATATTATCAGCCGCAGGTCGATCTCGCTACGGGGAATATCGTAAGCTTCGAGGCGCTTCTTAGATGGACGCATCCCGAACGTGGCATTATTCAGCCTTTGAAATTTATCAGTGTTGCAGAGGAGACGGGGCTGATAGTACAGATAGGGAAGTGGGCTCTGAAAACGGCCTGTGAATTTATTGTAGATCTCAACAACCGTACAAATAAGGAGTTTGGTATATCTGTAAATATATCGGTAGTACAGCTAATGCAGACCGATTTTGTGAGTATGGTCGGGGACACCCTTGCAAAAACTCAGCTTAAGCCGTCTCTGCTCGAATTGGAAATAACTGAGTCCAAGCTAGTCGAGACTGTTGATTTGAATCTGAAAAAGCTACATGAACTCAGGAGCATCGGAGTCAGGTTCTCAATAGACGATTTTGGAAAAGGCTTCTCATCACTGAGCTACCTCAAGCAATTACCGGTCAATACGCTTAAGATAGACAAATGCTTCGTTGATGATATACCAGACAATGATAATAGCATGATTGAATCCATAATACATATAGGGCATAAAAGAAATCTTTGCGTAGTAGCTGAAGGTGTCGAAAAGAAGGAACAGTATGAATACCTGGCAAAGCACAAGTGTGATATGATACAGGGATATTACTTTTCAAAACCCATACCGCAGGAGAATGTCTACAAGATACTATAGTATCTTGTGTAAAGCGGCGTTATCCACACCAAAATAGCCAAATAAATAGGGTTATACACAGACTTATCAACATTATCCACAGGGACATTTCCACAAAACGGGTGTTCTGAGGATATTTTTTTGTTCTCAAAAATTATCAGACATATATACCAGCATTTAGTATCATTTATTAGAAAATTAAAACCAATATACTGGAGGTAAATTATATGAGAAGGAATAATTCATCTATCGGAGGACTGCTTATAATTGTAGCAGGATTGCTCCTGGCAGCCCGCTTTCTTTTTGACAGGCCCTTGTTCTCTCTTGACGCGGGAGATTTCTGGCCAATAATAGTATTCCTGCTGGGGGCTGGGTTTGAACTCGCATACTATATTTCTCTGAAAGCACCTGGTCTTCTTGTGCCGGGAGGTATCCTGACCACTTACAGCCTGCTGTTTTTCTTTGAGGTAGCAACAAACTGGAGGTTTGCAGCTGTCACCTGGCCGGTTTATCTGCTTGGTGTAGCAATCGGTCTATTCCAGCTTTACATGCACATTGGCAGACCAAGAGGACTTCTGACGGCGATCAGCATTATCGGCGGTATCGCAGCAGCTTGCTTCATTGTAATATTCTTCAAATTCATACTTGGCATTTTTGATTTGGGAATCATTATACCGTTAGTCATGCTGGTGGGGGGGCTGATAATTTTTTCCAGGGGGAAGGGAAAGGCCGGCTCAGGCAGTTGGTAACAGAATTGATGTAAAGAATAAAAAGGCAAAAAAGTTGGTTAGTCTGGCGACTAACCATGTAAAGGGGGTCAAAATGTATTTTGTGAGGTCACAATTATTATTGACCCCTTTAGTCTTTCTTTATACATATATTTAAATATTTTTCTTTTATTTCTGATACTATGATTTCTATATGTTTTTTTGAACAGTCGATTTCGACATCAGCGTATTTTTTATACAGAGGCATCCTTTCATCATAGAGGGCTGCTATCGATTGTCCCGGCTGCATTGCGATACCTCGGGCCTGTGTGTTCTTGAGCCTGCGCTCAAGCTGATATATCTTTGTATTCAGGAAGAAAAGAACTCCGTTGGACTTTAGATGATCCATGGAAGCTTTGCTATAAACCACGCTCCCACCGGTAGCGATGATGTGATTTCTTAGATCCAGCTCAATTATGATCTTCTCTTCTATTTTAATGAAACCATCAATGCCTCTTTTTTCTATCAACTCTTGCAGAAAGCTGTTTTCCTGCCGCTGTATCAGCAGATCTGTGTCAATATATGGCATATTCAGGACTTTTGCCAGCAAAACACCAATGGTGCTCTTACCCGCTCCCGGCATTCCTATTAAAACCAGATTCTTTCTATCTGCCATTCTGATCGCCCCATAAATGATAAAATAAGTGATTCATGTCAATACTATATCATATAAGTGATCCACAGAAAATGCTCAGATATTGTTATCATATAGGGAGGTTAGATCATATGTATCATTCCAATGACAAGAGCTTTACAAGAAATGAGAGAAACGGATTTGACGGAAATAATAGCTATCAGATGTATGATAAGCAGCTTGATAGCAGGATCATCAATGCGGAAAGCCTGCAGATCGACACGACGCTCAGCGACATCTCAAGGGAGCTCAAGCCAGGAGAGACGCTTGTACTGGACATTGGGAACAATTACTTTGAGCAGACGGATGAAATATATGATACTCTTGTCATGCGCGGCTATGATGTGAAAAAGTCATTTAAGAATGGCCGAAATCAGATCCTTGTCAGCAGGGGGCGTCAGCATGATGCTCCTGTAGATCATAAGTGAACATTACACTTTAATTACATTTGACCATTTACCCCGATTACACCTCCAAACGGCGTTAATCCAAGCCGCTTTGGTGCCGATAAATAATACGAGGCTCTATATCGTTCCGGTGAGCCTCGTTAAAACATGAGGCTATCTAATCGGAGGTCTGCAGCTATATGAAACGCTCAAAAAAGTATATTGCTTTGGTTGTTGCCGCAGCATTTATTTATACAATTTTTTCAGGACTTTCCATGGTATCGTATGCGGCTGCGGTGCCTGTCACAGTATCAGTGGTCAGCTATGAAAACGGTGCTTTGACCATAAGGTGGAACCAGCCGGCGGGTACACAGGGGGCAATAATCAGGTATCATGTGCCTGACAATAACAACCTGGCTTTGGAAGCAGCGCCTATAACCGTTGTTGGCAAGTCGACGGCGCAGATCACAGGGCTGAAGTCCGACTACATATATGATATTAATGTTGTTTTTTATGGGGCATTGGATGTTGATAACAATCCTACAGGCGATCCTATCGGAGAAGGGCTTTTGTTTTTCCTGCCTTCCATAACTTTCACCGCATCTGCGCCTACGCAAGAGGTCATAACTGTTCCGGGCGGCGGCCGTGAGAGTGGCAGCAAGCCTAAGCTAAAGCTGAGCTGGAAGATGCCGAAGGCTTTTTTCGATCCGGATTATCCGAGTCATGTCACATCTGAAGAATATGAGGATACCAACATTGCCAATAATGCATTTGCAGATGCTTCCGCGGACAATGTCAAGCAATTTATGGAGAATGCATTAAACGATATATACACAGACGTAATACGCGATTTTAGTACATTGAATTTCAGGATCAACATATCCAGTAAACTAAGCCTGCTCAATGGAGGCTCAACACAGTCGGCAGTGCTCATTGACCAAACTTCCGAAGTTGCATATAAGGCATATATATCAGAAACGGCCGGCACAAGCGCTATTGTTTCAGGTCCTGATACGCAGGGCCTCAGAAGCTTTGAACTTGAAGGAAGGGCTGATGATTCAGCTGAGATGCCGTCCGACGACGAAGATGATGAAATTTTGCCTGATAAAGAGATCCTGCCGGGCACTGTCTATTATATGAACATAAAACCGGTATATAAGAAGTCTGGTGGTGCTATAGAAGCAGGATCCGCCATTACCGTGGGAGCTCCCGAAAATATGAACGGCAGCTTGCTTTCTGGTGAAAGATCATATGTTAATACTCCGATACGCTTTCAGCTGACAAAGGACAGCGCAAATAATATATATGTAAAAATATATAAGATCAATCAGGGCAGCCTTGACCTTCCAAGACTGTATTACGAAGTACAGGCTTCTGATGATCCTTCAGTGCAGGGCGACTGGGTAATTAAGAAGACAATGGATGATTCCTATTTTAACGGCGATTATGCTGTTACTGTAATAGCAGGTGTCAACCCAAACAATGTAATCTATTATAAAATAGTTGTAAAGTCTGAAAATCCGGTGGACAGGCTGGAATCACTTGCGATGCCTTATGTATTGACGATTGATACGAGCAGGCCTCCGCTTCCAATGGGTATCAGTGCAACGAACAGAGAACTGCATATAGGCACGGTGGATTCGCCCGCTGTAGACGACCCGGTAAATCCACAGAACGATGACATTGCTGTTAAATCGTCAGACATAACGTTTTCGTGGGAAAAACCGCTTAATTGGGACAACATAAAGAACGACCTTTATTTTCACTTCCTGATCAGTACCAATCAATCTGACCTGCCGTCAAAAGCGCCTATCTATGTAAATGGAAAGCTATGGGGCGAAGAGACGGGCTATGACGTTAAATACCGCATGGTCAAATACATAAGCGCCTTATCACCGGATATACGGGATACGGGCAGCAGGCTCGAATATACGCTGGATGGTTTTGATCTCTTCACGTGGGATGATGTAAACGACGATACGCTTACGGAAACCTCGGGTACAATAGCACGGGCAGCAGGTGATGAAACATACCCGGGTTTTCTGATACCTAATACCGTTTATTATATGCAGATGTATACTACGGTTGCAGAAAGCGCAGCTGATGCGGAAGCTGCCAGCTCCGGAACGATGTCGGACAGATCGGTTATTACAAGCTTTACGACGCTCAACGGAGTTGAACTGGATGTGCCGCTTCCAATGAGTTTTGAGCTTGAGGACAACTCCAAGCTTACTTACGGAGGAAAGGATGTCAACTATATCGATCTGAGATTCGACAAGGTATCAAATCTGGATTGGAAGAACTATACTACCAATTATAATGAGTTGGTATATGATTATGATATTTACTATGATATTTACATGAATTCAAGGACAAATACAGCGTTCATACCGGTAGGCACAACACAGGACCTTGGCGGAGATGTCGGCTTTACAGGAGCCGATGACCTGCAAAGCACCTCGGTAATAGCCAGGATAAGCCAATTCACTGATGCCAATACGCAAAGGCTTATTGGCTGTGGCCTTCTGGAGGAGGGCGATAGAAACCCCCGAACGACTTTCGGGTCGGAGCTGTTGCCAAATACGACATACTATTTTTATATAAAGACAAGGCTGGTCGTTAGCAGAAAATCCGACGGACAGCCTGTTGAAACTAAAACATCATTAATGAATACAGCCATCCTTCCGGTAACGACCATCCTGCTTGGCGTAGCTGCGCCGGATGACAGCCAGCGGAAGCCTTTGGCTCCTACGGACTTTGGAGTGGCGCGGAATAGTGCCGGTAATCAGCTTGTGTCAGGCAGCAGTGTGACTTTCAGCTGGTTGCAGCAAGAGAAGGATGTAATTTACCAATTGATCAGGACGACCGATAAGGTAAATCCTGCTGCCGGTGTCACAGAATATGAAAACGATCCTGAATATACCGGACTTCTTAGGGAATACGGCAGTCTTAAAATAGGCGATCCCAATACAAGTGTCATTTACCTTGATCCGGCAGGCAGTAATAATCATGACGGAAAGTTCACCTGTGTGGATGGCATTTGTACGTTTACTATCGACAGAGCTATGTTCCCAAACAAGCTGTACTATTTCAGCCTAAAGGCCATCAGGGCTGACAGGGGCGAGGAAGGCAATGTGACTGCGGTGGGCTCTGAAAGTGTTTGGGTCTCGATTCCTGTTACTACTTCTCTTATCGATCCGCCATCTTCGCTGGAGGTGATCCAGGTCCCCGAACTGGGCTTTTGGTGGAGCGACAATACAGCGGGGCTGACGGCAGATGACTTCAGGATATATATAAAGGGCCCATCCGACTCTGCCTACAGGCTGATGACAAGAGCACAGTCCACGGTCATAAAAGACTCTGACGCAAGGACATATTATGGCAGGGTTACAGGACTTAAGCAGGGGACTCCTTATGACGTCAGGGTGGCAAAAGGCAATGATACAACGGTGTTTGAAAAAGCAGGCATGATGACCAGGGACGGTTTCCATCAGGTGGAGATAAAGTGGATAGGCAAATCGATCGATAACTATGCCCGATATGAGATAACCGTAATGGAAGAGGGTTCTTCAGAATATACGATACTCACATCTGGCGATCTTGAACAGTATATCGACAAGAATGGTTCAATAATGCCATATTATACTGATGAAACGGCGAAATCTATTAGAACAGATTCTCTTTGTTACTATGCCAGGATAAAGACCGTAAATGTGACACTGCCGGGCGGTATTGTGACAAAGCAGCCGCTGCGCTCGAATGTAAAATACCTGATAAAAATTCGAGCTGTAAAAGTCGATCCTGTAGAGGCAGACCTTATATCATATTCCAGATATATTGGCCCTGTAAGCTCCAGGACAGAGTTCAATCAGGATGATTATGACAACAGGGACAGGGAAGAGCAGCAAAAGGCTGTCTTTCTCGACAGGATGAAGGAGCTTGAGAAGGGTTATTACTGGAGAGTTGACATGGACACTAACCATGTCACCACGATCCTCCTCAAGGGTGACAGGGTTGCCGATGCATTGAAAAACTCCTCTGATGATGCATTTGTCATCGATCTGACGGGTATATCGGTCAACATCAACAAAGATGAGATATATATGCCGATAAACGTAGTCAATACAATGAGAACGCTGAACAAGAGCCTTGTCATAAGGACAAATGGGACTGAGCTGCTGCTTAAGCCGGGAACGCTCGACGCAACTTTTAATGATAGTATCAAGGATATACTGGGCAGGAAGGAAGTTAAGGACATTTATGTGAAACTGGATATGAAACGTGGAGTTGGCACATATCCGGCATTTCCCGCTAACCAGCTGCCGGTTTCAGAGATCAATGATGTTGAAATGCAGGCGCAGGGCTTCTCGGTGGCATACGGCGACATGGCGGGAATGTTCCATGACAAGCTGTATGATGAGAATGCCGGGTTGGTCAGCAGAATGCTCAATATACTCCAGAATACTTATGTCGGAAGCGGAACAGGCTCCTCCGAATTGATCGATCAGTACACACGGAGTCTGGCGGAAATGATCGAAGAAGAGCTTTCTGCATATATAAGCGATACACTGGAATCATCCAGACTGGTTAACGCAGTAAGGAGTATATCAGCCTTCGATGCTCCGGCGGCAGCAAACCTTACTGTTAGCCCGGGCAAGGGTGTCAGAGTGCTTTATGCTTTATACGATGGCACATCAAGCTGGCAGAAGATATCCGATGGCGCAGTGGCGTCAGGATATACAGTAAGGTTCAACATTACCGGGACCGGTATGTTTGCGATACTGGCACCAAAGAGCATTACAGGAGATGCAAAGGGGCACTGGGCCGAGAGCAGTATAACAAGCCTTGCTGTAAAATATGACCTGGAGGATGTATTCCCTGGCATACAGACAAGCTTCATGCCGGATAATAAAGCAACTGGCAGGGAAGTTATGCTGCTGTATGAAAAGGTTATAGGAAAATCGGCTGAGAATGCAGGCCTGGATGCAAGATACAGGCTTTCGAATCTGAAGCTTGATAAAGTCCTGTCTCCAAATTCGCTTGTGAGAAATACGGACAGGCAACATACAGCTGCAGTGCTTTGCAAGCTCTTTAGCGTAAAGCAGGGAGTGGATACGGCAAGCTATAGACCTGCTGCCAAAAAAGCAATAGCAGATGAAGGCAGTATAAGTGATGAGTATTATGTTTCGGTAATGATGATAGTTGATATCGATGTTATGAGACTTGATGGGAATAGGAGGTTCAACCCCGGCAATACTATGACGCGGGCAGAGGTTGCGGAAGCCTTCGCAAGACTGCTGAGGCTGACTGGAGATTTGTGAAAGCACTAATCGGACAACAACCGGAAAGGGACATGGTATGAGAACGGACAAAGGAGTAATCAGAAAAAAAGCTTCAAAAGCAGCGGCAGCTATATTGGCAGTGCTTCTGCTGCTGCAGAGCGCCGTTGAGCAGTCTTCTGCTGCAGCTATCAATACGCCCCAGCCTGCGCCCGAAAGGCTGAGAGCAGAGGCGATAAATGATGAAGGCTCCAACCCCGAGCCTATGATAGGTTACAATGAGTTCGACAAATACTATATCGATCTGAAAACTGACAGCATTGACCGGCCCGAGGATGTTCCCTCGCCAAGCATTTATATGAACTATTATTTGACAGAGGTCAATAAACCTTACAAACCAGTCAGGCCTTCAATATTGAAAGAAGGCAATATACCTGCGAGAATTGATGCTGACAATGAGATCAGATTGAAGGAATTGAGTTCAGGAACTGTGTATTATGCACATGCCAAGGCTTACTATACATATACCGTTGATACCGTAACATATACCAGCATTGAATCCAATTCCTCCAATACAATAAAATTCATGACCGATATTGATATAAACGCTTATTCATATGGCCCCAACCAAATCAAAATAGAATGGGACGATGTGTGGAATTCCGGAAAGAGGATGGACTACAAGCTCTTTGTCTCCGAGAGCAAATCATTTACAAACAGCCCTCCCATATATATCGGACAGTCACAGATCAGCCAAAACGGGCCTGTAATGGTCAATGAAGCGACCGGAAAGCTGGAATATATACATACTGTCAGGGATCCCGGCAGAGTTTATTATATCAAGATAGAACCGGATACTACTGAAACTGAGCTCAAAAGATCTCAAAGCAGCCCGGTGGTCGTTGTGAGCAGTTATATACTGGCAAAAACCACAAAGATGTCAGTAACTGACGCGGGCACTGTCTGGAGACTGGAATGGAGCCCGGTAGTCACCGGAATAGCCGACAGCAGCGTTAAAGTTACTTATCAGATATACAGGGGGACCGGATCAGGCAGCAGTGTCGAGGAATACATGGCATCGACAGATGACACGACTTTTTTCCTTACGCTGCAGCAGGGAGACGAGGACAATTATTACGTAGTAAAGGCAATGGTTACTCAGAATGGTCAGGATCTATATCCGGGAATAAGGATACAGTCGCCCAGGATATATGTGAAGGAATCCGAAGTACCCTCCACTCCTGCCGTCCCTGAGCTTGTTGCAGATTTTCGCAATGCCGGTGAGGTCATTATTTCTTATAAGGGAGAACTGACAGCCAATAGCGCCACGGTACTTTGGAGGATGCCTTTGAAGGGTAATGGGGATGTGGACACCGATGTGGAGTATGACATATGGCTCATTAGTGATCCTAATCTGCTGGATGATCCACCATCTGCGACATTGATAGCATCATCTGTGAAAATGAATCAAACCAATTTTGTTATGAGCGGAACAAAGCTGCTTGGTTACAAATATGTGATAAATGATTTGATACCAAACTCCACTTACTATTTTAAAATTATTGCTAAAAAGGACTACGTAGAGTTCGCAGATAATGAGCTTCAAAATGTTATTCTCCAGTCAGATGCCGCTATGAAGGTTATTATTACCCCCGCAACAGGGCCGATAGATCAGCCTGTCGTTCCCGGTACGCCTCCTTTCAGGCTAAAGAAGGACATAAGCGGCAAGGATAGCATAACCAGTACGACTGCGGTGGTTACATTACAAAATTCATGGTACGAGGAATACTCAAATAAACCAAGTCCTGATGCAGTGCCTGTGGATGGCGCCAGGTGGTCCTGGTATTTCAGAACGTCTAATGAAATAAATACTGCGGGATCCAGGTTTATTCCGCCTGTCGATAATTTTGTTGCCGCTTTGGAAAGCAACTATGACAGCGATGCTAATAATGATGATGAGTCGGTCAACTTGCTGAAGTTCAGGAAGGTGGGGTATGACAGCGGAGTTACGATCGATATAGGCTGTGTGGAATACTCACCCGATATAGACTATAATGACCTGGAGAATCTGCCTGCAAACAGGGTCGTTGGCTTTCCGACGGTCCCAAACGATCCCGGCGAGGATATAAATGCCGTGGATGCCGTGCGTGATGGACGCAAGCATAATATTGACATTACCCTCAGCGACCTTGAGCCTAATAAGACCTATATCATATGGGCAAAGGCCTCCAGACGCAGCGTGAATCTAGTTTCCGGACCTTCAGATCCAATAATAATTACAACGATACCTGATCTGCCTGAAGAGGTAGAGAAACCGACTGTCCCGGTATTTAATTATTACTATGCAGGGGACACATATATTGATCTGGGGTGGAATTTTAAAGGTGACTATGTATATTACCTTGAATACGGTACTGCCGATGATCGTGAAAAGAGTACAAACAGAGAGGAAATCACACCGGATGAGCTGGAATTTGCTACATATTACAGGGTCGACGGTCTTAAGCAGGATACTGTTTATTATTTCTGGATACAGGCTGAAGCGTCAAATGCTTCGGGTGATAAGAAACGGTCCGACTTCAGTGATTCCTATATAATCAGGACACGCAAGGACATACCTCCAGATACACCTCTTGGCTTTGGGGTAAAGGGTACTTCCGGTTCGATCACAAAAAACAGCATTACATATGAGTGGAACGGCCAAAAAGGCATGGAATATGTTCTCGAAATAGCTGAGGATATCAATTATACGGGAAGTACAAAATACGAGATCAGTGATGCTTCTGAGTATACGGCTGAAAAGCTCAGATCCAATTTCAGATACTACGCCAGATTGTATGCATATGATCCGACAAAGGACACAATGTCGGCTCCAACACAAAGCGTTACTGTCAGAACACTGCGGTCAAGCGATGACTATGATTCCAGCGCGGATACCGTGGGTGTCATCAGCGGAGACTATATCATAAGGGACAGCGCTGCTGTAAACGGAGTCTGGAATATCAGAATAACAGGGATCAATGCCGATAGGTTCATACAGTCTGTGCAGACTGATAATGATCTGGACTATTGTATCGATATGAAGACTGCGCCTTCCGGTACAAAGTCAGTCTCAGTCAGGGTCTCGCAGAAGGTATTCGGCGCGCTTGGCATGCTTGGAGAAAATCTTATACTTAAGACAAGCGCCAATTCATTTATAATAAGGCCGGGAGTCCTGACCGGCAAAAATATAACCTACAGCAATGTCTCAGCCGGAGCGGATTTTATAATCGAAATAACTCCTCAAAGCACTGTTGAGGGGAATACAGGCAATTTGACCTTCAAAACGCCTGTTTCTAGAATCGATATAGGATTGCTCGATGGTTTGCCGTTTAGCATAAAGAAGTTTGAGAATCCTATTAAGGTCGCATATGAATATAACAAGGCAAGCTGGTACAAACCCGGGACTACATTTGGCTACTATCTGCCGGAGGGCGCTGAAACATGGCAGAAGGCAGCTCCGAGGAGCAACTTTGATGCTGTGAGCAATAAGGGACAGTTTACATTTGAAATGCCAGTTACCGGTAAATTGGCTGCCGCCGATCAGGGACACGAATTTTATACGGATACTTCCAACAGCTATGCGGACAGATCCATAGGGAATGTTGCGGCAGTACATGGACTAAAGTCTGTAACCGGCAGTAGATTTGAACCCGCAAAGAACCTTACATTAGGCGATGGTGTGAAACTGATGCTTGATGTAATGGATGCCGGGTATGGATCAGACTATATGATATTGGCAGCAAAAGCCGGTATCATAAAGAGCGACGACACCGGGAGGGCGACCTCCGAATGCACCAGAGAACAGCTGATCTCGATGGCAATGAGGATCTGTGAGCTTAAAACAAAACAAAAGGCGGTATCGGATCAGGCTTATATGTCTGCTTTCAAGGACATGAATCGGGTCAGTCCGTCGCTGCTGCCAAGGATCAGATATGCTCAGCAGATCGGCGTAATAACTAGCAGATTCTCCGACACGCTCGGTCCAAAGGATATTGTGACCCGTGCAGAAGCCATGGTGCTGCTTGAAAAATTGCTGCGGTATTCAGGCGAGCTTTGATTTTCAAAAAACATGCTTAAAATCCAGTAATGGTGATAGGCATAAAAATTTTTCATGTATAGGCCCCCTTTTATGAGGCAATAATTTTAGTGGGATCGTAATGCAGAGGTTACGGTAAACCACCAAATGCCGATGAAAAAGGGGGACTTGCCATGAAGAAATCATTTCCTTTAATACTCGCTTTTGTTCTAGTTATCTCCATATTTATTATTATGATACAGAAAGACAAATTTTCCAGCCACGCCGCCGATGCCATAGAAGCAGCCTTTTCCGAGACGGGTGCCGCTGCAGTCAGTTCAGAGATATATGTACGGGGAACATCGAAGAGGAAGGTTTTTGATGAAAATGATGCGCGCACCCTTATCGAAGATATAATTGCCGGGACCGGAGGTCAGTATTCAAAGGATATACCGGTTTTTAAAGCAGTGGAAAATGATTACGTGGAAGGCATGGAGATAAGTTACATAATAGATGAAAATAAAACCATCCAAATATCAGTTATAAGCGAGAAAAATAAGATCACAGATAAAAACAGCACTTTGTGCATTAGCTTTTTTGACACATCCAGCAATCCTCATGTGCAGGCAAATACAGACGCCATTGTACAGAGCCTGGAAAAGTACGTGATCGGGCATGAGTCCAATATTTCTTTAACAGGCAGTGTAGATGGAAGGCTTGGGGAGGATGAAATAGGTGATATCTGCCTGAGGGCATTTAAGAGGGTCGGCGCGGACAAGGTCGAAGGTATGAATGACAACGGGCTGGTAAGCGTTTCAGCATTTGCGCCCTCTATTAGCGAGTCTGTCAGTGTAAAAGGTAAAAAGGTGAATATGAATATTGCAGTCCGATATAACTCATATGAAGGTAAAACATACATATGGCTTGCTACACCGGTCATAACCACTGAATATTGACTGGTAGCCCAATAGAAATACAAATGATGATAAAGGGGAGAATGACTTGTCCAAACTGATAATTTCGGAAACCAGGCCGTTAAAAGGCAAAGTTCGCGTCAGCGGAGCAAAGAACTCGGTGCTTCCGATCATAGCAGCATCATTGCTGGCTGATGGCAGCAGTATAATTGATGAAATTCCCTATCTTAACGATGTTAAAATAATGTGCGATTTGGTCAAGTCATTGGGCGCTTCAGTCAACTTATCAGATGACTTGAACAGGCTTGAAGTAAGCTGCGGTTCACTATCGAACACAACTGCCCCCTATGAGCTGGTAAATAAGATGCGGGCTTCTTTTCTGGTTGCTGGCCCGCTGCTTGCAAGGACAGGACATGTGAGGATATCACTTCCGGGAGGCTGTGCTATCGGCTCAAGACCGATCGACCTCCACCTGAAGGGTTTTACAGCCCTTGGCGCGTCGATAACACAGGGCCATGGTTACATTGAAGCGGAAAAGAACGGACGGCTGAACGGAGGGAAGGTCTATCTGGATTTTCCCAGTGTCGGTGCCACCGAAAACATAATGATGGCGGCCGTACTGGCACAGGGAAATACTGTAATAGAAAATGCAGCAATAGAGCCTGAAATAGTTGATCTGGCAACATACCTGACATCAATGGGGGCTCAGATAAAAGGCGCTGGAACCGATACGATAAAGATATCGGGAGTTAGTGACCTTAAGGCGGCCTGCCACACGATCATCCCCGACCGCATAGAAGCAGGTACATTTATGGTCGCTGCAGCAATTACGGGAGGAGATGTTATTGTTGAGAATGTCGTCACAGACCACCTTAAGCCTGTAACTGCTAAACTCAGGGAAGCGGGGGTAGAAATTTCCGAGGAAATAACATCAATAAGGGTGAAAGGAAACAGGATCGATCCTGTTGATATAAAAACCCATCCATATCCGGGTTTCCCAACGGATATGCAGTCACAGATGACCTCGTTGCTAAGTGTGGCATGCGGTACCAGCATGGTGATCGAGACAATATTTGAAAACCGTTTTATGCATGTTTGCGAACTGAAAAGAATGGGTGCAAATATTAAGGTCGAGGGTAGGAGTGCCATAATAGAAGGCTGTACCAGACTCACCGGCGCCAAGGTCAAGGCAACGGATCTAAGAGCCGGAGCTGCACTGATACTCGCAGGGCTTTGCGCTGAGGGATCGACGGAAATATTGGATATAGAACATATTGACAGAGGTTATATCAAAATAGATGAAAAGTTGAGAAAGCTGGGAGCAGTGATCAGCAGATCAGACGAGGAGTAGGAGCCAACCGGAGTAAAATGAGCATGGATAGGGATTGCTTTTACAGGACAGAGTGTGCGCGCAGCCGCATACTTTTTTTTTATGTGAATATACATTAACCGAAACAGGTTAATGTTTATCCGCTATAGGGGGGTCCTGATGAAAAAGCTCATTTACTATGCGGGAGTGATGATTGTTATTGTCATACTTCTTCCTATGATCATTGTAAGAAGCTGCGGCCCCGCTCCAAAACAAAAACCGCAGCAGGGAATAACGCCAGCTAAGGTCTATGAGATAACAGTCTATAATCATTTAACAGGTATAACGGAGAAGGTTGAATTGGAGGAGTACATAAAGTGCGTAGTTGCTGCGGAAATGCCTGCCGACTTTGACTTGGAAGCATTGAAGGCTCAGGCAGTGGCTGCCCGGACTTTTGCATATGGTCGCATGTCAGGAGCTTACAGATCCAAACAGGGCGTTCATGATGGTATCGATATCTGCACGGATTCTACCCATTGCCAGGCTTGGATAAGCAAGGAGAGCGCTATGAAAAAATGGAACATACTGTTCGCATCCAGAAACTGGAGCAGGATAAGTAAAGCGGTCAACGAAACAAAAGGAGTCATAGCGGTATATGAAGGCAAAGTTGCAAATACTCTATTCCACGCAAGCAGCCCAGGAAGGACGGAAAATTCGGAGGATGTATGGGAAGGCAAAAGCGTGCCATATCTCAAAAGCGTCGAGAGCACCGGGGATGAAGCTTCAAAGGGCTATATAGCCGCGGTTTCAGTCGGTGTGGAGGAACTGGTTGAAAAGCTTTTAAAAGCCTATCCTGATGAGGACATCGGGGATGAAGTGATAAATAATATAAGAATAGTTGATTATACTACAGGTGGAAGAGTTAAAACATTGAAAATCGGCAATCTTACTATTAGCGGGACTGAGTTCAGAGCCATAATGGGTCTCAGGTCGGCATGCTTCAGCATTGAATTTGTTGATGATGATTTACTAAGGATCACGACTACGGGACATGGCCATGGGGTCGGGATGAGCCAGTGGGGTGCGAATGCGCTTGCCAGGACCGGTGGTACTTACAGCGAGATATTGCAACATTATTATACAGGTATCGATGTAATATCTATTGCTGAGTACGAGGCTATGGCGAAGGCTGATTGAAGGGCAAATATTTTACCTTCAGATGTATATAGTTGCCATATACGGCAACAATAATATACGGAGGTGGAATATGTGAATATGAAAAAATCATTTCCAGAAGAAAAAAGTAAAAAGCTCAAGGAGTTTCTGGACAAGAGAGGCTTCTATATCGTTCTGCTGTTGTGTATAGCTGTTGTGGCCGGAACCTTAGTTTTTGTCACTACCCGTAATGCTGTATCCAGGGATCCGGATTATGAAGCGGAAAATCTTTCTGATGAGTCCGGAGATGCTCTTGCAGCCAAGGATGCAGCATTGAACGAATCCGAAAAGCTGGCGGACAAGCTAAATGGAGATCCCGTGGTATCGGTGCCTGAAGAGGGATCGGATATTGGCAGCCCTGCATCTGTTAACACGGATACGGCAGCAAAACCAAAGGACAGTGATAAGAAGACTGAACCTAAGGAAAATGCAACCCCGGAGAAAGCAACTCCTGCAAAATCCAAAACGCCAGTCAAACAGCAAAGCTTCCTGATGCCGGTCGATGGTGAGATATCGCTTGAATATGCGATGGACAAGCTGGTTTATTCCAAGACACTTGAGGAATGGCGCTCACATCAGGGCATAGACATTGCGGCGGACAGGGGGACTCCTGTAAAATCTGTTGCCGATGGAGTGGTCTGCGATGTGAAAAATGATCAGTTCTATGGAATATCTGTAGTCATTGATCATGAAAATGGCCTGAAGACGATTTACAGGAACCTTGCGGCTGATGATACTGTCATCGTGAACCAGAAGGTGAAACAGGGCGAGATCATCGGAAGTATTGGAAATACTGCTATCGACGAGTCATCTGAACAGTCTCACCTGCACTTTGAGGTACTGAAGGATGATATTAATCAGGACCCGAATAAGTATCTCCCCCAAAAGTAAACAAGCGACATGTTATAACAGTTCAGCTTTAGCTAACAGGGATGAGAACAGCTCCGTATTTGAACGGATCTGTATCATCCCTGTTTTTATCTGTCTGCACCTTTCTGATTTTTCGCCTTTAATTCATATAGAGAGCGTACAGGGCATATATATACTGTAGAAACGCAAAAACATACAAATGGCCTGCTGGCGCAGGAAGTGCCGAGTCTGCAGGTAACTGTCCGGTTTGGTCCTGAAGGACAAGAGGCTCCCAATGCCTTCATATACAAGTGATTTTATCGCATTCTCCATAGTATGACTTGAAGAGGGGGTATATACAGTTGAAGGGATATATCGAAGAGAGGGCAATAGAACTTGCTAATTACATTATTGATAAAAAGACTACAGTAAGAGCTGCGGCTAAAAAATTTGGTATCAGCAAAAGCACTGTACACAAGGATGTAACAGAAAGACTGATAAGGGTGAGCTCTGAGCTTGCTGACAACGTGAGGGTCATTCTGGAGGAAAATAAAGCTGAAAGGCATATCAGGGGAGGAGAGGCAACAAAGGCCAAATACCAGGTGAACAATTCAAAAGCTGTATAAAGGGAGATATTAAACAAAGCACCCGATCAGAAGGAGCCGGAGCAGATATTGATCTGTCCCGGCTTTGTATATGCTGCTGTGTATGTCCCGGCTATTGGTGACGATTATTTGTTGCACAATTTGTTGCATATTTATAATATTGTGATAATATTATTTTAGCAAGTTTACAAAATATTTGATTAAAGAAACTCCTGCTTAAAGGATAAAAGGCAAAGGAACAAAGGGGTGTTTGAATGAGTCTGGGACAGGATATCGGCATAGATCTCGGTACCGCATCGGTGCTTGTATATATTAAAGGTAAAGGCATAGTTTTAAGGGAACCTTCTGTAGTTGCAATTGACAAGAATACAAACAAGCTCCTTGCAGTGGGTGAAGAAGCGCGCCGGATGCTCGGCAGGACACCAGGCAATATAGTTGCCATAAGGCCTCTGAGGGATGGCGTTATATCGGATTACGACATCACCGAAAGGATGCTGAAATATTTTATCAACAAGATTTGCGGAGGCAGGGTCTTCAGGCTTTTCAAGCCTAGAATAATGGTATGTGTACCAAGCGGTGTCACCGAGGTCGAGAAACGCGCGGTCATAGATGCGGCGATGCAGGCCGGAGCAAGAAAGACATACCTGATCGAGGAGCCTATAGCGGCAGCTATTGGAGCGGGTATCGATATATCCAAGGCCTGTGGCAGCATGGTGGTAGATATAGGCGGTGGTACCACCGATATAGCAGTCATCTCACTGGGCGGCACAGTTGTTTCCGCTTCCATAAAGATTGCCGGTGACAAATTCGACGAAGCGATAGTAAGATATATGCGTAAGAAGCACAACATAATGATCGGTGAGCGTACGGCGGAAGAATTGAAGATAAACATAGGCACCGTATATCCCAGGGTCCAGGAAGTAGCGATGGATGTGAGAGGGAGAAACCTTATATCCGGACTTCCAAAAACTATTTCTGTCACTTCTTCTGAAATGATGGAGGCACTTGAGGAGCCAATGTCAAGCATCGTTGAGGCTGTTCATTCAGTACTTGAGAAGACACCTCCCGAGCTTGCAGCCGATATCAGCGACAGGGGCATCGTGCTCACCGGCGGAGGCAGCCTTGTTTACGGGCTGGATAAATTGCTTCAGGAGAAGACTGGAATAAATGTCATTATAGCAGATGATGCCGTATCATGTGTTGCGCTTGGCACAGGTGAGGCCTTAAATGATATTGAGTCAATAGAACAGAGCGCTATCGCTGAAGGCAGATACAGCAGCAAATAGCAGGGCCGAGATTTGAACAAAGTGTTATAAATGATACAGAGCATGGAAGGCCGGGACATTGACCGGTCTTTTTTATGTTAAGTTGATTTACTATTTCTCCGATAATAATAGTGAGGTTAAAGCAGCCTCATTGAAACGCTGTAAAAATAATGTCATCGACAGACTGCATAAGAGAAATTATGCAGGTAGCGATGCGTCAGGAGCATATATGGTACGTGGATTGTATACTTCAGGCTGGAGCATGCTGGCACTGGAAAAGAAAATGGATGTCATTACAAATAATATGGCCAATGCCAGTACTAATGGTTATAAAAAGGATACAGTCGTTATGGAGAGCTTTCCAGCGACATTGACTAAAATAGTAAATGATTACAGTACCGCCTCGGGTAGGACACGAAATATCGGAACCATGGAATTGGGCAGTGACGTAGGTACGGTTTATACATATTTCTCGCAGGGGCAGCTCAACAAGACCGATAATGAACTCGATATCGCTATCAGGGACAGCGACAGCGCATTCTTCACAGTTGCCGTGCCGGATAATGACGGAAATATAAAGGCTTTTTACACAAGGGATGGCTCTTTTTCAAAGGGCATAGATAATAGTCTTGTAACAAGCGAAGGATATACAGTACTTGGAGAAAATGGTCCGATCGTTCTTCAAAACGGACCGTTTACAGTCAGTGATGACGGTTCGGTTATCCAGGATGGCAATGTGATCGACAAGCTGCTTATCACTGAGTTTGAAGACACAACCGATCTTAAAAAATACGGGAACAATCTTTTGCAGGCCGGTGAGGGTGGTCAGACACGTGAGTTTTCAGGAACTGTCCAGCAGGGCTTCGCAGAGCTTTCAAATGTTAATACGGTACGTGAAATGGTTGACATGATCACAGTAATGCGCTCATATGAAGCCAACCAGAAGGTATTGCAGGCAATAGACAGTACTCTGGAAAAGGCAGTCAGTGAGGTTGGAGCAGTCAGATAAGGTAACAGCTGATTTTCAGTTATACTACGGGAGGTAATCTTTTTATGATGAGAGCACTTTGGACGGCTGCGTCCGGTATGCAGGCACAGCAGATGAATGTTGATGTTATTTCGAATAACCTTGCAAATGTTAATACGACTTCGTATAAAAAGGAACGTGTTGAGTTCAAGGATCTGCTGTATGAAACCATGGACAGGGCCCGTGTGCTGGATGATGGCGGAAAGCCTGTGAATCTGCAGGTAGGACATGGTACAATGGCAGTAGCTACGGTAAGAGATTTTGAAAAAGGGAGTCCGGAAGAGACCGGGAACCCTCTGGATTTTTATATAGATGGCGATGCGTTTTTTATGATCCAGGGACCGTCCGGTGATATCAACTATACAAGAGATGGCAGCTTTAAGATAAGCTTGACTGACGCTGGGAAGATGCTGACAACATCAGATGGTTATGCGGTGCTTGATGAGGCTGGTACGCCGCTGATCATTGACGTGGATCTGACTGACCTGAAGGTTTCTCAAAACGGAGAGCTGTCTTATATTGATGAAGAGGGCTTGTCTGTACCGACAGGTCAGGTCATGGGACTTGTTTATTTTGAAAACAGGAACGGTCTCGAGGCTGTCGGAAGGAATCTGTACGAGGCAACTCAGGCGGCAGGTGAGCCGACGCTTGCACTGGATTCGACCCAGACCAGTCTCGTGATGCAGAATTTTATCGAGTCATCAAATGTTAAAACTGTTGAGGAAATGGTAAAGCTTATTGTGGCACAAAGAGCGTATGAGCTTAATTCCAAGGCGATCCAGTCATCGGATGAGATGCTCGGCATTGCAAATAATCTCAGGAGATAACACACTACTAAGGGGCGTTAATCGATATGGATATAGGTAAGATCGACAGCAATATTATGAGCAGTGTCATTAAAAATGCAAACAGCGCAGTGGCACAATCGACCGATGATGATTTTGCCAAGAAGCTGGAGGCTGCTGCAAAAAATAAGGACGACAAGGAACTAAAAAAGGCATGCCAGGAATTTGAGTCAATTATGCTGGACATGATGTATAAGCAGATGAAGTCAACTGTTATGAAGTCGGATCTTGTGGAAGAGGAGCCCGGAAGAGATATATTCGAATCCATGCTCGATGACGAGCTCGTTGAGAAGGCGTCTGATGCCGGAGGCATTGGATTGGCAGACTCGCTTTACAAGCAGATGTCAAAACAGTACGGCAGACAGGTTCAGGCTACAGACGGGAATAAAGAATAAAGTGAGATTTCAGTTGAAGAAGATAAATAGAAAATACAAAAATAAAATAATTGTAATCGTTGTAATGTCCATTGCATTAGCTTTTGCAGGACATTTTTTATTTTCGAACGGGATTGGAAACACTCATATGTCACAGGAAAAGGCTCCGGTTAACGATGAGCAGTCTGCAACACCGCAGCCTGAAGAGCAGATGGGGGATCCGGTCAGTTATATTCACCGTTCCGAGACCATAAATGGGCTTGCGCAGGAGATCAATATACTGGAGATACGCTTGGGAGATCCCAGAGTACAAATAAAACCTGTGCTATCTCATGACTTGATATATGGTTATGAGCTGCTGAGCGAAATGGCGGGCAGGAAGGGTGCCTATGCAGCAGTCAATGGCGGGTTTTTCAGGGATTTCGGGTTGCCGTCCGGAATGGTTGTGATCGATGGTGAGCTGTACTCAGCGGCAACGGGGAATTATCCGGTTTTTATTATAAGAGACGGGAAGGCTGAGCTTAAGGAAGTAAAAAGCGAATTATTGATATTATATGGAGATGTAGCCTCTGTAGACAATAAGGACTCTGGGGAAATTATTGCCGACAATATCAACTTACCTGGTTCAGGAAAACAGACTGTTATTTACACGCCTGTATACGGACGAAATAACAGGGCAGACCGGAGGAATATCACAGTAACCGTCGAAGACGGTGTCGTTACAAGGATCGCAGACTATGAAAGGGAAGCGGAAATACCTCAAAACGGTATGCTGGTCACTTTTTTCAATACAGCTAAATATGCAGGCATCGAACTGCCTATAAAGGTCGGCGATGCTGTGCGAGTGAGCCACAGCCCTGATATGACCGGAAATGTGCAGGCGTATGAATGCGGCTGCTGGCTTGTAAAGGATGGTGTTTCTGTCGTAGGGGAGAGTGACCCGTGGGTAGGCGTTCTTACTAACCATGATCCGAGGACTGCGGTAGGTATCAAGGAGGATGGAGCAGTCATACTGCTTACCGTGGACGGCAGGCAGCCGGGATACAGAATAGGCTTTACGGGACAGGAGCTGGCGGATTACCTGATAAGCTGCGGCGCTGTGGATGCTGCAATGCTCGACGGCGGTGCCTCGACAGAAATGCTCGTGAAAGGAAGGCTTGTCAGCAGGCCGTCTTATAAGGGAGAGGAACGAGAAGTGGCAGGTGGCATCCTTGTATTGCTCGATAAGTGAAACATAAATGAAATATTAGACATGGAACACTTATCCATATTGCCCAGTCTAATATTTTGTACTGTAGCTTTGTGCAATACAATAATCGAAGAAAAGGGTGGATAGAAGTGAAAAGGAAAATAGCGGCTTTATTGACACTGGTTTTCATACTGACACTGGCATTGCCATTACAGAGCTTTGCTGCTGAAATGGACAAGGAACTTGAGAATGCCATCAGGGTAGTAAAAACTAAATTCTCCATTCCGGATGACTATAAGTTTACTTCAAGTATAAGCACATCGGGAACACAAAAGATATATTATCTCAGCTGGAGCAGCAACGATGAGCTAAAAATGAGCAGTATCAATGCTTCTGTGGATGACAAGGGCATGATACTGAATTATAACAAGTACACTCCGGATGACTACAAGCAGACAAAAAAACTTCCCTCATTGAGCAGGGAGGAGGCCAAAGCCAAGGCGGAGGCATACATAGAGAACATAGTACCTGGGCTTTTAAAAGAAATCAAGCATGAGGACAACTATCAGGACAGCATCATGGATTCAAGCTACTATTTTAACTACTATAGAGTCGTTAATGGTGTTCCCTATTATGACAACAGGGTCAGCGTTACCATAAACCGTGAAACTGGCGATTTGCAGGGGTACTCCCGTAATTGGTCTGCGGAGCTGGAATTCCCTTCATCCAAAGGTGCCGTAAGCCTTGAAAAGGCAGAGGCAGCTTATGTCAAAAACCTGGGACTCAGATTGATTTACAGCTATACAGCAGAGGATGATGTCCTTAAAGCATTTCCATTATATGAGCCTGTTTATAATAACAATAATTATGCTGTTAACGCCTTTACGGGCGAAAGATACCGCCTGACATCGGCAATTAATATGCGGGGTAAGGCAACCTGTGGTTCAATGATTTCATTTAAACAATCTGAGAGCAAGGATGCAGGTGCCATACAGCTAAGTCCTGAGGAGATAAAGGCTGTAGAGGAGGCAGCCATGCTGATAGATCAGCAGGGGGCTGAAAAACTGGCCCGTACGGCAGCATTCCTAAATATCCCGGATGATTATGAGCTTCAGAATTATTACCTGAATACCAGCTGGCCTGACAAAGAAGAGTATATATGGACATTGAATTTTGTCAAGCCATCTGAGGATAAAAAACTAGGCAACGAGTATTATAATGTTTCATTAAATGCTAAAACCGGGGTGATAATGAGTTTTTATAAAAACTCAGCCAATACAAACGATAAAAAACAGCCCATTAATGACATAGCAAAGGTAAAGGCTGCTACCGATAAGTTCCTTTCCGAATACTATCCACAGTATTTTAAGCTGTTGGAGTATGACAAGATCTCCAGTGAAGAGTATCTTACTGACAGTACCCTGTCTGACAGCTATAACCTCAGATATACGAGGCTGGCAAACGGTGTGCCTTTCCCGGAAAATGGCGCAAGCTTCAGCTACGACAACCTTAACGGAGAGATAACGGGCTTTGACTTAAGCTGGTTCAATATCGAATTTCCTTCGGTTGACAAGGTCATAGGTTTGACTGCTGCCGCCGACAGCCTGTTTGATAAGGTCGGGCTTGGTATGGAGTACAGATATGAGTATCCGGTGAAAGAGACAAAAATAGTTACAAATAATGAACCCTCCAAGGGAAAAACGGCGCTGGCTTACCTGTTGGAGCCCGGAAAGCCCTTATACATAGATGCGGCTAGCGGCAATGTCGTTTACAGTAATGGAAAGGAATATAAGGAAGCGACAAAGACCAATTATACAGATATAAAGGGACACTTTGCAGAAAAGCAGATAAGTGTGCTTGCAGATTTTGGGATATATCTGGATGGAAGCAAATTCAGGCCATCAGAAAAAATAACGCAGAAGGACTTTCTGACGTACCTATCTACAACCGTGAATTATTACGGACAAATTATTACCGCAAGCAGTACACAGAAGGATGTCAATGATATGTATGCCTTCATGGTGAGAGAGGGCATAATAAAAGAGGCAGAGATGGCTCCCGGCAGCGCTGTTACACGAGAAGAAGCGGTCAAATACATCGTAAGGGCTCTCAAGTATGACAAGGTCGCTGATATCAAGGGCATCTTCAGCTTAAGCTTCAAGGACAAGGCCAGCATAAGCAAGGATTTGTATGGCTATGTTGCTATAGCCTCAGGCCTTGGTATAGTCAGCGGCGATGGCGGCAAATTCTATCCGAAGAGGAATATCACCAGAGGAGAAAGTGCTGTGATAATATACAACTATCTGCAGCAATAACGAGTATTGTAATTTGGGATACCAAAAGGGGCTGTCTCAAAATCAACCACTTCGCCGAGTTATATCCACTCATTACTGGATATTTTACTCAACATCTGTCAGACGTCCGCTGCAGAGTCGGGATATGATGTTGTGATCGAGCTTTTGCGTTTTTTGGGCAAAAAAGGACTGCCTCAACGTTCATTTTGAGGCAGCCCCTTTTGTATTCAGCGCTATCTTTCACCTTGTTAAATTACATAATGTCCTTTTGTTTTAACTCCACCGATGCCTTTGGCACCTGACTGTGTAAGCCTTGCAATCTTTTCAGGTGTAACAAAGACTCTGGAATCTGTCAGCGCTATCCTGTCACCTACCTTTGCCGGGTCAAGGGCGTGTATCAATATCCTTCCGGGAGAGCTGGCAAAGTTGGCACCGGCTTGCATGATCCCTTCATAGTAGGACTGGCATGCGCCGGAAAATATACATAGCTTCTCGAGATCAGGTTCGTAATTTCTGGCCTCACGAGCTGTTTGAATAAAATAGCGGGAATTTCTGTAGCTGTCTAGTGAGTTCATCTTCACCGCATTCTTTTTCAGACCGTCATGCCCGGTTGCTATCAATATATCGGCCTTTGTTCCGTTTAGCAGCGTTCTTATGCTGGCAGGCTGCTCACTTTCCGGGATGACATGTCCGTACGCCTTGATTTTTGCGTCACGGTAATAATTCATACACATTTCCAGAAATTCAGAGCTTGAATCTACATGGAGCACAGTACCGGGTTTGCCCCTGACCTTCTTTATCAATTGGAAGGGTGACATGCTGCGGGCCATATGATGGATGCCCTCCTGTGATAACCTGCTTTGTATTTCCTTTCTGACATCATCCGGCCTCTTCAGTTCCAGGTCATATTCATCTGCGTCTGCTATGATCCTGTAGAGCATGCCTTTGAGTACATATACTTTCCGGCCGTTCCTGCTGACCGATATATCTGAAATCTGAAAGTTGATATCGCCACCGTAGGACTTTCTTGCGACATAATCACCTATTTTTAATGGATCCATATAACCACCCTTCAATTTACATAAATAGATAGTACATAATATGAAAGGGCGTATATATTGGGAACACGGGCGTAAAAATAAAAAGGAGCGGATTTAATACTCCCGCTCCCTGCTGTCGTTCTTACTGTTTTTCAATATTGGTCATTGCTGTGAGACAACCTCCATTATCCTTTGCGCAACCAACTCCGGCGTGATTGAAGTCGTGTCGATTATAAGATCATAATTATCAGGGTTGCAGCATTCGACTCCATATTTTGTGCTGTATCTTATATTTTCGCTTTTCTTTCTTTCTATCAGACAGTTCATAGCTTCCTCATGACTTTTATAGGTCTCCACCTTGCCCCTTTGGTCATTTATGACCCTTTGTGCTGCCTCACCGGGATCAACAGACAGATATACTTTAAATGAATCAGGTACGAAATGCCATGCCATCCTTGAGTCGAGAACCATGTTCTCATCACGCCTGCCTATTTCTGTAAGTTCTGTATCGATCTCTTCATCTATCTCCGGGTGGGATTCCATATACTTATTAAAAGCCAGCACATCCATATTGTATTTCTGAGCAAGAGAGCGCTGGATCTGTCCGATGGAATAAACATTCAGTCCGTAATTTTCTTTCAGATACCGACAAACGGTTGATTTCCCGCTGCCAAGATCGCCGGTGATGGATATTTTCATTTCAATTCTCCCTTAATATATGTGTTAAAGAGATTATAACAAATATGATTCCTATTTTCTACAGATTCATGAATCGGGGAGAAGAGGAAATCAGCAGGAACAAGGATCAGCAGGCAAGCCTAATAAGAGGATTGTATACAGAAATGCCGGCCATGGTGTCGATCATGAGCAGCCGGAGGCAGTTAACGAAGAAATAATTGAATTTTTATCAAACATATAGTTATATTTTTCGTACCTCTTGATGTATACAAACTCTATATTATGTTAAAATGAGAGCAGATACATTACGAGGTGGAATACATGGCGTTAAGGTCCAAAACCTATAAGGATGATAGCAATTGGTATAAGCTGGACAATGCCGCAAAAATATACCCTGCCATCAGTGGCCCGGGAAGTGGCAGTGTGTTCAGAGTTGCTGTGCAGCTGAAGGAGGATGTGGATCCGCAGATACTTCAGGAAGCTCTAACAGTTACGATCCCCAGGTTTCCGACCCTTGCTGTGAAGATGAAGAGAGGACTTTTCTGGTACTTTTTTGATTCGAACCATGAAACTCCAAAAGTGACTCCGGAAATGGCGCCTCCCTGCAGGCCTGTTGAGGTTGATGAAAATAACGGTTTCCTGTTCAGGGTCAGTTATTTTAAAAAAAGGATCAGCTTGGAGATATTCCATGCGCTGACTGATGGCACAGGCGCGATGGTATTCCTGAAGACCCTTACGACACAGTACCTTACTCTTTCAGGACATGGCCTGTTTTCAGATGACGGTATACTTGATTGCGAAGCGCACCCATCGATAAGCGAAACAGAGGACAGCTTCGGTAAATACTATGATCCAAAGGTAAAGAGCAAGTGGAAAGAGGAAAAAGCTTATCACGTCCGCGGTACAAAGGTTTCTCCGGAACAGCTGGGAATAGTTCACGGGATCATATCAACCAACAGCTTCAGGAGGTTTGTCAAGGAAAACAATACAACGGTTACCGGGTACATTACGGCACTCATCATTTATTCCATTTATCGTACACAGCTCAACAACAGGATGTATAGTTTACCTGTTAAAATATCAGTTCCGGTAAATTTGAGGAATTACTTCCCGTCAAGGACAGTCAGAAATTTTTCGTCGTATGTCAACATCGGTATAAATTTTTCTGATGAAGATCTTTCATTTGAGAGCATTTTAGAAAAAGTTACGGAAATAATGAAAAGTGAATTAAAGCAAGAGAAGCTTGTCGAGAAGATCAGCGCTAATGTAAATGCCGAGAGAAACATTTTTATGCGGATCGCGCCGTTGGTCCTGAAAAACGTTGTTCTGAGGACGGCATATAATGCTTTTGGGGAAACGCTTTTCTCATGCTCGCTGTCAAATCTCGGCAGTATCAGCGTACCGGAACCTATGAAGGAATATATCGAGAGATTTGAATTTTTGCTTGGACCGCCGGTGACTAACCTTTTGAATGCTACGGTCTGCTCTTATGATGATACCTTGCTGGTGTCATTTACAAAGGTCATGCATGAAAATGATATTGAAAGGTTCTTTTTCAGGTTTCTTGCTGATAAAGGAATAGATGTAACTATAGAAACCAATTAGGTGCTAATATGAAGTATTGTGAGAGATGTAAGGTAAAAGTTGATACTGATTTAAAAAAATGCCCTCTGTGCTCAGCTGTGCTGACATACGACGGCCGGCCCGATGATGGCAATGCTTTACCGGAGGCTGGGAACTCCAAATATCCGGCGGTCATAACAGAAACTGTCAGCAAATATAATTTTGTTTTCAGATTATTTCTGTTCATATCTGTGGTAATAGCTTCTACCTGCCTTCTGATAAACATACTGACATACAGGGGGATATTGTGGTCTGCCTATGTGGCAGGTACATTGCTGTATGTATGGATAGTCATCGCATATCCGATATTCAAAAAGAGGAAGCTGGGACAGATCATTGTTTTGGATACCATAGCAACTGCCATATATGTATATTCGCTTGAACTGGCAACTAAAACGAAAGGCTGGGGCCTTACATATGTGACACCGTTTCTCTTTATAGCATCAACACTTTTCATAACCTTTGTTATTCTGCTTAAGAGGCTAAAGTGGCGCGAATATACGGTATACCAGACTGTTATGGTAATTATGGGCTTTTTGCCGGTAATATTCTGCGCTACGGGACTTGTTACTGCGATCTGGCCAAGTATATTTTCTGCATTTTACTCATTCATTACATTAATGGGGATGTTTATATTCGGGGATAAGAAGTATAAGGATGAATTGATAAAAAGATTCCATCTGTGAAGGCTGACGAGCTGCTACGGCGGGTCGGGCAACCGCACGTCGAGGCAGCCGGGCAACCGCACAGCGAGGCAACAGATTCATTGCTAATCCACCATGTCTTTGTCAGCCTGAAAAGGATCACTGCAATAGGCCATTCTTATGGGCGAAATACACTATAATGATCTGGACAACAAAAATTGCCGGAATACCTGCCATGAAGTACCCGTGACGTGTTTTGTGCCTGAATATGAGCATGCTTGAGTAGACCCCTATACAGCCTCCAATTGCCGCAAGCAGGAAAAGTGTTTTTTCCGGGACACGCCATTGCTTCCTGCGCGCCTTTTGCTTATCGGCTGCGACAGTGATAAAGCCTATCATGTTTATCAGCGCAAGTGCTACTATAATTAGTTTTGTTAACATAAAAACTCTCCAAAGGTCTTATTGGTACCACACTACTCATTATTTCAACTTTAGAACAAAATTGTATCATAATTAGGCCTATTTCATAGCCATATCATAGCTAAACGTCTATAAAACAAGACTTATTCCTCGCAATAGCGTCCTAAAATCGCAATAATGAGTAGCGTGGTCTATTCCAGCCATCCATTACACAATTTTTAATATCTACCTACCATACTTTCATTTCTCATTCCTTCGTACATATCGCAAAATCAATTGAAAATACCTATACTTCCATTACAGTTTAGTCTGGCAAATTAGGATGTGAAAGTCGAGCTCATAACCAAATCACAGGTGTTTTTTATATAGTACCAGGTTTTGCTTTGCAAGCTTATCTTCCCAGATCAGCCTTAGCACTTCCAGCTCTTCCGTATAGTCTGTTTTAGAATCATCCTCATCATACTCCAGCTGCTCCAGTATTTCCATTGTGAAATTATCGGGTCCATACTCATTCCACTCCTTCAGCAGCTCCTGGTTAGGATGGAAGTGGCCCTGAAGCCTTGCCATTGCGCCGTTCATAACGCCTTTCAGATCCAGTGTAGCTTGTATATAGCATTTATTATTCAACTTGCATTTCATTATAAAGATGCCCATAGGCTTTTTCATTTGCTTATATTGTTCTGTCAGTTCCTTCTTTCTTGATTTGTCCATGGATCAGTACCCCATTTCTTTTAATATTCGTGACAGTGTGCTCAAACGTTCACCGATAAGCTCACTGTCATTGCTCAGTGCCTGACTGAAAAGCTTGATATCCTCGTCTATTTTTTCGTTATCTGTGCATACTGCAAGTGTCATTGCGTCGCCTTGCAGTCCGACACGATCGATTACAGGCTTTTCAGGGTCATATGACTTCTTGTACCGATAGGCATCCTCTCTGAAATAGAGCATTGAGCGGCATACCAGGACGGCGAGATCCAATACTCTATGAAGAGGCAGCTCTTCTGATTGCCTTGACCATTTTTCCCCGGTATATCGCCATACTTTTGCAGAGATATCTACCCTGCCTCTGTCATTCCACTGCGCAAGGCCCAGTGAAAGCCCTTTTGCTTCGCTGCTATAGGCATTTCTGCCATCGATGTTTTCGTAGTTTTCCGAGACTATGACCGGTTTATGTTTTAATGTGGTTGGAATTTTCATTGTTGTGACTCCTTTACTTATAACTAATAGAATCATATTTACTAAATTACTAAATTAGTAGTTTAGTAATAGCTTATTACATGGCCATCAGAATGTCAAGGCTTAAAAAAGCATATTGAAAAAAATAGTAATGGGTGCTACAATTCTATCAAGGGAGGTGAAACGGTGAATACATCAGCTGAACACAATATTCTTGAAAGACTGGACTGTTATGTTGCTCATATTTCAGCATTTTATGCTGTTAAAGGTAGTACTATGTCCAAAAATGAATATTTGTGATAAGCGAGCTGGTGGATCATCTTTTTACCTAAAATAACAATAAGACATATGCCTGGGTGATCGTTCAGCCCGGGCTTTTTTATTTCAGATGTCAACTACTGTGCAGTGAGCGGCCGTGAACTGCGCAGATCCCAAACATTTTCTGTACAAAGAAGGAAATAACAGCCCGGGTCACGGAATCCATCCGCCTGACTCGGTTTTTTAATGCAGCTGAAGACATCACTTTTGGAGAGATAATTCAGTCGGACAGGTTGGCTCTGCCATACAGCCTGGTTCTGCCATACACAATAGTCCGGTGGAACAGTGTTTTACTGTCAGGCAATCCCACTGAACTGATCATTGATGACGTAAGAGTCGGCATTGCTGCATACGGTATATGGAGACCCGGGCATGAGAGGAGAAGATATGATTGATATAGCAGTTAAAGAATTGAATAAATACTATGGCAGCAACCATGTTATAAAGGGAATATCATTTGAAATCAACAGGGGCGACAGAGTCGGACTGGTTGGCAAAAACGGATCGGGCAAGTCGACGTTACTTAAAATAATCGCTGGCATGGAGGAGTATGAGAGTGGCAATGTTATTAAGGCATCAGGTATAAGATTTGAAATACTTGAGCAAATCCCGTTTTTTGATGAAGGCTATACTGTTGATAATGTTCTGCATAGCGCGTTTTCCGATATATCCGAAATCTTTAATGAGATGAGGAGCCTTGAAGGTAAAATAGCAGAATGCGCCGTGAGCATACAAGATAGAGATTCTTTTGATCGGTGTGGAAAGTCTGATGGGCTTTATGAAGGTACTGATGAACGTTATGAAAAGCTTCTATCGCGTTACGGTAGGCTCCAGACGCTTTATGAGTCAAAGGGCGGTTACGAGGTTGAAAGCAGGATTGACAAGGTTTGCAGCGGTATGGAAATAGATGCCGGAATGAGAGAAAAGCAGTTTGCTGTTCTCAGCGGCGGTGAGCAGACCAGAGTAAACCTTGCAAGGATACTGCTCAGGGATGCAGATATACTTTTGCTTGACGAGCCGACGAACCACCTTGATCTGGGCTCCATACAGTGGGTAGAGGAGTACCTCAGCGGCTTTTCCGGCACTGTCATTACGATTTCTCATGACAGGTGTTTTCTTGACAATGCTGTGAAAGCTATCATGGAGCTCGATGATAGCGGCCTTAGCTTTTATGAAGGCAATTACAGCTTTTACGCGGAGGAAAAACCGCGCCGTTTAAACATCCAGCGTGAAAGATATGAACAGCAGAGAAAGAAAATCAGCCAGCTGGAAGCAGCAGCAAAAAGGATGCATGAGTGGGCCAGGAATGCTGACAATGAGTCAATGCACAAGAGGGCGTTTGCAATCGAGAAGAGGATCGAGCGCATCGAACGTATCGAGAGGCCTACAGAGATGAAAAAAATTAACGCCGGCTTTAAGGAGAATGGCTATTCAAGCGAAGATACTGTCATTTTTAAGGATATATCCAAAGCCTATGGGGATAGGCCTGTATTAAACAGTATTGACCTGACCATTCGCAGAAATGACAGGATTGCATTGATAGGGGTAAATGGCTGCGGGAAGTCAACACTAGTAAAAATACTTACAGGGGATGAAACAGCCGATCATGGAACTGTGAGAATCGGGAACAGCATCAATCCCGCATATCTTCCACAGGTCATCGAGTTTGAGAATAGCTCTGCCACTGTACTTGAAACGACAAGATACTCATTGGAAATAAATGAGGAGAAGGCGAGGAAGATTTTGGCCCAGTTCCACTTCAAGGGGAGCGACGTGCTAAAAACGGCAGGGAGCCTGTCAGGTGGCGAGAAGAGCCGGCTTAAGCTATGTATGCTGATGCAGCAGGATATAAATCTGCTCATAATGGATGAACCGACAAACCATCTGGATATACAGTCGAGAGAATGGATAGAAGAGGCTTTATCGAGTTTTGGAGGAACGATACTCTTTGTATCGCATGACCGCTATTTCATAAATAAGTTCACTACCCGGGTATGGGAGCTGAAAAACGGACAGATAACTGATTATGAAGGCACCTATGGGGAGTATTGCCAATGGCTGGCGAAAGCTGCAAGTACGGAGAAGTATGGTCAGCCAGGAGGGGCGGCAGGCAAAAGTACAGGAGACAGCCGCAAAGAGCCATACGAGGGCAACAGGCTGGATAGATCAAGCAAGCCGGGCAGTTCAAGCAAACCAGATGGTCCGAACAAGCTAGATGGGTCAAACATACTGGGCAGTTCGAGCGAACCAGATGGTTCAAATAGGCTGGGCAATTCAAGTAAACAAGACAGTTCTGGTAAACAGAACAGGTCACACAGGCCTGATAGATCGTCCGGTGGTAATCGGACAGCATTGGATGAAAGAAACAGAAAGTTAAAGGCTTGTGAGGATAAAATCAGCTCTGTAGAAATGCGTCTGAGTGAACTCAAAAAGGAAATGGATGAATCGGCAAGTGATTTCGAGAGGCTGAATTCACTTTTTAGTGAAAAGGAAGAAGCTGAGAAGGAGTTGGAGCTGTTGTATAACGTTTGGGAAGAATTGAATGAGCTTTAACCCGACGGCATGTGAAAAATCCATTGACATATATAGATTATCTATATATACTATGCATAGATAATCTATATATGGAGGAATTCATTATGGCAGTAGACAAGAGCCTGCTGACGGGCAATACGACCATGCTGATATTAAAACTGCTGGAAGACAGGGATATGTATGGATATCAGATGATTGAGGAGCTGTCCAGAAGATCCGATGACACTTTCAATTTGAAAGCCGGAACATTGTATCCGATTTTACATGGCCTCGAAAATGAAGGCATGGTAAACTCCTACGATGAAAATGCCGACAGTACGAGAGTTCGGAAATACTATCACCTCACCAGTAAGGGAAAAGGACTGCTTATAGACAAGCAAGCTGAGTGGACAGCATTCCAGAAGGCGATAAATCAGGTACTGCGGGGAGGTGCATGCTGTGGAACCGTTTGAAAAAATTCAAGAATACTCAAAATCAGTTTGTGACCAGATCCGGTGGAAGAAGGCCCACCTTGTGATTACGGAAGAAATTGAAAACCATCTCGCTGACCAAAGGGATGCCTATATTGCAGAAGGTGAAAACGAAATTACCGCTACCGATCATGCAATTATACAAATGGGAGACCCAGTTGATATCGGAACACAGCTTGATCGCACACACAGGCCAAAACCCCAATGGGGCATGATTTTTCTGGTAGCGATTATGCTATTCGGCGGGATAATTATAAGGTCATACATCAATTCTGGATTGAAACCGGAGGAGCTTATATCTGCTTTTATAGGACTTGGATTCCTGACTGCCGCATATTTTTCTGACTTTACTCTGATAGGCAGGTTTCCGATAATTGTTTACTTCTCAATTCTGGCTTTATCGATTGCCGCTCTCATCCTCTCTCCGAAAGTAAACGGCAGGGCTTACTACGCCGGGTTTATGCCGCTGCTGTTCCCTTTGGGCTTTTCTGCAGTTTTGTATGCTACAAGAAGAAGAGGTTACCTGGGCATTATTTTATGCGGGATATCCTTTATGGTTCCGGCGTTCCTATCGTTGCTGGTACCGAGAATGTCAGGCTTCCTGCTTTTTACCATTACCGGACTTATCCTTTTTGGCATCGCAATTATGAAACGATGGTTCAATATCAACCGGCTGTTCGGCAACTTGCTAGTATATTTACCTGTAGCTGCTGCATTCCTGTTTGTACTGCCGCATTCCATGAGAAGGCTGCAAATCGCCTTGAATCCCTCAATTGACGCGGCAGGTAGCGGATGGCTCGGCACTGTAGTCAGATCCCTCCTTGACAGCTCGAAGCTAATCGGGCCAGAAGCTATACCGGCAGCTTATACAACGCTTCCTCTGTCTTTAGATAGTATTAATACCGATTTCCTGCTGACATACTTAATTTTCAAATTCGGCTGGATCACCTTTATCGTAATCATGAGTGTACTGCTGTTCTTCATAATCAAAGGCTTCATGCTCAGCTTCCGGCAGAGTAGCTGCCTGGGCATGGCGGTATCAATATCCATCATGTTAACTTTCACTATGCAAGTAGTCGGCTATGTGATAACAAACCTTGGATTTTTCTTCTCTTCCCCCATCTCCTTTCCGCTAATATCATATGGCAAATTGGCCACCATCATCAATCTGACCCTGATCGGCATCATGCTGTCGGTAGTCCGAACCGGGGATATCGTACGGGACAAGGGATTCAGCAAGCTTAATCAGAATCGGTTCATCGAATGGAGCGAGGGGAAGCTGACGATCTCTTTCAGCAGGAAGTAATAAAAGGATATATACCTGGAGGATATCATTATTTGCCTCAGAAACACCTTGATTTTGACCATCAGACTCCATTAGAATACAATTAGGTGGAAAAAACATGCATTGTTTGGAATGGAGCGATATATGACGAAAAATAAGGAAGCTGGAAACCCGTTGAATATAGCGGATAAAAAGAAATCAGGCAACTCCGGAAGAATGCACGAGATATTTTCAGTATTGAAGCGACATGAAATCATTCATGGCGTTTCTCCTGAAAAACTCAGGAGCATATTAGAGGATCTAGGCCCCACCTATATCAAGATCGGCCAGATCATGTCCATGCGTTCCGATGTGCTTCCTCAGCGCTACTGCGACGAATTGATGAAGCTGCGCGCCGAAGTCAGACCAATGTCCTCCACAGAAGTCAAGCAGATTGTGGAAATGGAATTCGGGAAACCAATTCCGGAGTTCTTTCTTTCCTTTGACGAAACACCGTTGGGCTCCGCATCAATTGCACAGGTCCATAAAGCTTCCTTAAAAAATGGGAAGAAGGTTGTAGTAAAGGTCCAGCGTGCAAACATAGCCGAGACAATGGCAAAAGACATCAAAATGATGCGAAGGGCAGCAAGACTTCTGAATGTGATGAAGCTGGCTGACGACATCATTGACTTCAACAAGATAATAGATGAGCTGTGGGAAACCTCACAGAAAGAAATGGATTTTCTGCAGGAAGCAGAGTACCTGAAGGAGTTTGCGGAACTGAACGTTTCGGATGGCCATATCTCCTGTCCTTCGGTGGAAAGCAGCCTGGTTACCGCAAAAGTCCTTGTCATGGAATACATAGATGGCATTCCGATCGACCAGACGGAGAAACTGACCGCATTGGGCAATGATATGAATGAAATCGGGAAAAGGCTTGCCGATAACTATGTCAAGCAGATCCTGGACGATGGATTTTTTCATGCCGACCCTCATCCCGGAAACATATGGATTCACGGGGGAAACATCGTATGGCTGGATCTGGGTATGGTCGGGAAGCTGTCCAAATACGACAGAGAGCTTTTCAAAAATATTGTTAAGGCAATGGTCAACCACGACATTTTTGAATTAAAAAGCGCTCTGCTAACCATGGGAGAAGCAAAGGAACGAATCAACCACGCACGTCTGTATACAGATATTGACGACATGCTCACAAAATACGGTACCATGAACTTGAGTAACCTGAACATTGGCAAGCTGCTGGTCGAAATTCAGGGTCTTGCATCGGAGCATCATATCGCCATGCCTTCCGGCATTGGAATGCTTGCCCGAGGGCTGGTCACAGTAGAGGGGGTAATCAGCGCCTGCAGTCCGGATGTCAATTTTATCGAAGTTATATCGGCCCATCTGTCCAAATCCATATGGGCGGATTACGACCTTCTGCAGGAATTGAAGCATACGGGGAAATCAACGTATGCCCTGTTTAAAAAGTCCATTGATATCCCATCACAGATCTCGGATATCCTTAAAATGACTATAAAAGGTCAGACCAAAGTGAATCTGGAGCTGACTGCAGCGGAAGAAACTGTTAGAGAAATCCGGCGTATGGTGGACAAACTGGTGATATCCGTCATCAGTGCTGCGCTCATCGTAGCCTCCAGTCTGATTTGCATGACTAATATGACCCCGAAAATTGCGGGAATACCCCTGATCGGTTTTCTGGGGTATTCAGGCGCTGCACTGATGGGGATCTGGCTTGTTGTTGGAATTCTCACAAACAAGAAACGCTGACATCTTGCTGACATCGCGTTGATATCATCACAAACAAGAAACGCTGACATAACGCTGATATCGCACTGATATTACTTTGATAGAAGTTCGACTACTTCTTCGATCACTGAATTAACGTCCTCCAGCTTAACAGACTTTTTGATCTTTTTGTTACGGGTCGCGACCTCGACCTCTCCTTTTTCGAGATTACGACTGCTTATAACGATCCTTAAAGGAATGCCTAAAAGATCAGCGTCGGCAAACATGATACCTGCTGCGACATTGCGGTCATCAAGCAAAACCTCATACTTCTTCTCTAACTCTTCATATAACTTGAAGCCTGCTTGCCTTACATCCTCATTCGTGCTGTTCAAAACACAGATATGGAGCTGCCAGGGAGCCACTGCTAAAGGCCAGATAGGACCGTAATCATCGTGGCTGGCTTCTATGATGCTGGCAAGAAGTCTTCCCACACCTACTCCATAGCAGCCCATAACCGGGAATTTTTGCTTTCCGTCCACATCTGTGTAGGTCATGTTCATACTCTTTGTATACTTAGTACCAAGCTGGAATATGTTGCCCACCTCGATGCCGCGGCTCAATGTCAGCTTCCCGCCACATTTTGCGCAGGTGTCCCCATCATTTATCCTTGAAACATCGACGTACTTGCCAGGTTTCACATCTCTCGACATGCTTATTCCACTAATGTGATGGTCTGGCTTGTTGGCGCCTCCTATAAGATTATTTTCATTTTTAAGTGATACATCGTACAAAATATCGACCTTGTCGGTATCCAGCCCGACAGCGCCGATAAAGCCGAAGCAGAGGTCAGTGCTTTCATGATCCGTAAGCGGGAGTACTTCCCCTCCAATTGTATTTCTCAGCTTGGCCTCATTTACCTGTAAATCACCGCGTATAAATACGACCAGCGGCTTTTTAACGTTCTCAACAGTAAAAACTGCAGCCTTCATCAATCTGTCCGGGGTTGTGCCAAAGAATCTAGCTAATGATTCAATATCTGTTATGCCCGGAGTGTAAACCTCTTCAAGTGGCTGTTCTTCCGATGGTTCGTGTTGAGCCTGTGACACGGCGATTTCCGCATTAGCTTTGTAATCACAGTGATCACAAATAACGATCGTGTCTTCTCCTGCCTCAGTCAGTAGCATGAACTCGTGAGAAACCTTTCCTCCAATCATACCGCTATCAGAGCCTACAGATACCACCTGCGGGAGACCGACTCGCTCAAAGATCCTGTGATAAGCCTCAAGCGCCCTTAGATAGTATAGCTCCAGATCCTCCTGTGTTGTATGGAAAGAATAGGCGTCCTTCATTGTGAACTCACGGACTCTTATCAGACCGCCTCTTGATCTTGGCTCATCCCTGAACTTGGTTTGTATCTGATAGATCATAAATGGATATTTGGCCCATGACCTTGCTTCACTCCTGGCAAGGTGGACTGCCGCTTCTTCGTGGGTCATTCCCAGTAGCATGTTGTGACCGGTCCTGTCCTTGAATCTGACAAGTTCACTCCCAACACTTTCATAGCGCCCTGATTCGTTCCAGAGCTCTGAGGGCAGCACGACCGGGAACAGGACCTCCTGCCCGTCTATTCTGTCCATTTCATCGCGTATGATTTGTTCTATTTTATCTGCGATCCTCTTTGCAGGCAAGAGCATCGAGTATATACCGTTGGATACCTGCCTGATATACCCGCCGCGAAGAAGGAATATGTGGCTTGCCAGTGTCGCATCGGTAGGCTTTTCTTTGAATCGGTCGCCTAAAAGTTTACTTAACAACATCGTCTAACAGTCCTTTCTATGCTTAAAATAGTGGTTATTACGAGTAACAGCGGCACTTGTAAGAAACAGTGGCTTTATTGTGATAGCGAGTATACCGTATTCTGCAATAAAAAAATCGCTATCAGGATATTCCTGTATAGCGATCGCTCTCAAACTACACAGGCACAAGCGACAGAGCACCTGTACCTGCAAATCACGGTACAAATGCTCTAACCCGGGCATGGGTAGCTGTTTGTTTTAATGTAAAGCAAATTGATCATTTACATTGTTCCTTCTTGAGATTTTTTAAGTTTACCATTGTTATATAAGATTTGTCAAGAATAACCTCCAGCATGCGAAGGGGTGTGTATATAGTTGAATTTGGCACTGCCAGGGGATATAATCATAACAAAGGCAGAAAGACTTAGCTTTATTGCCAATTTGAACGTAAGGAGGTGAGTAAATGCTGTACGCTGGTTATTACCCTACGGGCAAGCTGCTCCGTGCAAGGTCTATATGTGTTATGGACGATTCCCTGCACGGAGCCGGCGATAAAATCGTCTAATACCAAATAGGCTTTGCACTCTTTGTGTGATCTATTATTCAAAAAGAGGAGCGAAGTCGTATGAAATCAAAAAAATTTAATGAATTATTTCAAATGAGGGATTTTCTGCTTTTATTTATCGGGCAATCCCTGTCGAAAATGGGAAGTGCTATGACTAGCTTTGCACTGATAATCTGGGCATACCAGAAACAGGGCACTGTTATGTCGGTTGCATCGTTGTCCATTTTTTCATACCTGCCTTATGTTATAGTAAGTGTTTTTGCAGGAGCAATAATCGATAAGTTTAAAAAGAAAAATATATTACTGCTGTGTGATGCCGTAGCTGCGTTTTGTACGTTATGTACGCTGGGACTGCATTATTTTGGTGTTTTAGAAGTATGGCACCTGTATTTTCTGAATGCTGTCTCAGGCTTCATGAATGCCTTTCAGCATCCTGCGTCGAATACTGCCATTTCCATCCTTGTTCCCACTGAACAGTACACGAGGGTAAGCGGATTGAGATCATTGGCGGATTCTATTTCTTCGGTGCTGAGTCCTGCTGCAGCGACGGCCCTAATTTCACTTGCCGGGATCGAAGCTGTATTCATTACGGATCTGCTGACATTTGCCATTGCATTCCTGTCATTGCTCCTGTTTATAAAAATCCTGCACAAGCAGCACATTGATGAAAATGCCAGTATTATACTTGAATCGTTGAAGGGGCTCACGTTCTTAAAGGAGAATATAGGTTTTTTATACCTTATGATTTATCTGGCGTTGCTAAACCTTTTAGCTGCCACAGCCTTTTACGGGGTACTCCCGGCGATGGTTCTAACCCGTACATCCAATAATGAAACAATACTCGGTTTGGTCACCAGTGCTATAGGTTTGGGGGGAATTGCAGGCAGCCTTATTGTTTCGATAGCGAAGCCAACTAAAAATCATGTTAAAAACATATTTTTCTGTGGAGCTCTTTCATTCTTTCTATGTGATTTATTCATGGGGGCAGGCCGAAGCTATATCATATGGATAACGGCAGCATTTGCAGGCAACCTGCCGATACCTTTGCTCAATGCATCGGAGAATTACCTGTTGATGGCGAAGATACCGGAATATATCCGAGGGAGAGTATTTGCCATACGTGGAACACTGCAGTTCGTAACACTGCCGGTAGGTTACCTTGCAGGAGGACTGCTGGCGGATAAGGTATTCGAGCCGATGATGCGAGGAACTGGTGCGATACAAGAGCTGTTGGGGAAAATTGTTGGGACGGGAAGCGGAGCAGGTATGGCGCTGATATTTATTATGACCGGAACCACTGGCTTCCTGACCAGCATAATTTTTTACAGGAACCGTCATATTAGGGAATTGGACGGGACTCAAGGCAATGCTTAAGACAATACTTAAGATAATGTCAAGGTAAAAGTTTGAGACAAAGCTTGAGACAAAGCCCAAGCTCATGGCAGATCGCAGGACAGAGCCCAAGGCAGATAGCATGGCAGATCGCAGGACAGAGCCCAAGGCAATACTTGCAGGCTGAGGCTACTGCAGTGAGGTCGCTGTGGAGTGATTTCGTTTCTTGAACATTGAAAGAACAATCAGTACAAGTGCAGAAACTATACAAAGGATGGCGGCAACCCTGAAAAATGCCGGAATGCCCGACGTATCAGCTATATAGCCGCTGAGCAGGCTTCCACCCACACCACCGATGCCGTAGCTGACAGACCAGAAGATAGTCTGGCCGGTAGCCTGCTGGCGGGCGTCTGTCAATTCACGTATAATACTGACTGCGCCAAAATACCAGAAGGTAAATGCAAGGCTTGATATAGGCTGCGTTGCTATCCATACCCAGAGGATGGGAAAACAGCCTAACAAGGCCATACGTACCGCATATGCTATTGTTCCTATGATAAGGATTTTCCAAGCTGATATTTTCCCTACGATCCTGTCAAGGTAGTAAAAAAGTATGATCTCTGGGACTATTTCTACTATCCAGGTCGATCCAAGCAGAAAATCAGATGCCTTCAGATCGGTTATGCCCACCGGGAAAAAGTTATCGAAGCCTTTCATGACAGATCCTATCAATAATAAAGCGAATAGAAGAAGTATAAACTTTGGCCTGAAAATAAAAGAGAATCTGCCGGAGTTTTGTTCGGCTCTGGCTCCGGCTTTAGCTTGGGTTCCGTCTCCGTCTCCAGATCCAGCATCTGAAAGATTTTCAGATGAATCCAGGTTTTCTTGAGTGGTTTCCGGCAGCCTGTATATCAAGAAAAGTGTGACAAGCAAGAAAAGCATATGTATAATGAAGCTCCAGAACCCCAGAAGCCGGCTTTTGAAAACTCCACTGAGAAAAACTCCGGCACCGTAGCCGATTGAACCCCAAAGGCGTATGCTGCCATAGCTTTTTCTGCAAATAGACAGCGTTAATGTATCAATCAGCGGGGACAATGAAACCACAAATATCGAGTATACCGCAAAAACCGAAATGATGCTCCAGAAGGATCTTGCAGCAAGAAAACCGCCAGCCGACACTGCAGTCAGTAAAAGGGTTATTATCAGAACCTTTTTCGTTTTCCATCTGTCTGCAGCTATGCCCCATAACGGCTGGCAAATCATCATTGTTACCGGTGTGACTGCCATAACGATCCCAATTTGAAATGAATTGAGAAACTCTCTCAGATAGATTGTCATTAAAGGCATAATAAAAGAACAGGCAGCAAAATAATACAGCATTACAGCATTCAATGTTTTCCGTTCACTCATATATTTGTTCATCAGTATATCACTCCACACTATGTCGTTAAGCTTTTAGACGGCTTTCAAGATATTACAAGCTTATGGCCATAATTTTTTACTCTTTCGTCATGAATACATAATATATTTGTTTATGTTATACTTCTCTTATAGATTTGCTGAAAACTAGCACAATTTTGCTACGCCGGAGAGGTAATAATGAAGAGGCTGAAGTCCAGGGATGTTTCGCTGCATGAGGTGCCGTGCGGACATAACACTGTTTTCCCTGTAATTATTAATTTACAGAAATATGATAAGCCCGGATCTATTTTCAAGGAACACTGGCATGAACATATCGAATTTCTGTATGTCCAGTCAGGACAGGGAGTATTTGAATGCAACCATGTACCCTACAATGTAAAGGCCGGAGACCTTGTTCTTGTAAACAGCGGTGAATTACACTGCGGGTACAGCCTTTCAAATGAGATAGCATATTACTGCATAATTGTGGACCCTGCATTTATACAGAGCAGTTTGCTTAGTGTGAGTGATGTTAAGTACTTTGCATCTATAACGCAAAATCTGATATTATTCAACAACCGCATAGATGGGGACAGCGAGATCCTTGAGTGTATCAGGATGATAATCAATGAATTCGAGAAACGGGATATAGGGTATGAGCTCTCCGTTAAAGCGTATCTTGATAGGATATTGGTTCTGCTTATTCGAAGGCATTTGCAGGCGATGCTTTCACCAATGGATAACATAAGCAGGAAAAATGAAATGGAGCGGTTATCATCGTTGTTTGTGTATATAGAAGATAATTATCAGGAGGATATAAGCGGCATTGAGCTGGCTCATATGGCAAATATAAGCCTTTACCATTTCAGCCGGATATTCAAAAGAAAATTACTTCAATGACGATAACACAGTACGTCAATAGTGTGAGAATACGTCATGCCGCCGAGACCTTATGTGTCTCTGATATGAATGTCACAGAGACAGCTCTTGCTGCCGGATTTAATGATACGAATTATTTTACACGCATTTTCACTAAATGTATGGGTGTACCTCCAACTAAGTTCAGAAGCAGCGCGAAAGCATGCGATGCCAGCTGACACATGGTGCCGAATACAAGTATCGCAGGCTGATACGTGCTGCGCGATGCATGCAGATGCCGCCGGCTGACATGTGGTGCCTGTTATATGCGATGCTAAGTGCATGCAGATGCCGCCGGCTGACATGTGGTGCCTGTTATATGCGATGCTAAGTG
>CAZBEQ010000002.1:0-35293 GCA_964490975.1 uncultured Oscillospiraceae bacterium | reverse complement strand
GGCTGACATGTGGTGCCTGTTATATGCGATGCTAAGTGCATGCAGATGCCGCCGGCTGACATGTGGTGCCTTCTACATACGATGCAAGGCACATACAGATGATGCCGGGCATATGCAGATGATACAGGCTAATGTAGACGATGCCGGATACATGCAGCGCTAACATATGTTAACACATGCTGCTGTCTAAGCAGTGAACGATTATAACAGCTTTCTTATAGTGAAGTTATCTTCAAGCAGAGTCCAGTTTTCAGGATAGGGATAGCCGAGCGCCCAATAGCTTATGCCGCCAAGACCATATTCCTTTGCTGTATCAAACTTTGCCTGAGCGCTTCTGGCATCTTCAAACCATACCTCATGCTGCCTGCCTTGTTCATCCGTATATCGGTAAAACGGGGATTGTGCAACTGTATCATATTGTATATTGACCCCATGCAGTACAGCTCTGTTGAGGGCTTCCTTATTGCTGAAGGTTTCGGCTTCCTGTCCCTGGACATGGGGCAAGAGCCAATCCCTCGCGTATATCTGGAAACCCAAGAATATTTTGTCTCTGGGCATTACAGATACTGCATAGTCAAGTACCCGCCTTATCTCATTTAAAGGAGAAATTGCACGCGGCGGTCCCAGTCGATATCCCCACTCGTAAGTCATCAAGACGACGAAATCCAATATTCTTCCGTGGGCAGGATAATCATGTGCGGTATACAGTAGCCCGGACTGTTCGGCGCTAACCTTAGGAGCCAGTGAGCTTGATACGAAATAGCCGAGCGGATGCAGACGGTCAACTGTGCTCTGTATAAACCTGTTATAGTTTTCTCTGTCTTCCGGCAGAACATTTTCGAAATCTATGTTCAGACCCATGTAGCCCTTCTGGTCCATGACAACCAGCACATTATCGATCAAGCGTTCCGATATTTCTGCGCTGCTTAGAATGGTATGAGCCAGGTTTTCTCCAAGTTCGGTCGAAGTAAAATTATTTATAGACATCATTGGGACTGCTCTTTCTGTATAGGCTGCATTTATTGCGGGCAGGTCGTCAATTGGTTCCAGGCTGCCGTCTTCCTTGATCCTGTAGGCAAATGGCGCAAGATAGGTTAGGTGGCGCCCGACGCTTCTGACAATAGGAGCCGCTTGTTGTCCCAGAATGTATATAAATCCATTGATATCGATCACCCGCCTTTGCTTGATGGGGATCATGAGCTCGCTTCCGGGGTAAATCAGGCTCGGGTTTGTGATACTATTTATAGTCATAAGTGTCCGGAGTGAAACGTTGTATCTTTGAGCTATCTGGTAGAGCGTTTCTCCGGGCTGCACTCTATGCCTCGGTGCGGGAATGTAAAGCACATCTCCGGGAGTGATCCGGTTTGGGTCAGTGATCTGATTTCGCTGTATGATCGACTGGAGGGGTACTCTGTAGATTTGTGAAATACTCCAAAGCGATTCTCCCGGCCTGACAGTATGGTATGTGTCTTCTGTGGGTATTACCAACGCCTGACCTACAACCAGCCGGTTGGGGTATGTCAGACCATTTGCATCGATGATGCTTGATGTGGAGACACGATAGAAATTTGCTATTGACCAAAGCGATTGGCCGGAGCTGACAACATGAATAATCATTATGATGTACCTCTGTTTTACTCATTATATTTATATTATTCATGGAATGTTTATTAGTTCCACCCAGCAAGGGAGTGTTAAGAATTTCAAGTTCTGGGCAAGAGGTGGCAGCTGTAATTGAATTTTTCGTGTGATAGGGAGACATAAACAAAGGTTCTATTGTGTTATTGCAACTCCAACTAGATAACTAAAGTATTGCTGTGCCCAAAACTTGAAAAAGTAAACAGTCGCCCGGATAATGAGGCGGGAGATAGGATATCACGACCTCGTTATAACACAGGCGAAACGATATGAGACCCTAGAATTTCTTTAAGTATGATAAAATAAAGTGAACCTTTTGTTTGCGTGAACACTCTTACTAGTATAAGGGGGGAAGCGGATGGACACAGCGGCGCTGCTGAAAAAGGCACGGTCAGGTGACAAGGATGCTCTGATCGCGCTGGTCATGGCCAGGAAGGATGAATACTACCGCCTTGCCTATACATATACAGGCAACAGGGAGGACGCATTGGATTCTTTACAGGATATGACTGTTAAACTATTCGAGAATATTAGAAGGCTAAGAGATATTGATGCATTCTACTCATGGAGCAAGACTATCCTTGTAAACCAATGCAGGGCTGTGCTCCGAAAAAGGGGAAGGGTCATCCCTCTTGAAAGTACACAGGAAGAAGCATATCAGGAGAACTATTCAACCAGCGAAGACAGGCAGGATATCCTTGTCTGCCTGAATCGCTTGAGCAGTATACATCAGGAGGCTATCAAGCTCAAATACTTCATGGATATGGATTACGAGGCAATAGCACGGGTGACGGGGGTTCCTGTCGGGACAGTCAAGTCCAGAGTATTCGGTGCAATGGCAAAGCTGAAGGAACTATTCGGAGGTGATGATCGTGGATAAGATCGAAACGGTGCTAAAAGAAAAAAGGGCTGAGATCGAAAAAATGGAAGCGCCTGCAGAAATGGAAGATATGCTAAAACAGGCGTTGCAGTGGAAGAGACGGAAGTTAAGCTACAGACCGGCAGCAGCCGTCCTCGCTGTCATACTCTTACTTAGCTACAACTTCGATGTACTTGCGTATTATGGTAAAAAGTTTATGGGCTATGACCAAATGACCATCGGCGCACTCGGAAAGCTGAATGAAGAGGGTAGAGGCCAGATGATAAACAAATCTTGTACTTTCAGTAACGGAGTGACAGTTACAATAGATGGGATCATGTTCGATGATAATGAGCTGGTTGTTTTCTACAAGCTGCAATACAGTGGCGGGAAGCTGGAGGAGGTTTTGAACAAAAGCTTTCCGCGTCTTCACATTTATGGATTAAAGCCCAGGGGGTATCATAGTACCAATGGAGAGGGGAGGTTTATAAGCGATCAATATATGACTTACATCGATAATATGGAACCTCTGATGTTTTATGAGAAATGGCTGAGGATCGATATTAGTATGGTTGTCGATGGGGCAACTGAGGTTAAGTCGGTCAAATTTACCCTTGACAGGGATAGGGCTATGGAACCAACAGCGAGGTTGCAACTGCGGACTGAAGCGGTTGTTGCAGATTGCAGGATTCTTTTTGATGAATTTACCGTATCTGCCATGAGTTCGATGTTAAAAGGGAGGATTATACCACAGACAGATGAAGCCCTGGAGCTTTTTGACCCGGGCACAGCCGAGAGAAGTATGGAGACACCTCACTTAGAATATGACATTGTATCGGATCAAGGCGAAATAGCAAAATTATCCGGGGGCCAGAGCGCTTCCGGCGGCAATATAGCATTTAATGGCAAATTTGACGCTTTACCGGAGGAGTTCAAGACACTGCAGATACAAAATATCAGAATGGATTCATTGAAGCTGGTAGATAAAGTAATTGATGTGAGTACAGAGACAAAGGACATGTCCGTTTCGGAAGATTTGATATTAAACAGGGTTTATCGGGACGGTGGAGACCTCTGCATATCAGTTTCCAGCCGGGGTATACCCGTAGTGGGGCTGTTTCACGGTAATGAGCAGCTAGAGCAGGTCAATTATAGTGAATTTGAATTGGAGGCTGAAAGTAATGAGCCTGTGGAAAGAGTCTTCAGGTTCAGGATGTCTGCCGGTGATGCTGATAACGAAGCTGATCACACATCGTCCGGAGCTAAGGAGGATACGGATGCGGCAGAAGGCTTGGAACTTGACATAAAATATATACGTTACACAAGGATCAGCGCTGACACTGTTGATATACCGGTTAATTGATGTAACGTTGCCTTTTTAACTGATGTGCTATAACGCGACCAAACCCTCTTTGAAACACTGCAATAGCATAAGAATTTCCTTTAGAAGTTTTATGCTTTGATAAGAAATTTTCCTACTAAGCGTAATTTGCGCAGCAAATTATCGTATATCGAATAATTTTCTTTGAACGAAGTGTTATAATGGATGAGGGTGGTAAAAGTGGCAGAGTTAAAGAAGGGTTACACAGAGAGGCGTAAGGGCCCAGATTCCGTAGTGAAAGCCGTTTGGTGGACGGCAGGTATAAGCTGGCTGCTGTTCATAGCCGCAGTCATATTTTTTGAGACAGCGCGGCCTGAGGCAGAGACCTTCTTTGACCGTCAATTCGATATATCGATAAGAGATTACTGGAATGAAAATGCACTCCAATATGTATTTTTCATTCTAGTACTAAATCTGGCTGTTTGTGTAATTGGCTTTATATTTAATATGACGAGGCATAAAAGGAAAACTGATAAAATCAGCAAATCCATATTGATCCTTGGAACGATAACGTTTGCGGGTATACTATGGTACCTGCTTCGATAAATGATGTAGGAAGCGTACATTGAAAGACTGCAGAATAATAATGCAGTCTTTCTTATGTTTATGGGAACATTTTATATTCAAAATCAATCTAACAGGCAAGTGAAAGAACGTACAAATTACTAGGGACTAGAGTATTTTCCGAAGAGTATTCGCAAAGGGATAGTATTTACAGGTGAGTGACTTGTTATGCATAGAAAAGCTTTCAATATTCGTAATTTGATTTTACAAATGTCAACAGTTACATTGCTTGCTGTTATCCTGCTGATTTTTTTACTTAACAGTAACAGCAGTTTTGACAACAATGACATTACTCATATCAAGGTTGCCGGGGAGCGCTGTGCTTTCAGCTTTTCCAGTAATTCTAACAGGATATCCATTGATGACGGAAGAGAAAGGAAGTGCTTTAACGTTGGTGAAGCCGGTACTGTAATATTTAGTACCTGTTGTTCCGATCTGGATGACGACGAAACTGATGAGATTTTTGTCATAACAGGTGAAGATGGTCAGGAGTATGGTTCGGATTTCCGGATCCTCAAGCTTGGTTTAAATGGAAATGCAATACATATGGATGAAGCTTACAGAAACGATATGAAGGATCTGAAGCCATGGAAGGTACAGACCTGCGATGTGGACGGTGACGGTAAACCGGAGGTATCGGTCGGCGTTTACAAGACTGCCAGGTTCCATCCTGTTATGGCCAAAAGACCATTCATATATAACCTCAATGAGGACGGCATTTCTCCTAAATGGCTGGGATCGAGACTTTCAAGACCGTTTGAAGACTACATTTTTTCTGATATTAACTCGGATGGCGCTGAGGAGATTATATCAATTGAAAATCTCGCAGATGGAACAAAGGCTGTCAACTCGTACGCATGGAAGGGTTTTGGATTCGAGAGCATTGGCGAAAGCAAAGCTTATGGTGACATCATCAGTATACGGAGAAATGAGACGGTTGGAACCGGGAAACAGCTGATAGATGCATGTGTCATAACTGACGGGCAGGAACGATGGCTAAAGCTGTTCCTTGACGGGAGTGTGCTTTCAGAAGAGAATGTTGAGTAATAGTAGTGAATGGAGTGGTAGTTATGGGAAAAAAGACTTTTGCAGCATTTATGTCGTTAATTCAAGTGATGGTTTGTGTTGCAGCACTGACAGCATGTGAGCCGACAGCAAATTCGCCGGAAGCGGAGGATGGGCAGCGGACTCAAGAAACAACGGACGACAGGCAGCCGGACAATGGGGCAGTACAGCCGGACAATAGGGCTGCACAGGCGGATAAAGGGGCAGCGCAGGCGGGTGATACAGGTGATGTGGGGATATCCACACCTGTTTTTACCACTGAAAAAGACAGGGGAATGCATCGCCCAACGTGGAAGCCTGTCAGCTATGAGAAAAAAGTAGCACCATATAAAGTGAAGGCAGATCTGTCCAACGTGGAGAATGCAGAGCAGTTCGGCAGCTTTTCCTCTGAGCAGTTGAAACTGCTTGTAAATAACGGGTTTGCAGTTATACCGTCAAACGAAGAGCAGCTGTTTAATGTTTATGAAACAAATGAATATCTGAAGCTCCCCAGTTTTATAACTGTGGACTCGGTTCTTCAGGCATATCACGTTTTTTTCGACTATTCTCTGAGGACGTTGGAATACGAGTATCTGATCGGGGACCTAGAGCAGCTGACTGACAGTATGCTGAAGAAATCCATCGACTCATACGGGAGTATACAAAACTCCGAAGTGAAAGAGGCGGCACTTAAGAACATAGCATTCTTTGCAGCTGCCCAGATGGCGTTGGAAAAAGAGCTCCCGGAAGGTATCCCAAGCAAGGCGCTTGAGCTTGCGAAGGCTGAGATAAGGCAGATATCAAACGCCAGTGGTTTTAAGATGTCACCGATCTTCGGATTCAAGCTTGATTACAGCCAATACAGGCCAAGGGGCCATTATACCAGGAACCATGACTTTGAAAGATTCTTCATAGCCATGATGTGGTATGGGCAGGTTCCTTTCAAGCTGCTTGAGGAATCAAACGAAAAGGTGCAGCTAGCTGAACCGGAAACGCTGCAGGCGCTGCTCAGTACCTGTAACCTGTTTACAAACGGAAGCGGTGAAGAACAGGATAGCATACTGTGGGAGAACATATACGATCCGACTGTATTTTACGTTGGCAGTGCGGATGACCTTACTATATATCATTATAAGGATATGCTCATTAAGGTGTTTGGTCATACACCCGATCCGGAAACCTTTACGGACAGTGGTAAATTAGAAAAGCTGCTGGAGGAGGCGAAAAAGTTACCGAAGCCCAGGATACAGGCGGAGTGGGTCGAGGAACTGTGGGGCGTGGATACTCCTGTCGGCGCCCAGTTCAGATTTATGGGACAACGTTACATTCCCGATTCTGAGATACTGCAAAAGTTATCCAAGGCTGAAATAAGGCCTTTACCGAAAGGACTCGATGTGATGGGGATCCTGGGTTCCGACAGAGCCTATGAGATACTGACGAACGTATATAATGAGGATGATAAATGGAGTGAATATCCCAAAAAATTCGCTGAGCTGAGAGAGGATTTCTTGGCCTTTCCTGAAACGACCTGGCGATCAAATATGTATTACGGCTGGCTGTGGGTGCTGAAGACCTTCGCTGCTCCTTTTGAGGAGGGGTATCCATCATTCATGACAAGTGAGGCATGGCAGGATAAATCGCTTAATACTGCACTGGCAAGCTGGGCCGAGCTGAGGCATGACACGATACTGTACGGCAAGCAGAGTGGTGTCGAGATGGGCGGGGGTGGCCCGACGCCTGATGTCAGAGGTTACGTGGAACCGAACATCGAAGCCTATGAAAAGATGCTATGGCTGACAAAGTATTCCAGGGAGAACCTTAAAGCAAAAGAGATCCTGCCGCAAGATCTTGAGAACAGGATGGAGCGCTTCGAAGACCTGCTGCAATTCCTGACAGATTGCTCTATCAAGGAGTTAAGGAATGAAGAGCTCACTAAGGAGGAGTATGATCGTATACAGTTTTATGGCGGCGAAATGGAAAGTCTTACAAGCTCTTTTACCGAGGATGGCTTAAGATGGTTCGAGATCACGTCCGACACCGATAAGAATATGGCTGTTATTGCAGACGTACATACTGCTGCCCCCAATTTCTATCTTGAAGAAGGAGTCGGAGCAGCATCACAAATATATGTTGTTGTGCTGATAGGTGGGAAGCTGTATCTGACAAGAGGCGCGGTATTCAGCTACTATGAGTTTGTTGGCAACACAAGGTTCACCGACGAGGAATGGCAGAAGATGCTGAAGAATAACGAGCAGCAGCCACTTCCAGAATGGACAGAGTCTTTTACAGATGAGGGAGGAGTGAAAGCTGAGATACCAGTTCCTGTCGAGCTAAACGAACCGGGTTACTGAAACGATATGTCTTATGAAGAACATATGCAGTAAGTTATGACAATATTTTATAGTATTCTGCCTTAATGATATACTATACATAAGGCTTTAAATAGGACAATATCTTTTTCATATCACTGATCTTTCTTCATATCGCAACCCGGTCAGCTAACCTGCCTGTCAAAGGGGAGCTCTATAATGAATTCCGAGCCTTCACCAGGAGTGCTATTGACACTTATGCTGCCGCCATGCTTTTCTATGACTCTGTACGAAAGCGGAAGTCCCAGACCAATGCCTACACGCTCACCCTTTGTAGTAAAGCGGGGATCAAATACCTTCTGAAGATCATTTGCAGGGATGCCTCTGCCGTTATCCTTGAACTTGATGTATATTTTGCTGCTGCAGGAAGTACTGATTGTTATTATTCCTCCTGTGCTGACAGCTTCAATGGCATTTTCGAGCAGATCCATAAAAACCTGATTCATTAGCTTGGGATAACAGGTTATATTTGGAATATATGAAAGCTCCTTTACTATAGTTATTCTCTTTGAATAAATCTGTTCCCCCATGACAGCAACTGTACTGTCAATACCTTCAATAAGATTGACTTCCTTCAGGTCCGATTCGTCAAGCCTTGAAAAATTTGTGAGATTCCTGACTATGGCTGTTATCCTTTCACCAGCTTCTTTGTTGACCAACCTTAATGGCTCGATAGACGTGAAGTATGTATCCATACTTGAAATATCAGCAAGGTCGACTTGTCCGTATAAGGCCTCTTCGAACTGAATGTTTGAACTGATAGCCGCAACGGGGGTATTAAGTTCATGTGCGACGCCTGCAACCAGCTTGCCCAGCGCTGCTATTTTCTCTGTTTGTATAAGCTGTGCCTGGGCATCTGTCAATGCGTCCATCGTCGCTATCAGCTGTTCATTCATTGCAGTCAGCTCTTCATTGAGTTCTGTCAAATCACTGTTAGCATTTTTTAGCTCATCGGTTCTTTCGGCTACCTTTTGTTCCAGTGACCTGTTCAACTCTGTAATACTGTCGTGGGCAGTCTTTACCTGGTTCCAGGCTTCATTCAGATTTATATTTTTCTCTTCAAGCTCCTTCGAATATACAACAACTTTTTTATGTGCTTCATTATACCTGTATACCATCGAGAAGACCAGCGAAATGATCATCACCAGCAACCCCCAAGTATGATATTGGGTACCAACGAAGTCAGATATAAGTATTACATATACAATATCGTATAGCCCGGTCAGAGCGTATGCACAAGAACCGATCAAAATTATTCTTGTCTCTGTTGGTGAATTTTCTTTATTTTTCAATACAGGGACAAACAGTGCAGATGAACAAAGTGCGAAGGCGGCAAAAAATATCTGTATGAAGGTGAACGCCGAATAAAGTCCAAAAAGATCCAAGGACACCATAACGATGGTAAAGGTTATAAAAGCCATGCTCATTATGTCTGTTGGCTTTCTAAACTTTTTTGGAACATATAACCTAAAAAACTGGAAAACTGCAACTGGCATAAGCGTGTTGCAAATGAATGCAACATAGTAAAACAGCGTAGGTGCATGAACTAAATGAATGAAATAGGATTGGTAAAGCGTAATGGTCCCTGATGTTATTGAAAGCATTCCCAAGGAAAGCATTGTTCTGACATCAACTTTAACAAAAAGCAGCAGTAAAATAAATACCAGCCCGGCTGCTATCAGGATGAAACCAAGGATCATATCCGCATATCCTTTTGCTATCCAGTATGTCGTGTGATTTTCATATGAAGTCAGATTCATATAATTTAGAGCATATATATTATTTTTGTTGAACAGGGCCTTGGGTCTGGCTCTTATATATACTGTCTTTCCAGAGCAGTCACCAGGTAGTTCGGCATGCATGCTGTAATAATATTCATTTATCCTTCTTAACCCCGGCTGTTCAATATAATGGTTGGAGTATATCGTCTGCTCATCCAGGTAAATGTCCATACTGTTTCCCACATCAAAGAAACTCAGAATAGCTCCATGATAGCTGTGTTCAGGGAGAGTTGTCCTGAACCATATATACTTGTCTGCTTCCGGTACTTCGATAAAAGTGCCGAGCCGGTAGGGTTTCCATTCTCCGCTGTTCTCATCAGCTGCACCGTCTGTTCCGGCCTTGCTGGTTGACTCTGCAGCCCAAAGGGGGATCCCGGCCTCATTCACCGCAGGATCGCCCAGCCTGTATTCAAAATCAGTCAAAAATATATCATGTGGCTGGACTTCAGCAGTTGACGCCATAGCTGTTATTGGCTGTGTAGAAAAAAAGGCCACAAAAATTAGTACGACGATTATCACCTTTCGAAAGAATCGTGGCTTGGATGAAATATTGGCAACAATGTCAGCCATATCATATCTCCAAATGTCTCTGAATTGTATTTAAAGTACATGAACCATGTTACTTAAGTCTATGTTGTTTTTAACATTATGTCAAGTACTGCCTCTGTTTGAACAATATACACATTACCAGCCATGCCCTGGTTTTAAGATATCGGAGCACTAACCGGCAGAGTGTTCACCTCTGGTGTAAAATCTGTTTTTCTGAGATAATATGATAAAGACTAGCAGAAAAGGTGAGCATATGAGAGCTGTTGTGCAAAGAGTGAAAAATGCAAGTGTGGCTATAAATGGAGAAACAGTATCTGAAATATCACAGGGGCTGCTGATACTCGTTGGGGTCGGCGGCAATGATAACATGGCTGATGCGGATTATCTGGCTGAAAAAATCTCCGAGCTTAGGATCTTTGAGGATGAAGGCGGAAAGATGAATCTTTCTGTAAAGGACATCAAAGGAGAATTGCTGGCTGTGTCGCAGTTCACGTTATATGGAGACTGCAGGAGGGGCAGGAGGCCGTCGTTTTCGGATTCTGCCAGGCCTGAACTGGCAAAGCTGCTATATGATTATTTTGTGGAGAAACTGGGTGAAGCTGTTGCTACAGTAGTCAAAACGGGTGTGTTTGCAACTGATATGGCAGTAAGCCTGGTCAATGACGGCCCAGTCACGATATTGCTCGACAGCAGTAAATTATTCTGAGTTGCTTGGCTTTTTATGGAGGATGGTATGTTGATACGTGATGCAAAAATTGAAGATGCAGAGGCATTCTGGGAGATGCAAAGCGCGCTGGATAATGAGACACAGTTTATGATGTATGAGCCAGGTGAGAGGGAAAAGGATATCAGCGCTGTTGAAAACGTTATTGCAAAGGCTGCTACAGGCGACGATCTGCTGCTTATTGCAGAGGATAATAATAAGATAGCAGGTTATATATACGCACAGCGGGGCACCTTCAGGAGGACCAGACACAGTGCATACATAGTGGTAGGCATTCGTGAGGCTTATCAGCATAAAGGAATAGGCACAGAATTCTTTAAACAGCTGATAAGCTGGGCAGAGCAGAGTGATCTTAAAAGACTGGAGCTTACTGTTATGAGCCCAAATGTAAATGCCAGACATCTATATGAAAGGTTCGGGTTTGTGATCGAGGGTACCAAAAGATTTTCGATGCTTGTGGATGGCAGCTATGTGGATGAATTCTACATGGCAAAAATCATTTGTAGATCCTGAACCAGCCTTTGACCTTGAACCACAAAAACATAGCTGCTCCGATAAATGCCATAACACCAAGTATTATGAAATAGCCATATCTCCACTTCAACTCAGGCATATTTACAAAGTTCATGCCATAAATGCTTGATACAAAGGTCAGGGGTATAAAAATAGAGGTCACTATTGTCAGTATGGTCATTATTCTGTTCATGCGGTGCGAATTCAACGAAAGGTAGCTGTCGCGCATATCGGCGGTTATTTCTCTGTTGGACTCAATGGTGTCGGAAAGCTTGAGAAGATGGTCGTATATATCATTAAAATAATGACTGTTTTTTCTGAATTCCAGCAGGTGATCTGAGTTTAACATTCTGTACAGCAGCTCCTTCATGGAATTGATCGACCTTCTGAGCTTTATCAGGTCATCGCGCAGGCTGAAAATGTGATTTATTATTTTTGGATCTATATTTCCGCTTTCCCTTATCGTGATCCTTCCAAGCTTGTCCTCTATTTGATAGACAGCAGGGAAATATTGATCAACTATCTTGTCAAAGATAAGGTAGGTGACAAAAAGATGCCCTTCAGTCCAGACGTTTTTATCCTGTATCAGCCGCTCACGTATACTGTCAAGCCCTGCGAGCTCCTTCTTGTGATATGAAACCACATAATTGCAGCCGACAAAAAGGTTTACATCTATTGGCTTTAGACTGGTTTGACTCAAAGCATTCAGAATGAAAAAATTATATTTATCGTAAAAGTCTACTTTAGGGCGTTCGAAATAATGGAGACAGTCTTCAACCGCCAGGTGATGAAAGTTGAATTTTTCTTCCAGCAGCAGCGCATCGCTTTCATCTGATTCGGCTGTTATATCGACCCAATACCAATTGATCTCTTTCTCTGATAATCGCTCAATCGCTACATCTGAAAGCAGTTCCAGGTTCTCTGTCAGCGCAAGTGTTTTGATCAATTTCTTCTCCCCCGAAGCTTTATTCTTTAACATCCATTATATTACTGCCGAGGATAATTGCAAAGGATAATTGATAAGAGTAATAGCAAAGGATAATTGCCTTGAACAGAGGAAAGACCCGGAGATTTTTGAATCGATCTGCGGATCTTTTGGTTCATAAGGCCGTTTTTATTTTTTTGCTGCAAGCCAGGTAATATGTCCTGGATGGCAGCTTTCTTCTCAGTTTTATATTCTTCATGCGCTGTCTTAGCAAAAGGCGCCTTGATGGTTTTACACTGTACTTAATTTTATTGATGATCCCTGATATACAGTCGATATATTTTTGGATCGTATCTCCTTTTCTTAAGTGTACTTTTATTTCGTTATTTTTTACTGAGATCCTTCGTTTTCTGCAAAATATCGACTTGCGCCACTCATTTCGGATTGCCTTTGCATAGATACTACCGATTTTTTCTTCTGTAAATACTCCGAGTATATACTCGCAGGCATGACTGCCTCCTTTGAGGCTGATACTTGTGATCCTGACTGTGCCGACAACCTCCAAATTGTTTCACATCCCCCGTGATATAATATAACTCCTTTATACTGCAGAGATAGTTTTTTTTGTCCTGACAGCGGTTCTCTTGGCCAGGATCTTGAAAGAATAGTTGTCATTTGAGTTGTTATCCCAATTGCCTGCACTGTCCTTAAAGCAGATATTCAGAGTACCGGGCATCGTAAGGTTTATGTCAGCCTTGAATCCGCCGTCACAGCTATCCATTTCTACAAGCTCGCTGCTGTCCCAGGAATCACCGTAGCCATAATGTACAAAGACTCTGTCCGCACCGGATGCGGCAAGCAGACCCCTGTAAGCAAGTGTAACCTTTTGGCCTGCATACATTTTCTCGCCGGATACTTCTATACCCTTGTCGGCATATAGATTTATACCTTTGTTCAAATCAATCCCTCCTAATAATTCCATAAAATACCATACAAGTAATAATATTATACTATATCCAGAAATAATGCAACCTATGTATTAAAATATTTGGAAAGCCAAGTATATTATTGTCTTGAAAACATTTAGAAATAGTATATAATAAACGATAGTAAAGTGATTTTGTTCACAGCAACAAGAAGCAATGAAGAAAGCAATGGTTTATGGCTCCCAACAGAGAATCGGCGGATGGTGCGAGCCGGCGGGGGACAGGATCTTTCCACTTTTGGAGCTTACGATGATGAGTCGGAGAGTGGTACCCTTTACAGTACTTTCGAGTGGCCGGCAGATTTGTCGGCAATTTGGGTGGCAACGCGGATTCCTTCCGTCCCATTTATTTTATGGGTATGGGAGGATTTTTTATTTCCCCGGACTCATAAGCAAGGGAGTAAAAAATTTATCAACAGGAGGAAAGAACATGCTTGATATTAAATTTCTGAGATCAAATCCGGAGCTGGTAAAGGAAAACATAAAAAAGAAATTCCAGGATCACAAGCTGCCCCTGGTCGATGAAGTCATTGAGAAGGACAGACAGTTCAGAGAGGCAAAGACGCGCTGTGATGAAATCAGGAGCCAGCGTAACTCAATAAGCAAGGAAATTGGCTATCTTATGGCTAAAGGAATGAAGGAAGAGGCCGAAAAGAACAAGGCTAAGGTCGTAGAGATCACAAATGAGCTTGGTGAGCTGGAAAAGCTGGAAGAAAAGCTCTCTGCAGAGATCCGTGAGAGGATGCTCGTGATCCCGAATATTATAGACAGTTCAGTTCCGATCGGAAAGGACGACAGTGAAAATGTTGAAGTAGAAAGGTTTGGAGAGCCTGCAGTACCGGATTTTGAGATCCCATACCATGTTGATATCATGGAGAAGCTGAACGGCATTGATCTAGACAGCGCAAGGAAAACAAGCGGCAACGGTTTCTATTATCTCTGCGGTGATATTGCGCGGCTGCACTCGGCGATTTTATCATATGCCCGTGATTTTATGATCGACAGGGGCTTTACCTACTATATACCGCCTTTCATGATCAGAAGCGAAGTCGTCACCGGAGTTATGAGCTTTACAGAAATGGAAAACATGATGTACAAGATAGAGGGGGAGGATCTGTACCTTATCGGTACCAGTGAACACTCCATGATCGGAAAGTTTATCGACACGATTCTGGACGAGGAGCAGCTGCCGAAAGCAATGACCAGCTATTCACCCTGCTTCCGCAAGGAGGTAGGTGCGCATGGCATCGAGGAGCGTGGAGTGTACCGCATACACCAGTTTGAGAAGCAGGAAATGATCGTTGTCTGCAAGCCCGAGGAGAGCCCGGAATGGTTCAAAAAGCTGTATATAAACACAGTTGACTTCTTCCGCTCGCTGGATATACCTGTCCGTACGCTGGAGTGCTGTTCAGGTGATCTGGCTGACCTGAAGGTTAAGAGCATTGATGTTGAGGCGTGGTCGCCGCGTCAGCAGAAGTATTTTGAGGTAGGCAGCTGTTCCAACCTGGGAGATGCTCAGGCCCGCCGTCTCGGAATCCGCATAAGGAACAAGGAGACCGGCAATTACTATGCGCATACGCTGAACAACACTGTGGTGGCGCCTCCGCGTATGCTTATAGCATTCCTGGAGAATAACCTGAATGATGACGGCTCTGTCAATATTCCCGGACCACTGCAGATGTACATGGACGGGAAGAAAGTTATAAAATAGTAAAAGCGGGGTCAGGCTTGAATAATTCCCTTATTTGATTTTAATCAAATAAGGGAATTATTCAAGCCTGACCCCCGGAGAGGAGTTGTTGATATGTTTTCAACAGGAATGATGTTTGGTATTTTCCCTATAATTTTCGTCATTATGTTTGTTTTTGTTCTGGGCATTATTATTTTCAGAGTGGTCCAGGGCGCCGCCCAATGGAACAGGAACAACAATTCTCCCATACTGACGGTGGACGCAAGGGTGGTAGCCAAAAGAGAAGATGTATCTCATTACCATAATCACACTGGTAACAATATGCATCACACAACCACATCCACTACATATTATACGACATTTGAATTTGAAAGCGGAGACAGACTTGAGCTGCACATTCCGTATAGTGAATATGGATATCTCGTTGAAGGAGACATGGGGAAATTGACGTTCCAGGGGACACGGTACAAAGGCTTCGAGAGATACAGCAATTCAATATGAAGACTTTGATATAGGCTATGGACTAAAACTTCAGGATGACGATCCGGAATGATATAGTGCCAAACAGCCTATGAGAATTAGTCGGAAAGACGGGGAATACAATGAAGAATATTTTATGCTATGGTGATTCAAACACATGGGGTTATAATGCAGCGACCGGGGACAGGTTCCCTGCGGATGTAAGATGGACAGGTGTTTTGAAAAATGCTCTCGGAGAAGGACACAATGTTATTGAGGAAGGACTTAACGGCAGAACCACGGTTTTTGACGATCCTATCGAAGATCACAGGAACGGTAAGGAATACCTTGTGCCATGCCTCATGTCTCACAAGCCGCTTGACCTTGTCGTAATAATGCTGGGCACGAATGACCTGAAAAAACGCTTTTCCCTGCCTGCAAGTGATATTGCTACAGGTGCGGCTGTATTGGTGGATATTGTTTTAAAAAGCGGCGCGGGAGAAAACGGGAACGCGCCAAAGGTATTGCTGATTTCGCCGATCGGGGTCGGAAGCGGCATAAATGGATCTTATTTCGCAGAAATGTTCGGAGGCGAAAACAGTATAAAGACCGCAGAGGAATTTGCTTATTATTATAAACGCGTAGCTGAGCAGTATGGCTGCGAGTTCATGAATGCTGCTGAAATAGCAGTTCCCAGTTCGATTGATGCGATCCATATGGAGGCCGGTGAGCATAAAAAGCTAGGTGAAGCGGTTGCCAAAAGGATAATGGCGATATGGAACAGTGATTGCCTTTGAAGTATATAGAACCGGAGGGGGTAGCTTTATGCTTAAAAAACTTATACCACTTGTTATAATCTGTATTATATTTTCATCTTTTATATTTCTAGCTGACCTGGACGAGGCGAAGTCAAAAGTGTATTGGACAAGCTTAAAAGGTATGTGCAATTACCGGCTGGGGAACATTATGGCTTGAAATTGCAGTTAAACAGTGAGCACTTTAACTATTATTCAAATGATAGTGACATCAAGGCTCTCGATAGTTTGTCAAAAGAGCTTGAGGCAAGCTATACAAAGATAACGGGAGATTTTAAGGTCAATTTCAGCGAAAAGGTACGAGTTTACATATATCCTGATGTTACGAGCTTCCACAAGGCAATAGGGCACCCGGAGTATCCCGACTGGGTCGTTGGTACCGGAGGAGATAACGAGCTGGGGATGGTTTCTCCGTTGAACCCCGGCAGCGCCCATACTTATCAGGATCTAATGAAAACTGTTGTCCATGAATTTGTTCACGTTGTTACGAGGAAAGTCGCGTCAGGTCTTGGTACCAAGTCTAAATGGCTGTGGGAAGGACTGGCTACATACGAATCGAAACAATACAGTACAGCAGTAAAAGATTATTTGAGAACTGACATTTCAGCCAATAACATTCCTACACTTTCCGAAATGGAGAAGGCCGGAAATGTCGGCTTTGGAAATATCAAAGGTTATGAGTTTTCATATACAATCATTGACTTTATGGTGAATAAGTATGGTATGGATAAGATCATAGAATTGGTAAAATCGCCGGATAATTATATGGGCATTTTCGGCATATCAAAGGATGATTTTGAGAAAGCATGGATACAGTATCTGAAGGATTGACATTGCAACGTCATTAGATTATAATTCTCATATACCCAATAGGGGTATCAGATAATGAAAAGTACTATGTGCTTAATATAAGGATAGTGATAGTATGAATATTACAGTTAATAAAAACAGATGTCCGCAGAACCATTCATGTCCTGCAGTTAGAGTATGTCCTACGGGTGCAATAAAACAGAATGGATATGGTTTGCCCACAATAGATCAGGATAAATGCATTAAATGTAAAAAGTGCATTATGTTTTGCCCAATGAGGGCGATCCAGGAAGCATAGGAACAGGACAAGGACAGAAGTGTAAGGCTTTACGGCAGTGAAGATCTTGCAAAGCCGATTGGCGCCAATGATTATCTTTAGAGGTATTTAGTGGATTTATCCAGAGATACCAAGCTGGATGAAGAGTATTTCAGAATTAAATATATACGGGCATAAAGCAGACTAAGTATATACATTTCTTAACATAATGAACTGTTATGACTTGCTTATTTTATGTTATACTAAATATTAGAAGAAACTAACAATCGATAAGAGAATTTCTATTAATTCAGATGAATAAAGCAGAGCGTTGCCTGATATGATCCTAACGGAGGCTTTATATGCTTAATTTGGCTGATTACAAGGTCAAAGAGGTAATTTTCAAGAACGGCGATTCGACAATATACCGGGGCATCCGTAATTCGGATAACTGTCCCGTCATAATCAAGCTACTAAATAGAGAGTACCCGTCATCCAGAGAATTATCCGCTTTCGCGCGAGAGTATGAAATCATGGATGAGTTGTTCGGCGATGGGATAATGAAGGTGTATTCCATAATAAAGTGCAATAACAGCCTTGCTATCATTATGGAGGATATTGGAGGGGAATCGGTTGCCAGTGTTCTGAAGTCCATTAAGGTCGGAATAACTGAGAAGTTGTCGCTGGCAATACAAATGGCACAATCACTGCATCAGGTACATCAACAGGGCATTATCCACAAGGATGTGAATCCAGCCAACTTTATCTGGAATTATAAGACCAATAATGTAAAGATCATTGATTTCAGTATTTCAGCTGAATTGATCAGAGAAGCGTCTCAAAGCATAGATCCGAATATCCTGGAAGGAACTCTGAATTACATTTCTCCTGAACAAACCGGCAGAACATGCAGGCCGATCGATTACAGATCCGACCTTTATTCTCTTGGTATCACCTTTTACGAAGTATTTACCGGACAGCTACCCTTCACAGGTGATGACGAATCGGAGATCGTATACGGCCATATAGCGAAAACTCCAATTTCACCAAAGGAAATAAATCCAGAAATCCCGGAGGCCCTTTCACAAATAATCATGAAAATGATTTTAAAAACAGCTGAAGAAAGGTACCAGTCGGCATTAGGGGTAAAAATGGACTTGGAATACTGCCTGCAAATGCTTGGCGAAGAAAGGGAAATCGTAGGATTTATACCTGGGGAAGTAGATGTTCCGGATAGATTTGAGATCCCGCACAGGTTGTATGGGAGAGAAGAGGAAATTCGAATAATGCTGGATGGCTTTGAAAAAGCAGCCAAAGGTCATTGTGAGCTTTTAATGGTAGGCGGTTTTCCCGGGATGGGGAAAACCTCATTGATTCAGGAGCTGCGCAAGAATGTAAATGATAAAAAGGGATATTTCATTTCCGGGAAGTGTAACCAGTTGGAATGTAAGATCCCATATTATGCTATGATACAAGCATTTAGGGCAATGATAAAGCAGTTGCTTGCTGAAAGCCAAAGCAATCTGGACAATTGGAAATTACGCCTCATGGATGCGTTGGGGAGCAATGGACAGGTCATCCTGGATATTATCCCTGAGCTGGAGCAAATAATGGGGCCTCAGCCAAAGGTGGCCGAGCTCAATCCGCTTGAGGCTCAAAATCGTTTTCAGATAGTTTTTCTTGAATTTATCAAGGCTTTTGCAGATCATGAGCATCCGCTGGTGGTTTTTCTTAACGATTTGCAATGGAGTGACGCGTCTACCTTGGAATTACTCAAATACATACTTGGAGCAGGCGATGCGGAGCATATATATTTGATCGGAGCATACAGGGACAATGAGTTGTATGAAGGGCACCCTTTGCTTCAGTTGTTCAAAGACCTGGGAAATATTCAACAGGGCTTCAATACTCCATACTGCCACGTAACACTTAAACCATTGGAACCAGACGCAGTAAACCTTTTGATATCGGACACCATTCATTGCGGACCGGATGATGTTAAGCCCCTGACCGAAATTATTATGTCCAAGACAAAGGGTAACCCGTTTTTTATTAACAAGCTAATGAACACATTGTACATCCAGGGAGCTTTTACCTTCCTGCCGGAAAAGGGACGATGGGAATATGATCTCAAAAAGGTTGAAGCTGTAGAAATCAGTGACAATGTGGTTGAGTTCCTTGTAAAGGACCTTGAATTACTGCCGGCAGATACCCTTGATATACTCAAGCTGGCTGCATGCATTGGTAATCAGTTTAGTATGGCAATGATTTCACAGATCAGTAAAAAATCCGTTGAGGCGCTTGGCAGGGACTTGTGGATCGCTATCGAAAAAGAGATAATTCTTCCTTTGAACAATAACTATCGTTTGATAAAAGCTCAAGTGGGCATAAAGGGCTCACATGATTTTGATGTAACACTATGCTTTGCACACGACCGTATTCGACAAGCTGTGCAGTCCCTGATACCTGAAAATGAAAATTGTGAAATCCATTTATCAATAGGGCGTGAATATCTGAAAGCCTTCAAGGAGACAAACCGAACAGATTCAATTTTTAATCTTGTAAGTCATTTGAATATCGGCAGGTCTTTGATCACGGAGGGAACTGAACGGGGTGAAATAGCCTATCTTAATGCATTTGCCGGGAACAGAGCAAGAAAGTCGGGCGCTTTCAGGGTTGCTGCAAGTTATTTTGACACTGCTGAAGGCTTGATAACAGAGGAAGAGTGGGCGAAAATCCCCGGGAATCTGATCAAATTAAAATTGGAGCATGCAACCTGTGCCTTGTTATCCGGTGATTTACTAAAGGCAGACGGGCTTTGCGAACAGCTGTCACGACTTGCAGCGACAAATATCGACAGGGGCGCGGTCTCTAATATCAAAGCACAGATACTTGAGTTTCAGGGCAGGCCATTTGATGCAATTGAAGAAATACGACAATGCCTGTTATTATTTGATTTATCTCTGCCCAAAAATGAACAGGAAATTAGGGTGAAAATCCAGGAAGGCGTTATGAAAATGCAGGACTTTCTTGCAAAAACGCCTGTGGAGGAACTGGTAAATCTGCCTGAAATGGAGGCTCCGGATAAAATCATGGTTATGCAGCTGATTTACCAGATGCTTCCTCCAGCGCATCAAATAAATCCTCCACTATACATGCTGGCATCGTTGACGATGTTTGAAATGACCTGCACATATGGAACCTCACTGCTATCGTGCAAGTGTTTTACCGATTGTGGCGTTGTTTTGGTAACCATGTTCAGGGATTATCAAACCAGTTACAGAATTGGGAAGGTTGCATTTACACTACTTAACAAATATAATGCCGAAGCCCTTAAGTCTGCTGTTTATTTCGGTTTAACGTTAAGCTCTCACTGGAGGGCTCATTATTCGGAGAATCTCAGATATTATGACATGGCCTATCGAAGCGGTTTGGAGACAGGTGATATACAGCATGCTTCCTATGCTCTGTCCCATAAGGTCCACTTATTGATGTGGGTCGGTAAAAACCTGACAGAATTGAAACAGGAAACGGAAAGCGCAATAGCAGTTCTTGACAGAACTAAAACTGCCTTGCCGTTGCTTATGGCTAAAATTGTGAATCATGCCATCAAAAAGTTTCAAACGGTACCGGAGAAAGAGGATGGAACAGCCTTTGAAAAGGAAGACCATGAAATGCTGGTAAACATCGAAAATACAAGGGATCAGGCTTTTCTATGCAGATTTTTTCAATACAATGCCTATGAAAATATTATATTAGGTAATATGGAAGCTGCTGAAAAGTGGAACAATATGGCGGATGAGCTTATCTACGCCAGACTATCTGATTTTCGAATCCCCGACCACTACTTATTCAGGGCGCTTATACTTATAGATAAATGGCAGACAGCAACTGATGAAGAAAAGTCCGTTATTAAAGAAACCTTGGCTGATATACAGCAGAGAATGAAAATCTGGGCGGAAAACTGCCCTGAAAACTTCGCGCATAAATACTATCTGCTTACTGCACAAACAGCTATTATTGAAAATGAATCGCTGGATACTATCGTCGGTCTATTCGAAAAGGCACTGGATACTATAGGTAACAATGATTTCATTCAATTTAAAGCGTTAGTCAATGAATTATACGGAAGGTTATGGCTTGACAGGGGAAATGAAACCGCGGGAAAAGCTTATATTAGGGAAGCCGAATATCTTTACAGGCAATGGGGAGGCTATCGAAAGGTAGCGCAGCTGAAAAAGCAATATCCCAACTATTTTATGTCCGATGAAGCTATGACCGGTGCAAAAGGGACACTATCTTCAACAACTCATAATTTGATCGATATGATTTCGATATTGAAAGCTACGCAGGCTATCTCAAGTGAGATCAAGATCGAAAAGCTTTTGACGATATTGATCCGGACTATAATAGAAAATGCAGGTGCTCAACGAGGATGTCTGCTGCTTCGGAACGAAGCTGACGGCCAGTTCTACATCGAAGCGGTACAGGACGTCGATTCCAATCAGCTTCAAGTCCTGCAGTCGCTTCCCTTTGCCCAAAGCAGGGAGCTTTGTCCGGAAATCGTACAGTACGCTACCCGAACAAGAGAAACTGTAGTTATCCATAATGCCTGTAAGGACATAAATTATAAGGACAATGCTTATATTATGGAAAGCCGGATCAAGTCGCTGTTATGCATGCCGGTTATTTATCGGAACACTCTCAAAGGTGTGGTATACCTGGAGAATAATCTTTCTGACGGCGTATTTACCTCGGAAAGGCTGGAGTTATTAAAGATACTCTCTTCCCAGGCAGCCATTTCAATCGAAAATGCTTTGCTTTACGTAAAAATGGAGGAGAAGGTCAGAGACAGAACTATTCAGTTGAACAGCGCCAATGAGAAGCTGAAGGAGCTGTCATTCCATGACCCTTTGACCCACCTGCATAATAGAAGGTTTACGTTTGAGTTCATAAATGACAAAACATTTCAATTTATTCAGATGAAAAGGAGATTATTGACTGGTGCTGAGAAGAGAAACGTGTCGATAGAGGATAATGCAATTGGAGTTTGTTTGCTTGATATCGACCATTTTAAAGAGGTCAATGACACATATAGCCATTCAGTCGGTGATAACGTTTTAGTTGCAATATCCAATACGCTGAGAAAAATGGTAAGAGCTGATGACTTCATTGTGCGCTGGGGTGGAGAGGAATTCCTCATCATACTTTATAATACTAAGCCGCAATACCTGGAAAGGTTTTGCCAAAAAATTCTGGAAGCAATAAGTGAAACATATGTGACGATTTCCGATGATAAAATAATATCCAAGACCTGCTCGATCGGATGCGCGCTGATGCCTCTGGACATATCCGACCCTGCATTTTTGAGCCTTGAACAGATGATAAATATCAGCGACTACGCTTTGTATTGCGCAAAAGAGAACGGGAGAAACTGTGCAGCCCATTTCCAGCTGACAAAGCCGATAAGTACCAGTGATGATATGAAGAAGTGTTTAGTGAACTTATCAAGGGATACCAAGCTGGATGAGGAGTATTTCAAGGTTGATTATATACGGGGTCAGGCTTGAATAATTCCCTTATTAGCCTTTCGGCAAAATACATAAGAATAGCTATATAGCAGAAAGTTAAATTTCTTAAATGAATTCATAATAATCTCCCCCCATATAATATACTTCGCCTATCCTGCCGCTTTTGTCAATAGGCTGCAAGGGCTAATTGATAATTGTTGAGTCTACCTCTATTAAGATAGTGCATTGACAAATATGAATATATGGTGATGAAATTCATATATGGATTAAGTATGGGTAAATTCATAAAATTACTTAAGGAGTTAATCTGTGAATTCTGACAAAAGGCTGCAAAGAGAAAAAATAATACTTGAAAGAGCGAGGTGTTTAATAAAAACCAATGGCTTTGATAAGACTTCAATGCAGCAAATTGCCGTGAATTGCGGTCTTGCTGTAGGTACACTGTACAATTACTTCCCATCAAAAAATGATATCCTGATTAATCTTTTTAAAAATGAAATAGCTTATATCCTTGAATGTGGAGAGCCGATAGCAGAGAAAGCTTCATCTAACCTGCTGGGCTGTTTTAGTGCCTTGTTTAAAGAGTATTCAAAGGTTTTTACCTTTTTTGATAAGGAGCTCTGGATTAAATTTCTTGCCGATGTAGCCGTCAAAGTTGATGTTATAAACGTAGAAGGAGAACTTTGGAAGTATTTTGAAAATTTGTGCCTGCAGATCAAGAAAATGATAGTACTGATGAAAGAAAAAAGTTATATTAGGGAATCTGTTGATGAAAGGATTCTTTCCATGCTTCTTTTCAACATGTTTTATTTTCACCTTCGCGAATATGTGTACTCGGCATATACGGTTGAGAAGGTTATGGAGAACCTTGAAAAGCAAATAGATATTTTAGTTGTTGGGATAGAAAATTCAAAGACAAAGAAGGAGTAGTTATGGGGAGGAAGTCTTTAGAATTTGTGAAATCAGTTAAGAGCTTTATTAAACTTCAACCCCTTACCATGATATCTTAACATTTGCATTCCCAAATTCCAACTATTCTTGATGTATTTGTACTCAAGCGTGATCATGCCGCGAGTCTTATTAGTTGAGATCAGGGATAATTTGTATTTACTATATACGTATGAAATATTCGAAGTTAACAAAGAAACTATTCTAAATAATTAAAAGTATGATTACTTCTTAATTTCTTGATACATTTGCTTTACTTCATTTTTGCATATAAAGCCTAAAATGCATGCTTTTATAGGGTAAGATGTAGATTATTGAGAGATTCTGCGATGAGTTCTAATTGAATCATATCTTCTCATATAATACAATTGTTATATAAGGAAATAAATAGGAAAGAGCGTAGATACGGTGATGAAGCAAGCAATTAATGTATAAGAAATATTGATACTATATCCCATCCAAATCTTGATTAATTGCTTAAGGCAATTAATATATATTGTAAGATATACTTAAGGCCAGTTATAGGTTTGTGCGCAGAATCTATTTTTGATTTAAGTATAGATGCAGTAAATTTTTGATGAGGAGGTCATTCTAGATGACTAATACAATGGCTCTAAGTTGTAATTTTGTTGCGAGACATGCTATTTGGCAGGGAATTGGACAAGACTTTTGCAGAAAAGTGATTTTTTTAGACAAGATACCAATAATAAGACTTTGGAGGTCTTCCACCCCCAAACCCCTGGATTACGCATAAAAAACAATGAATAAAGAGCGTTTCATTATTTTTTATGCGTCTATAACTGCCATTTATTCTGTCTGAAGCTATGAAGACTATCTTGTCAAAAATACAAAATTTACTGCAGAAAAGCTTGAGCCATAACATTATTTTAATTAAGCTTCTAGGTAGTTAACTCTATGGAGGAGGTAAAAATGTTTGACTTATTAAAAGGCAGTAAAATTGGAAGAAACGAACAGGTAAATTCATTTATTCAGCATAGCCAGATACTAGGATATAAAGTTTTGGTTGTGTTATTGTTATTAGACTATATATACAATTTCCTTTTTCGTAAAGAAAACTCATTAGACATAATACTTATTTTTCTTATTAGTATATCAGTATCAACAATATATTTAGCGAAAAATAAAACTTATACTACTAAATGGAATGATACAATAGCTACAATATCTGTTGTAGGCTTAATAATGTTTACAGTTATTCTTTTTATCTTCCTTTACCAACATCAATAAAATATATCGCTAGAAGAGGTAATCCAAACGTGTTTAAGCTTGTATCTAGAAAACTTGCTACTCTAGGACGCAAAGGAGTTTTTATACACTATATCTGTATTAAGCAACATGATATAACAGACTGTGCTGCAGCATGTCTGGCAACTATTTCAAAACAATACGGGTTTAAATTACCCATAAGTAGAATACGCGAGATTGTCGGTACGGACAAGCAGGGGACTAATACATATGGTGTAATTAAAGCAGCAGAAAGGCTAGGGTTTACAGCCAAGGGCGTTAAAGGAAATATGGGGAGTTTTTAGCCAAATTCCGCTACCTGCTATTGCGCATGTCATTGTAGATGGTTCTCTTTTGTATTACGTTGTGATACATTCCATCAAAAAAATGGAGGTCATTATTGCAGATCCAGGCAAGGTAATTGTTAAATATACACCGGAAGAATTCTTTAAGATTTGGACCGGAGTGTTAATATTGATGGTACCTACAGTGCAATTTAAAAAGGTAACGAAACAAAAGGAATTTTTGCACGTTTCTTATATCTACTGGTGCCCCAGAAAAGGCTGCTCTTGAATATATTTCTTGCGTCGCTGACATATACCCTGCTCGGTATACTCGGTTCTTTTTATTTTAAACTCTTAATGGACGACATAATTCTATATAACCTGAAAACTACTCTTCTTGTAATATCAATCGGGGTAGTAATACTGAACATTTTTAAGGTGCTATTGAATGGATTCAGAACGCAACTTCTTTTATACCTTAGCCAGAAGCTAGATATATTGCTTATACTGGGTTATTACAGACACGTTCTAGAGCTTCCTGTGAGTTTTTTTGGGACGCGCAAGATTGGGGAAATCGTATCGCGTTTCATGGATGCTTCCAAGGTAAGGGAACTTTTCTACTTGAGAAGTATGACTGAACATTGATAAGTTAATACAAGTATGTCATAAAATAAAAGGATACGCTCCTTCTCAATACAACATAACAATGTTTTATAAAGATGGTGTTGGGGTATAAAACTATAGTCACGGAAAACATAACGAAGGGGAATAGTGATGGAGGGAAAATAAAACAAATGTAGAATATGTTAATCAAATGCGAATACGTTATATTTTACCTGTAACGCAATTGGGCTGATAAACTACAGAGCATCCGCAGCATGAAGCGGAAATCATACAATAATCTTGAAATAAGTATGCAATAGTGTTGGCAGGAAGGGGTGCAGCCATGAACGTGATTGAAACGAAGGATCTTACAAAAAGCTATGGGAAGGCGCGGGGGATCATCGATGTGAACCTTGCGGTGGAGGAAGGTGAAGTTTTTGGGTTCATCGGGCCGAACGGGGCGGGAAAGTCGACTACGATCCGTACACTCCTGGGGCTTATTTCACCAACAAGCGGCAGTGCGACCGTCTTCGGAAAGAGTTGTGCCCTGAATCCTGAAGCTAAAGAGGAAATCGGTTATCTGCCTTCTGAGGTATTTTATTATGACAATATGCGGGTCATCGACCTGCTCAAATATTCGGCAAGCTTCTATAAAAAGGACTGTACGAAACGTATTTCCGAATTGGCTGAAATCATGGACCTCAACCTGAAAAAGAAGATCGACGACCTGTCCTTTGGAAACAAAAAGAAAGTCGGTATCGTTCAGGGGCTGCTCCACGATCCGAAGCTGATCATTCTCGACGAGCCGACAAGCGGTCTGGATCCGCTGATGCAGCAAAAGTTCTTTGAGTTGATCGAGCAGGAGAACAAAAAAGGCGTAACCGTCTTTTTCTCCTCCCACATCCTCGGCGAGGTCCAGCGTCTTTGCAGCCGGGTCGCCTTCATCAAGGAGGGCAGGATCATCAAGCAAGAGAAGCTAAGCGAGCTCCAGGAAAACAGCTACAAGAAATTCAGCATACGGGCGGCAGCTGCCATAGATGCGGACTATTTCAGGGGTAAAGGAGTCAGCAAGCTTGAAGTGAAAGGCAATGAAGCTGATTTTATCTTCAAGGGCAATATTAATCCGATCATGAAAAAAATCGCCGCTATGGATATCCGGAATATATCCATAGAAGAACCCGATCTCGAGGAAATATTCCTCCATTATTACGCAAAGGGGGAGTAAAGGCATGATGGACATGTTTGTGCATGAGCTCAAATCCAACAGGAAATCGGCAATCATTTGGACATGTACACTAATTGGGCTTGCAGCAATGTATTTTGGTTTTTTCCCCAGCATAGCGAAGGATGCGGAGCAATTCAAAAAACTGCTGGGCGCTTATCCTGCACCAATAAGGGCGATGTTGGGGATCTCGCTTGATAATATTACAACGATCCTGGGCTTCTATTCGATGATTTTCTCATTTATTACGCTCTTTGGCGCCATACAGGCCATGAACCTCGGGCTGTCGTTGCTTTCCAGAGAAGTGAGGGAGCGTACGGCGGACTTTCTCCTGGTCAAGCCTGTATCCCGGCAGTCCATTGTCAGCGCAAAGCTGCTGGCAAGCTTTACGATACTGTTGTCAACCAATGTGGCTTACTGTCTGGTTTCGTTTTTGCTCGCGTACGGCGTAAGGCTCGAGGACTTTGATATCAAGCTGTTTCTGCTGATCAACCTTTCACTGTTTTTACTGCAGCTCATCTTTCTGGCTATCGGCATTGCTGTCTCTGTGTTTTTCAATAAGCTGAGGACGGTCCTGCCGATCTCTCTTGGAGCTGTTTTCGGGTTCTACATGGTCGGAGCGCTTCTGGTTACGGACGAGGAGGATTTTGCCCGTTATCTGTCCCCTTTCAAATACTTTGATGTGACAAATATCCTGAAACATTCGGGCTTCGAGGCTCCCTACGTAATAACCGGCGCTGCTGTCATACTCGTTGCAGTGACAATCACTTACCTTATTTACGGGAAGAAGGACATACACGGCGTCAGCTGAATTAGGAGGTAGGACGATGAATATATTTCTGAGAGAATTGAAAGCAAACCGCAAGGCGTTGATTATATGGTGTATCTGCATGTTTCTGCTGGTTGCCAGCGGGATGGGGAAATATACGGCGTACTCCAACGGGGGGGAAGGAAATCAGGTATTTAACGATTTGCCGCAGTCGGTCAAAGCATTACTCGGCTTTGGACCGTTTGACGTGACTAAAATGAGCGGCTATTTCGTACTGCTGTTTGTCTACATCGAACTTGTTGTTGCCATCCACGCGGTATTACTGGGCTCGGGCATCATTGCGAAGGAGGAGCGTGACAAGACTACGGAATTTCTCATTACAAAGCCTGTTTCGCGTACAGCCATTCTTACTTCGAAACTGCTTGCTGCATTCGTCAATGTAGTTATCCTGAATGTCGTTATATTTGCATCTTGTGTTGCGATGGTTTCCGCATACAATAAGGGCGATGATATAACCGGTGAAATTATTGGGTTTCATGCGAGCATGTTCTTCGTGCAACTGATTTTCCTGACGGCCGGTGCCGCAACAGCCGCATGTATCCGCAATTCAAAAGCCTCCGGCTCACTTTCGTCTGTGATCCTGCTGGTGGCGTTCATTATCTCCAAGATCACTGACTTTTCGGGAAAATTGGATTTTCTAAATATTATTTCTCCATTTAAGTACTTTAACAATGTAAGAATAGTTGAGGGAAATGGGCTGGATGCCGTCGTTGTACTGCTTACGATCCTGTTGTCCGGTTTTCTCGCGGCGTCAACCTATTTTTGTTACCGGGGGCGCGACCTGAACGTTTAGCAAAAGTTATATACCAGAGCAGTTCATAAGAGGCGACTAATGAAAGGCACAGGCAGCTTATTCGAAAACGTCATCCATTAGTTTCTCAATCTCTGCCTTTGCCTTATTGCTTGAGTCATGATCAATGGTATAGATTCCATTGGATTCAATTATTATATCGCCCTCTTTAGCCTTTTCGGGGAGCTGCTCTGTCGGAATGTTTATCATTTCACCCGTTTCATTCTCACATACAGCATATTCGCCCTCGAACCTGTCAATCGTATATCGCATGTTTCTACCTCATTTCACGCATTTATCGCAAGGATCTGATTTGCCTAATTTGATAACATCGGACAATTTACCTTCCAAAATTTTTTGCTTCTGCTCAAAGTCGGGCAATCCTTACTGTAATGATAAGACTTACCGCCACTTGTATAATAAACTATTTTCTCATTAGCTGCCTTAGGCTGCTCATTTATAGCTTCGGTTTTGGCATCCGCTGGCTTTTTATCAAATGTCACTGTTTTACCGTCACTTTTTACTACTATTGTACCATCTACATCCGTTCTGTATGTTGTTATCTTTGCAGTCGCCAACCTCTCAATGGTAGCACCATTTGGGAGACCATAATCGTTATCTTTGCCGACACTAATAACTGCGTATTTTGGTGCAACAGTATTCAGAAATTCCTTAGATGTAGATGACTTGCTGCCATGATGACCGACCTTCAATACGTCGGCCTTGAGATCATACTTGTTTTTTATCATTTCTTCCTCAGATACTTTTTCTGCATCACCGGTAAGCAGGAAGGACGTTTTTAAGTATGTGATTTTTAACACAACAGAGTAATCATTCAGTTCCTCGTATTCTTTTGAATTAGGCGCCAGAATATTTATCTTAAGATCAGGATCAAGCTCCAGAGCTCCCGGGACAGCGGCAGTCACCTTCATTTTTTTATTTTTATCGCCGTCAGTAAATTCTTATATACCTTGGTGGTGGCCGTTGCTTTGGGCATATATATCTTGCCGATCGTATACGCCTTGAGTATTGCCTCCATGCCGCCGATATGATCCTCATGGGGATGTGTGGCAACAAGTACATCAATGTTCTTTATCTTAAGCTTATCAATATAATCCTTTATTGCCTCGCTGTCATCGCGGTTGCCCGCATCGATAAGCATTGTTTTACCCGCAGGTGTTTGTATCAATATACTGTCGGCCTGGCCAACATCAATGAAGTGAATCGTAAGTGTTTTTGGTAGTATGGCAGCAGAAGGGGCGGCAAAACAGACCAGAGTAAAGCATGCAAGAATGACCATTATCAAAGTCAGTAAGCGGACTGAACGCTTCAAAATATCATCTCCTCATATATAATGTGCCATTCTAAATATATGCAGCAATTATGCCTGCAGCCACTACAACTATAATATTACAATTAGTGCTACTTTTCAACATAATATGACATAGAGAAAAGAGAGAAGATTGTCATTTGACTAGTCCGAAGATCGTTGAGTTATCATTTAAAATGATAGCATGAGAGAAACTACAATAAGGATTGATAAAGACTATTCGTTGGTTAAATCCAAGTGAATTATTTTTATACATGTAAAAGACAAAATCATGTATTTATCTACAATTTTTTATTAACAATCTTTGTTAATTGATATATAATTTTACTGAATGTAATTTTTAGTGGTGGAGGTAACAAAATGGATACTATTGATATTAGCAAATTTGATAAAGCGGTAGAATCTTTGAGGCAATATTGCCGTTATGAATTAGTAGATGATCAAAATAGAGATTTATTAAATCAACTTTACGTTGATCCTTTTGAAAACAATGGCATTTTAAATATATGCCTTAAGGATAATACAACTGTATTAATTGGAAGGAAGGGCACAGGTAAATCGACAATTTTCATGAGAATGCAGAACGAATTACGGGCAAGCCATGAAGTTTTAACTTGCTATATTGATGTCAAAAGCTGTTTTGATAAAGCAAAAATGAACTATGCAACTATCTCATATTTAAGTGATAGTGATCCTCAACGTATTGAGAGTTATTCATTGCAAAGGAAATTCATTATGGATTTCATTACTGAGCTTATATCTGAAATCGGCAAAATACACGATTCAACTTGGGAAAGAATTAAATCAAAGTTAGGATTTTCGACAAAAGCTGAGAGCGCCATAGATAAATTGAATGAGATAAAAGGAAGAATTACTAATAACTCACATCTTGAAACAATTGAATTAGAGACATTGCATGAAATAGGATTAAAAAAATCAAGCTCTACTAAACAAAATAAAGCTACAAATTATTCATTGCAAGGAGCTGCATCGTTCACTGCAGGGATTCCTTCTATATCAATTAATCCAAGTATTTTATCTGAAAACCAAACACAGAATACAATTTCAGATGAGACAAACTATACTCGAATATTTGCAAGAATCTTTGAAATTTCTTCAATTATTGATCAGATAAGAAAAGTTCTTATAGAAATGAATTATAAGAGATTATTTCTTATACTTGATGATTATTCAGAAATTGATCAATCGGCACTTAAAACATTTTGTAACCTTATTGTTAACCCTTTAAATAATACGTCTGATAATTTTATTAAACTAAAAATATCGGCTTATCCAGGAAGAGTAGAACTTGGCGAACTCGACTCACAAAAAATTGATATTAGGTATCTTGACTATTACCAGCTATATTTATCTGATAAAAGAGATGATATGGAGTATACGGCAATTAATTATACTAGAAGGATTATACAAAAAAGATTAGAAATATATACAGGTCATTCATTTGATTTTTACTTTGATACAAGTAAAAATAGTATAGATGACTATTGCAGAGTAATATTTCAAATGACTCTTAATGTTATCCGTCATATCGGTTTGATATTAGATTATGCTAAAGATATATCATTAAATCAGTTTAAACGCATTACAATACTTAATTTGCAGGATGCTGCAAAACGTTTTTATTTAGATCGCATCGAACCTTTTTTCGATGAAAGTAGAGCTGTTCAAATGGCATATGGAGATAGAATCAAGCGTTTTGAACATGAAGAGTTATTGAGAAAGTTAATAAACCGTTCTAAGGAAATAAAAAGTGATATTCGCACAAAGAAATACGAAGCTGTAATTTTTAATAAAGACAGAACTAATCCATACTGTAGCCATTTTCATATTTCTAAGGAATATGAAGATATCATTTCTACTTTAGAGCTTAATTTTTTTCTGAGCAAATATAATGAAATGTCCAATAAAGCAGGAAAAAAAGTATCCGTATATGCGCTAAATTATGGGCTATGTTTAAATGAAAATATTCGTTGGGGGAAACCTGAAGGGAATGATTATAGAACATATTTTATTGAATCCCCGTTTAATTATAACCCTGAGATCACCAAATTTCTTGAAGAAACAAAAACTATCATTTGTGCAAGGTGTGGTCACGAATATAGTGTTACTGAGTTACCAGTATTAATGCATCACAGTATGAACTGTTTAGAATGTATGTCACCTCGTTGTATTGAGGTTCGTTCCAAATATAAAGATGAATACAAAGCTGAGATTGATGCAATCCAGCAAAAGAATAACCTCCTTGAAGCAGAACAGTATAGATTTATGCAACTGTTAGTCTTAAAAGGTGGGCAAGTGACTGCAACTGAAATGGCACAGGAATTAGATTTGACATTACCTAAAATCGGATGGCTTACAAAAAAGTTAGATGAAGATTACTATTACCTTACAAAAGATAGAAGTAGATCTCCTGTTACATATAAAATCACAGATCTGGGGAGTAGTATAGTAATTAAAAGGTAGATTTTGGTAACAGAACCTATGGCTTCTGTTATGAAGCTACTAATTTTATTTGTAACCACGCAATAGTCGTGGGATTAAGTTAAGCTTTCATCTATAAGAATGTAATAAAGACTCCTTTTGATATAAATTTGCTACGGTCTTCTAACTGATACAAAATATCAAAAGGGGGTCATCATAATGAACAATACCTACAACTTATCATGCACATAATGAAACTGTAAATACCACCACATAGTATTTGCAATGTAATAAAGCAGGAAGTTGTTCTTTTAAGAGTGTTATGTTAATTATAATTTTCGCTACTCCAGCAGAATTACTGTACTCGGATATTTCTAAAACAAGATATGTGAAAGTTTGGTAATTAGTATGGCCAGTTTAGCGAAAGAGTTATGTGAATTACTATGTATTAATTAAGTTGCACTAAATCAAGAACTGATCTTAGCATCCACAAAAAATATAAATATAACTGCTAGAATAATTCTGAAGAGCTATGAATTCTAATGAAAGCTTATCCATAGCTCTTTTAGTTCCCCTATTTGGCAATTTACACTATACTCTATGCTTCTTTTTTTGTACAATTTTTATACGTATTCCAAGTAGGTTCATATTCGGCAGTAGCCTGATTGCCCCACATAGCCCAACCATCTCTATCGCCACGCGCAAACAATTCAATGTATGGGCCAGGGGAGCATTGCTCAATGATTGGTACTATCTCATCCGGCTTACGGGAGTGTTCACGCTTTTGCGTTCTAATAAGATTTACTTGGGAACGTGCTGGTGCTAAAGTGCGGTTATTTTCACCTCTAATACCAAAGAGTAGAATTTCAGTCACATTCCTAAAATAAAATCCTACGCCACGTCCATCAGGATCACCATCTTTTCGAACCTTTTCCCAAATGATGTTTCCTTTATATTTGAAGCCCCATGCTTGTAATACTTCAAGGCCATCGGGCAACAGTGCATTTGGTACCCATAAATATAAGTGACTTTTTGCTGCAGCTACTTGTGAAACAGGCAACGCTTTTATATCTTCCAATGACATAGTCTCATAGCGGTTTAGTTTCTTATTCTCTGGAGCGACCTTTCCGGTACGATTTTGAAATCTCCAAGGAGGATCAGCATATATTGTTGCAAATTTCTGCCCATCGCAAAATTGTAATAGGTTATTAGCTGTTACTTGGATTGTGCTCATCAATATATCCCTCCTTCCAATCTGAAATACATTTCTTTTTAATACCTATTGCTAACACAGGGCAACCTCCATTACGTCTTGAATCTAAGCGGGACAATAGTTTTCCCATCCAGGTTGTGCTAGCTCCATATTTGCGCATAATAGGCTTCCATTCATGCTCATACTTATCATAATCATAAACTGTTCGAAATACATCATTAAGCTCTTGTGACCTTGTAATAATAATTCCAGCACTAACTATATCACAGTCATAATATGTACGCATTGCAAGCAAATCTCGGTCAAACGTCTGATCTTTGCTATTCCATTCAAGGTCAAATGCTATACGGTTTTTTAGAAAATCAATATTATGACCATCAATATAACTATTTATAACGCGTTCCTCAAATGGTTCCGCAGCAAACCGTCCACGCTGTTCAGCCTGGCGAGGATAGAATTTAATTTGTAAGTCACCTGAAATGCGAATTTCGCGCCATCCGCACGGATAAAGCACATCATCAAATTTCTTAGGAATATTAGTCTCATTGCCCCCAGATTCTCTCAAGTCGCTTGTAGTAATATCTAATCTGCTCAGGCAGTCAACAATTTCTCCCCATTCGCTTGGAAAAGCTTGGGTGATAATTTCCAATGCGTGATTGTAATTATAAAACTCGAATCTTTCTAGCAAGTCATTTTCAATATAATCAACAATATTCATGGCTTTAACTCCATTTACTCTTTCTGATTTATTGTAACATAGCGAGTCAACATAAATCAAACTGAAGATAAGTATAAAAGCAAATCTGAAAGAGTTAATCCAGATTCCTTTGAAAACTCTTCTACGGTCATTCTTCCTCGTCTATACAGATCGTAATACTCCCAAAATTTTTTCGGAATTTCTATTTGTTCATTACTATTCATGCTATCCTCCATTTCGCATAAATATTTCATTACTAATTCCATGCAATTCAATTTCATATTTATTATATCGAACATTTGTTCTATTGTCAAACAATATTAAATAAGTAAATATAATCCATACATTCTTTATGTACATAATGACTAACTCTTAACGAGTAATCTAAAATACCTAAAGAAATGATATATTGGAACACAGATATTAGAATAATAGTGCGAATAAGAATACATTGTCTGGAAGAATGTAAGAAGTTTAACTAGTTAATGTCGTAGCTATGCAATAAAAATAGCGACCTTCAAAACCATGAAGGTCGCTATTTTGGCGGAGAGAGAGAGATTCGAACTCTCGGAACGGGTTAACGTTCACACGATTTCCAGTCGTGCGCCTTAGACCAGCTCAGCCATCTCTCCATGACCGCATGCTCTAAAATGTAGGCACTTTCGTGCCGCTTAACTATAATACAATAGTTTGGCGTTGATGTCAATCAGATTTAAAGCTGTGGTATAATGTGGATGAAACAGTGTTACTGTTCACACGGGGGTAATACTGACGCAGACTAAAAAATAGCCACCATA
>CAZBEQ010000001.1:0-151767 GCA_964490975.1 uncultured Oscillospiraceae bacterium | reverse complement strand
TGGTAACTACAGTAGATGGATGTCTGCTGTTTGTCTACAACTATATTGTACTAGGGGGACAGTTCTGCCTTATAGTTCCGCCTTATAATTTCCCATAAAATCACATACTTATTCAAATCTTTAATTACACAAAAAAAGTTTTGGAGGATTTCTAAAAAGAATATGGAATAATAATGGGGACAGTCCTATAAATGGGGACAGTCCTGCCAATAGTTCTGCCAGCACTGCGACAGCGGTTGGAATCAAGCATCGTTTTATCGCTTGGCTATTAGGGACAGGTCAAGGCATTCCGGAGGAGAAAAAGGAGAAAAATGCAAACAATCACAGTAAAGCAAAAAGATGCAAACACAAAAATAGAAAAATACTTACTCAGCATTTATACTAATCTGTCCTACGGTACACTGCAGAAGGCTTTACGGAAAAGGGACATAAAAGTCAACGGTACAAGGATCGACAAGGATTACATAGTAAAAGCCGGAGATGTGCTGGATATTTACATTACAGACGATCTCCTGAGCGGTTCCGGGTCGAATAGTTCCGGGTCGAATAGTACCGGCTTAAGCGGTTCCGGCTTAAGCGGTTCCTACCCCAATAGTTCCGGCCTGAGCGGTTCCGGCTCAAACAGTTCTGACCCGAGCGGCAGCATATATTCCCCAAACGCTCCGGAAAATCAACCTATTGCCTCTGTAAATCGTCCAAGCAGCCCAAAGAATTGCAGAGGCGGCTTCTCAAAAGATGGCAGTCACCCGTCACAGACAGGTTTTAAAGTTGCATATGAAGATGAAAATCTGCTGGTTGTTAATAAAGCTCAGGGTATACCTGTCCATCCAGACAAAGATCAACTGCAGGATACATTGATCGATCAGGTCAGGCTTTACCTGGAAAGTAAAGCATCCTCAGAACGGAAGGATCCCTTCCAGCCATCTCTGTGCCACAGGCTGGACCGCAATACCGGTGGGCTTGTTATCATTGCAAAGAATAAGGCAAGTTATGATATTCTTCTAAATAAAATTGAAGCACGGGAAATAATGAAATATTACAAATGCCTTGTTAAAGGTCGTATGGAAAAAAACGCAGCACAGCTGAATGCATATCTTTGGAAGGATGCCCGCAAAAGCAAGGTATTTGTGAATAGTCATAAAACAAAGGGTGCGCTTAGTATAATCACAGCATACAAGGTACTCAAATATTATCCTTCGTCAGACGTGAGCATGCTCGAAGTTGAATTGATAACCGGCCGGACTCATCAAATCAGGGCTCATATGGCATATATAGGCCACCCCATCCTCGGCGACGGAAAATATGGCTCAAATGCAGTAAATCGTATGTTTGGATTAAAAATGCAGGCATTATGGGCATATAAACTCTGCTTTAATTTCAAAGAAAAATCACTGCTGGATTATTTGAATGGGAAAGAACTAATGGTAGAACCCAATTTCAACATAAAATCTCTTTAATCTATAGATATATCTGTCTGAATCATTGCATGAATAATTACCCGGATAACTGTCTGAAAAATAAGTAAGCGGCGCCTGATCACAGGCAAACCGCTTATCATGCACAGTAATAATTGACGGTTGGCAATACGGCATGGACTTTTACCCATCCATTAGGCCGATGTCATACGAAAATAAATACCGCTGTCTTCCAATAAACCTACTCTCTATTAATTTCAGGGCTACCTCCCAATAAACTGCTGAACCAGTATTTTCCCATAGGTTGCACTGCTTTCGATACCAATTCCAGTCACTTTGAACCCTGAGTTCAGGATATTCTTCTTATGTGTATCCGAAGACATCCAGGCTTTAAATGCGCCTTCCACTGTCTTGTTGCCGGCAATATTCTCACCCGCTGATTTAAAGGAGTTTTCAAACTGCCTCATCATATCGAACGGTGAGCCATAAGTAGGAGATTGATGAGAAAAATAATTATTCTCTATCATGTCCTTCGCTTTTGTCCTAGCCACCTTCATTAAATTATCATCAACCGAAAGCGGTTCAAGTCCCTTTTCTTCACGGGCCTTGTTAACAAGCTCCAGCAGCTTTTGCTCATCCTCTGACAAAACAGCTTTTACATCGGATGCAGCATTCCCGCCGCTAATACCCACTACATCGTTTGATGATACAGCGATCGAATCATCCTTTCCAACACTAACATACTTGCCAAAAACAGCTCCCAAGGTTCCGGTATCGGCGTTATAGACAGCATACCAGTCTCCGAGCTTGCCCATGACCGTAAGTTTCTGGCCTTTCGCCAATTTGCATATGGAAGGATAATCTGTAGACGGTCCTTCCCGCAGATTCAGTGCATTGACTTTAACAACAGCAGCGTCATTATCTGTCTTCTCTAAAGCCAGTTGCACATTATTACCGCTACTTCCGGCAGCTGCTGCATAACATGTACCCGATATCAGCAATGCGGCCATGATTACTAACACAAAAATCTTTCTTTTCATACTATTACCTCCAATTGCCTCATAATACAAAAATATTTTGTTTATACTGATAATAGTATTGACAGAAATTTCTGAATTATATGTATTTATAAGGCGAATTGGCAATAATTTTTCAACTAGCTTTTTGAGTTATTTCTGGCCTCGAATCTTTTGTTCCTGAAGTACAACAACGCATCCGTCGATACCATCAGTAGATTCAGAATATAAAGAAATACAACCCAGTCTCTGCTATAGAGAAGCTTATGAGTAATACCTGACATATATCCTATTATGACCACAAAAAGAAAAACAACACTTTTCCCTTTTGTCTCCCTCGAGGTATACGATTTATAAATAGAAACGGGCCAGGCAAGTCCAAAACATAAAAGCATAATGGTTTCAAAGACACTCATTATTATCCACCCTTCAGAAAATAGTGTGACTTACTTCCTTCACTACAAAAAGCAAAGCCGGACCTCATTTATGACACATATGAAATCCGGCCTCATTCAGTTACACTAATCAGCCTTAATATGCCCTGCCCCAGTACACCAGTGTCTTTGCTTCCTTGCCGCAGCAAATACATTTGTCAGACACAGGCTCTTCATTAAAAGGTATACAGCGCGAAGTTGCACCTGTCTTTTCCTTTATTGCATCTTCGCATGCTCTGTCCCCGCACCACATAGCCTTAATGAACCCCGGTGTCGTATTGATGATCTCTTCGAATTCTGAAAGCTCAACTGCGGTGAAGGTCTTCTCATTCCTCAGTTTAGTTGCTTTTTCAAGCAGATTCTGATGAATAGCGTCAAGCAGTTCGACTATCGTGGTCTCCAGCTCATCGATGGGCACAAACATCTTTTCCCTGGTATCTCTTCTGACGAGAACGACCTGTCCCTTTTCGATATCCTTAGGCCCGATCTCAAGGCGGACAGGCACACCCTTCATTTCATATTCGCTGAATTTCCAACCTGGCGACTTTTCACTGTCATCCATTTTTGCCCTTACAACTTCTGATAGCTTAGAGGTGATCTCTGATGCTTTTTCAAGGACACCCTCCTTGTGCTGTGAAACCGGTATAACTACAACCTGCACAGGCGCGACCTTCGGAGGCAGCACAAGCCCGCTGTCATCTCCGTGTACCATGATCAAAGCCCCTATCAGCCTGGTCGTCATTCCCCAGGATGTCTGGTGAACATACTGGAGCTGGTTTGCGCTGTCGGTATATTGTATCTCAAACGCTTTAGCAAAGCCATCGCCGAAATTGTGGGAAGTGCCGGACTGCAGAGCAATACCGTTGTGCATGAGAGACTCAATGGTATATGTGGCCTTTGCACCCGCAAACTTTTCCTTCTCAGTCTTCTGTCCCTTAACAACCGGTATAGCAAGTACATTTTCGCAGAATTCTGCATAGACATTCAGCATCCTGATGGTTTCCTCCTGGGCCTCCTCTGCAGTAGCGTGAGCGGTATGCCCCTCCTGCCACAGGAACTCCAGCGTTCTTAGGAACGGGCGGGTCGTCTTCTCCCACCTGACTACAGAGCACCACTGGTTGTAAAGCTTCGGAAGATCTCTGTATGAGTGCACTATATTTTTATAATGGTCGCAAAACAGCGTCTCGGATGTTGGCCTGACGCAAAGCTTTTCCGCCAGTTTTTCACTTCCGCCGTGAGTCACCCATGCAACTTCAGGCGCGAAGCCCTCCACATGATCCTTTTCCTTCTGCAGCAAGCTTTCGGGGATAAACATAGGCATATAAACATTCTCGTGCCCTGTTTTCTTGAACCTGCCGTCAAGTTCCTTCTGGATGTATTCCCAGATTGCATACCCGTAGGGCCTGATGATCATACAGCCTCTAACGCTTGAATAATCAACCAGATCGGCTTTTTTTATCACATCAGTATACCACTGTGTGAAATCCTGGTTCATCGACGTAATTTCTTCAACGAATTTCTTGTCCTGCGCCATAAAAACAGCTCCTTCATATTTTTAATTCTAATAAAATAAAAAACGCCCCTGTAAATGCAGGGACGAATCTACTCCGCGGTACCACCCAAATTGGAAAACCCAACTCAAAGACTCAGCAAATCCTTGCAGAAAGCTGAATCCTCCGGCCTTTATCGCAGCTTATACGGCAACCTCATCGGAAGCATCTCAGGGGTGGGAAGAAAGGTGATGCCTTTCGCATTCCCGTCATCGACATTATCTATATATTATTTCAAAAGTAGTATAATACATTCGTTTGAGAACTGTCAACAGATTTATTGAGGTACACCCAGCCACTAGTAAACCTTCGACCGATATATCGAGTATGGTCGCAAGTAGATTAGTAGGGCGATAGAACTGTCCCTTATAAGTCTTTGACAAAAGAACCCTGTGGCAATATAATTTTAATAGGCACTGTGGACAGTACCAAATACGGCCGGTATCGGGCGGAATGCGAGTTTTCTCATGAAAGTAGGCATTGGTCAGGATAGTCATAGGTTTGACTTTGATGATAAAGAAAAAAAGCTGATACTTGGGGGTATAGTTTTTGAAGATGAACCGGCACTTAAAGGCAATAGCGATGCCGATGTAATACTGCATTCCATTACGAACGCAATCTCAGGGGTCACCTGCGTCAATATACTGGGCGACATAAGCGATGATCTTTGCCTCCGGCATGGAATCACGGACAGCAGTGTATACCTGCGCGAGGCTGTCAAATATTTAGGTGAACACAGGATAGTACACCTGTCAATTTCTATAGAATGTAAAAGGCCAAAAATCTCACCAAGGATAGCCGATATACGGCAAAGTCTCTCTGTTCTTCTCGGGATACCTGAAAATTGTGTCGGAATCACCGCAACCTCGGGCGAAGGCCTTACACAATTTGGCCAGGGCTTGGGAATTCAGGTGCTAAGTATAATAACGGTAATATAACTTAAGTCCTTTCACACTGATAACAATTAGACATGTTTTAGCAAAACTCTACACATTACAAAAGCTTTGCTCCCGGTCGCAAATGCAGCCCGTGAGCAAAGCTTTTAAATTTTTTCTTATACTTGCCGCTTAGCTTCTGAACATCACCTTTTCCTTTTTGAAGATAGATGCTGCAAACCAAAGCGTCAGCGCAACAAATATTACCGAGGTCACAAGCGCAATGATAAGGTTGCCGTAAATAATATTACCTCCCATTATCATCTTAAAGGCAGCAATAGTATTCAAAACCGGCATTGCAAACATGACCGGAGAAATATCGCTTGCCTGCATAAACATCGTAGCATATGCCGGCACCATTGCACCAAGCATAAGGAAGGAAAGGTATGTCTGAGCCTCCTTATACGACTTGGCAATAGTGCTCAGTGCGATCTGTATGCCGGAAAATGTCATCCCGAGCGCAATTGTTATTATCAATGCCAGCACTACAGCAAGAGGGTCGATATCGTAGCCGTATACCTGCGCGTCGACTCCCATCGTAAGCGAGTTGGGATTGATCAAATATCCAAAAATCAAACCTGCCAGAATTGCAATTACGCTCACAAATGAAAATAGCGTTACAGCAAAATATTTTCCAAGCAGCAGCGATCCTCTGTCCGGCATTGTTGTAAGCAGCGGTTCAAAGGTATTATGCTCCTTCTCGCCGGCAACAAGATCAGTAGCGGCAGGTATACCGCCAATGGATACCAGCATTGAAATCATAAGCGGCAGCATCATTTCGAGCATCATGTTGTTACCTTTTTGATTGGGCGCTACATTATTTCGTTGGATTTCAAATGGTTGCAGTATTTCCACATCGATTCCCAAAGCCACTAGCCTCTCATTGACTAGTTCAGTTTGAAATTCATCGATTGCTTCGGAAACTATATCTGCAGCTGTCATTGACTTAGTCTTGGACTCATCATACTGCAGCGTTATTTTAACGGGTTTGCCATCCTTCAGCTTCTCTGCATACCCGCTTTCGAAGTCAACAATACACCTGATCTCGTCATTTTCAAGAGCCTTTAGCGGATCCTCTGTATCTATAAGTTCAATGTTTTCATTTTTACTCAGGATCTTATCCTTGAGCAATTCATTTATTTCCGGGGTATTTGATTCCTGGGACAGGGCAATTATGACATTTTCATTGATATCCTTCTCAAAATTCTGCATACTTCCGCCCATAACTATATTGAGCAGCGGTATCAGAAGCATTGGCAGCAATATACTGGATATGATAGTCCTTCGGTCACGTATCAGATCCTTGACCTCTTTTTTGAAAACGATCATAACATGTTTGAGTCTCATTTTGCACCTACCAATCTGACGAATATTTCTTCCAGGTCGTCGTCTTCATATTTCTTTTTCAATTCTTCAACCGAACCGCATTCTACAAGCCGTCCCTTGTGGATTATGCCAATACGGTCGCAAAGCTTATCAACTTCACTCATTGTATGGCTTGAAAAAATAATGGTTTTCCCCTCAGCTTTACAGCCCAGTATGAAATCCTGCACGTCACGGGTCGCAGTTACATCAAGTCCTGAGGTTGGTTCATCGAAAAGCATTATATCGGGGTTATGTATGATGGAACGCGCGAAGGCTGCTTTTTGTTTCATTCCTTTTGAAAGCTTAGAGGCTTTCTTATCCATAAATTCCTGCATGCCGAAAGCCTCTGCAAGATACCTGGTACGTTCCTTGATTGCTGCTTTGGTCATACCGTTCAGTTCACCAAAGTAGGCAATATTCTCTGCTGCAGTCAGCCTGTCATATAACCCGGTCTCGCCGCCAAAGAGTATCCCAATGTGAGTACGTACCTTCTCCGGCTCCTTTTGCGTGTCATACTCCTTGAGAACTGCCCGGCCTGATGTTGGGCAAAGCATCGTTGAAAGCATCCTCAGCGTGGTAGTTTTACCTGCGCCGTTTTCTCCAAGTAAGCCGAAAATCTCTCCCTTTTTTACCGAAAAGCTAATCTTGTCAACTGCCGTAAATTGCCCGAACTTCTTCTCAAGCTCAATTACTTCTACCATCAGGTTTATCACTCCTTTATCAATGTATAGTGGGGCTCAGATACAAAAATGTTCACAGTCAGGTGTTGATCCGGCCAGGTGCTGATCCGGGCAGATATTAATCTTAACGGTCGCGCATCCTGCATATGGCTTCAGCAAAAATCAGATCCTCTCCTGTCGTTATCTTGATATTGTAATAATCGCACATGACAAGCTTCACCTTATACCCGGATCTCTCTGCAAGCATTGCATCATCAGTACCGTCAAAGCCTTCGCCCAAAGCCCTGCGATGAGCATCCATTATCAGCCCGTACTCAAACGCCTGTGGTGTCTGTATCTGCCAAAGAGCACTTCTGTCCGCAGTCCTGCTTACAAAGCCATCTGTATCGGCCAGCTTTATCGTATCCTTCACAGGTACAGCGGCACATGCGGCTCCATATGAGGAGGCAGCATTTATACATGCCATTATACTGTCATTATCTATAAAAGGTCTGGCCCCGTCATGTATCAAAACTATCCCGCAGTCTGCAGACACGCGGCTAAGCCCGTTGAAAACCGACTGTTGCCTGGTTTCTCCTCCTGGTACAACAGCCCTGACTTTTTTGAAGTCATATTTCCCAATGATATTCTCTTTGCAGTACTCTATTTCGTTCTCGTTTGCTACAATCACTATTTCATTGATGCGATCACATTCTTCAAACCTTTGTATAGTCCTTGCCAGAATAGGCTTGCCAAGAACCCCGATATACTGTTTGTTCATATCGAGCCCCATTCTCTTTCCTTTGCCTGCTGCCGCAATAACCGCAGTGGTCTTTATGAAATCACTCATTCTAAAAGCACTCCTGTTTATTTAGTCCAATATTTCTGGAAATTGTAATATAACCATGTGAACAATAGACATTCTATCATAACGGGGACAGTTCTGTAAAAGAGTTATGGGGGACAGTTCTGGATGGAGTGTTTGTGAAGTCTGCACACAAAAAGCGGAGCCATAGACCCCGCTTCTTTTAATAATATTTAATTATATTATACGAACCAAGTGCCGTCCTTACAACAACCCGATCATATCACTCTCTCAATAGAATACTTTGGCTTGGCAAAAATCATGCGGCCGGCAGCTGTCTGAAGAATGCTTGTGACTGTCACGTTAAGGCTCTCTCCTATGTGCCTGCGTCCTCCATCTATAACGATCATCGTCCCATCATCAAGATAAGCCACGCCCTGGCCAGTCTCCTTCCCGTCTTTGACGACCTGGACGGTCATCTCCTCGCCGGGCAGCGCAATCGGCTTGAGAGCATTAGCCAACTCATTTATGTTGAGGACCGACACTCCCTGGAAATTAGCTACCTTGTTGAGGTTAAAATCTATTGTCAGAACCTTTCCGCCGAGTTTCTGGGTCAATTTAAGCAGAGCACCGTCCACTTCGGAATCCGAATTCACTTCCTGATTTTCGATCCTTGTCGGAAACTTAATATCCTTCTGGATCACATTCAAAACGTCAAGGCCCCGTCTTCCTCTGTTCCGCTTCAATGGATCCTGAGAGTCCGCGATGTGTCTGAGTTCATCAAGCACAAAGCTGGGCACCACCAACTCGCCCTCTATAAAACCGCTCCTGCAGATATCAACTATACGTCCGTCTATTATAACGCTTGTATCCAATATCTTTGGTTCACAACTGCTTTTCCCAATGCTCGCGGTACCTGAAGGCTTTCCCTTGATAGAATCCAGCAGATTTTCATTCTTTTTCCCGGTTGCGACAGCTATGCCCAGGCAACTGAAAAGAATGTTTGCGGTAATAGAAAAAGGCGTTCCTATTATGTCAATGTCTTTTATTGGTATAGTAACAAGATTTGCAATAACAAGTCCTACAATCAGGCCAATAGAGCTGACGATAAGTTCATAGAGCGTAAGTCTCTGGAGAAGCAATTCCATCCTGTCCAGAGCATCCATTACTACTTCTATCAATTTACCGCTGGCCATATAAAAAACAACCGCAAGAGCAACAGCGACCACTAAAAAAATCAGCGTTTTCAACTCCGGTGACATCCCGGTAAGCTGGTATGTAAAAAAAGTCCTTGTGAGTGTGATCCCTGTGACACACCCTACTGTTGCAAAAGAGAATTTAATAATATTGTTCAACACATTATCTAACTCCCTCGATAATTAATTATTTTATCATTTCATATATCTTGCAGGCACGCTTTGCCTAATCATTCAGAAAATCATTTATAGCAGATTCAATTTCCATTTGCTCCTGATCCTCAGCCAGCACCAATTCACTTACAAGTATCTGTCTGGCACTGTTCAGCATCTTTTTCTCACCGGTGGACAAGCCTTTTTCCCTGTCCCTTTTAATGAGGATCCTGACTACATCTGCAACTTCATATATATTGCCGCTTTTTATTTTTGTCATATTCTCACGATAACGCTTATTCCAATTGTTTGTGACATTTATACTATGATCCTGGAGGATCTCATATACCTTGTCCACATCACAGCTTTCGATCACATCTCTGATACCTATACCTTCCACGTTATGGGTCGGTATCATGACCTTCATATCTCCTACAGGCATCTTTAGGACATAATAATCTTGCTTGCAGCCAAGTATCTCTCTTTCTTCTATTGATTCGATAACCCCGGCCCCGTGCATTGGATAAACGATCTTGTCGCCAATACTATACATAACAAATCCTCCAAATGAATAAAAGTAGTTATACTCTCATCTGTGATTTGTCTTTAGTTAGTTGATATCGTTTCAGTAAATTAAAAGGAATCACCTCTTTGTACGAAACGATCAATGAAATTTATTAATTGATCTTCAAAAAATCAGCAAAACTGGAATTTTATAAACGGTGTTGACCCACAATAATCAGTATACTACATTGCTTAACTAATGTCAAAGTAAAACATCCTATCAAAGAGCTGCAGTACTTCCGCCTGATACAAATGATTTCCCAATGGGAAATTTGTCAGGAAAATCTTTTAATCAGACTAATAACGGCATTGACAAGGGGTTGTCCGAACATCTATAATGAAAACATGCTGATACATTTTTAAGTATTCTATTCCAATATATAGTGTACTTCAGTACGTAATTATTACCTATTTATGTATTTGGTTGCTGATATATCGGAAAATGAGGTCATCGGGAGAGTGAACACAATGAAGGATATGCTGATCGATGAATTCCAGTATACGGTACAGGAGTTGCTTTTTAGAAATAAAAGCATAATTGATTCCATTACAAAATATCAGGATTCAAATGCGCGGGTCAACCGTGCAATTGTCAAAGCCGTCACTCAATGCGGATGCATAAAGATCAATGCAGGAAAGCAAATGATGCCGGAGGACGGCAGTTTTGAAGAAATGCGCAAGGCAATGGACACTCACGTGGAAGGTCATCTGTGCGAAAGCTGCAGAGATCAGATCGAGAAGGAACTTGGCAAGAATCTATACTACATTGCATCTATATGCAATACTCTTGATCTTAATTTGTACGATATCATAATAAAAGAGCAGGAAAGAGTCAAAATGCTCGGCAATTTCAGTCTTGAGTAATATATACTCCCACAGGGTACAAATCGTTATAAGGGGCTGTCTCAAAATGAACGTTGAGGCAGCCCTTTTTTTGCCCAAGAAACGCAAAAGTCCGATCACAACATCATATCCCGACTCCACAGCGCACGTCTGACAGATGTTGAGTAAAATATCAAGTAATGAGTGGATTTAACTCGGCGAAGTGGCCTTTTAGCATTGATTGCTTAACATGTATTATTGAATCAAATATCAATGAAAGTAGATATCTCGCCACACATTACTGGATTTTTTACTCACCCAATTAAAATCATCTATCTTCAAATATTACATCAAGTGCTTCCTGTACATTAGAAACCGGTATGATCATAAACCCTTCGTTCAGCTTTACCTGTGCCGCCAGCTTCATGTTCCCTTCGGGTATTACAATGCTCCTGAAGCCCAATCGCATAACTTCCGATATCCTCTTATCTATCTGGCTGACTGCACGTACCTCACCTGTCAGGCCGATTTCGCCAACAAGCACACAATCAGACTTCACAGGAATATTTTTAAAGCTTGATACGACTGCAGCTGCAACACCGAGATCACAAGCTGTTTCATCCAGCTTTATACCACCAACCACATTCAGATACGCATCAAAATTGTAAAGCTGCAGCCCTACTCTCTTTTCCAGCACCGCCATCAGCATGGTAAGCCTGTTATAGTCCATGCCCGTGGTCATCCTCCGTGGAATGCCGAAATTGGTAGCACAGATAAGCGACTGTATTTCTATAAGCATCGGCCTTGTGCCTTCAAGGCTCGATACCACTACCGAGCCGGGCATATTTTCGGTTCTGCCGGATAACATCATTTCCGAAGGATTAGATATCTCTTCAAGACCGGTGTCTCTCATTTCGAAAACACCAATCTCATTGGTGGAGCCAAACCTGTTCTTGACTGCCCTTAAAATTCTAAAGCTCATATGTCTGTCGCCTTCAAAATAAAGAACCGTATCAACCATATGCTCCAGTACTCTTGGGCCTGCAATAGCACCCTCCTTAGTCACATGTCCCACTATCATTACCGTTATGCCGCTCCCTTTGGCAAGCTTCATAAGCGCAGAGGTGACCTCCCTTACCTGGCTCACACTGCCCGGCGCGGAAGTAATCGAATCGGTATATATGGTCTGGATGGAGTCAATGATCACAATATCAGGCTTCTCAGATGCAATAAGCGCCAATATAGTTTCATAACAGGAGGCAGAAACTATATAAAGACCGCTTCCTCTGACATTTAGCCTGTCAGCCCTTAATTTTATCTGACCGACCGACTCCTCTCCGGATACATACAGTACTTTCAAGTCAGCTTTTATCGTATTGCAGATCTGCAGAAGCAGCGTTGACTTCCCTATGCCCGGATCACCGCCCACAAGTATGAGCGAGCCTTTGACGATACCTCCGCCCAGAACACGGTCAAGCTCCTTCATCCCGGTAAGGCTTCGCTCCTGGCTGTCGATCACTATTTCATCAAGGCTGACGGGCCTTACCATGCCCTCGGATGAAGAGGCACCCTTGATATCACTGTTCTGCCGCTCCTCGACAAATGTGTTCCACTGCATGCATGCAGGGCATTTGCCAAGCCATCCGGAAGACTCGTAACCGCATTCCTGACATATAAATACCGTTTTACTCTTAGCCATAGACCCTCCTGCAGTCATACTGCGATCTTATTCCCACCCGGGCCCTTTATAACACTTCGTTTCAAAGAGGCGGGACATCTTTCCCCTCGTTACTTCAGTTTACCTGCTTCAAGCAATCTGTCAAGCACAAGCACAAACATCGCATGAGACCATGTAAGCGGTATGACCCATGCAGGGCGGCCTGTCATTTTATCTATCTGTTCCGGTAAAAGTCCTTGTTCAGTGGCGCCTTTGACGGCCCACCAGAAATATTCCCTTGCTTTATCGTAATTCCTTCTGTCAATATTGTAGAGCGCAGCCCATAAAGTAGTCAGTATCCACGGGTTGCCTCCGATATAGTTATCGTATTCATACCGCATCAATCCACCTGTTGCATGTACGGTGAGCTGGCGCTCCACAGCCTCTGCGGTGGGGATCATTTGTTCGTCCGAAGCGTCGTAAACTCCAAATGGCACAGTCATTCCCAATAAGCTTATATCCAGTGCTCCATCAACGAGCGCGTAGTCCCTGGTGATGCTTCTGTCGTTTGTCTTAAGCCAGACCTTTTGATCTGTATGCTCTTCTCCCCAGGCATTAAGCTTTACGCGTATGCTCCGTACGAACCTGCCCCATTCCGGTTTCCAGAAGTTTTGAGAAATCGCTTCGCGCAGCCCTTCTGCCTGTTCCATCCAATTAGCTGCAAGCTCCGGCGGCTCACCGATTATCCCTGCAATCTCAGCGCCTGCCTTAATGCCTGCGCACACTGCTGCGCTGGAGTACGCATGCTCCCCCATCCTTTCCTCCCAGAGGTCAAAGCTCAGCCATGGGAGACCTGTTTCAGCATCCCTGTATTTTAAAAGAAACTCAACGCCTTTCTTAACACAGGGCCATAACCTGATCAAAAAATCCTTGTCCTGTGTCACTTTATAATGCTCAAGGATGCCCCATATCACAGAACCACCCTCATCGATCTGCAATCCCCAGGAAGGAGCCAGGTTCCCATCCATATAAAACCGCTGCTGCCAGCTCCCGTCATCCTCCTGAACATTTGCCGCCCAGTCGTAGAAGCTTTCTGAAGCCTCTGTCAGTCCGCATTTGTCAAGTGCAGTAGTGATAAAAGCGGCATCACGGCCCCAGCAATATGAATATCTACCGCACCTGGTGAAGCCCTCATCAACCTCAGGGGCGGCAAGCAGAGCTCCGGTCCTTTTATTGGCCATCAGAGCAAAGACTAGAAGAGAGCGCTTATACAGCCGGTCTACCTCCTGATACCCTGTATTTACCTTTCTTGCCTTTTCAACATATATACGCCAGAAGGCAGCCGTGTTGTCCAGATCCTGCCACGGGTCCCCGAGCTTCTGTTCTCTCAGAAGCTTTTTCAATGCTTTCAGTTCCACTGCAAAGCAAATACCAAGCCGGAATTTAAGCTTATCTCCGCTCCCTAGCATTGCACATTCCCAAAGCAGACTGCCTTCCTTTATCATCCCAATAGTATCATTACCGAAAAGCTGACCACGGCTTGCATTATCGATCGCACCTGCCCCGAGCTGATATTGTTTTGCAGGCACTGATGATGTGATCCCATAATAGTAGCCATGCTTGTAATGGATCAAAGCCGATATGTCCGTATCAAAAATTACACCCGGCATATCACATGCCGCAGGCGCCGCCGATGAATATACGGTAAAGCCTAGCTGCAGTTGGTATTCACCACAGTTTTCGGCCTCATAACACCTGTTTAGCACATCGCCATCCGGCAGCGCATAGTCATATTGGCGGATCTTTAGGCAATATTTCCCGTACGTAAATTCAGAAACTGCGATATTTGTATCTTCAATATAAAACTGTTTGACCTGCCAGTCCGAAGAATTCAGCCATGATGTGCCCTGCCAAAGCTCAGGGCATGTTATCCCGGTTAATAGGCTGTCTACATGCTGCGGGTAATCTATATCAGGCCAACATATCCTGATCATTTCACCCCTGTTATCAATGCATGCGAGCATACCGGAATTGCCCGTTATTAATTGATTGAAATAGGATTTTGTCATGTTATCTCTCCTTATGCTCCATAAAACATTTTAACACACCAAATTGTATCGGCAAATAGCCGGTACGATATTTGCACTGTGGAAAAATAAACAGCATCCTCCAATAAATAATAAATATTTTCATTATAAAGGTACAAAATAATATAACGAGCCCAAGATTTCACCCACGGAGGTTCTTCATGGATAAAATGCTTCAAAGCCTGATACTTCTTATTACACAGCTGATACAGGTATTCATTTTTGTTGCAGGATGCTATTTTTTCGGAGTTTCGATATACGGCTGGAGGAAAAGAAAGGATAATACAGGCGAGGCTACTCCCTGTAAAAGGTTCGCAATAGTAATAGCTGCTCATAATGAAGAGTTGGTAATAGCTCATATCATTGACAGCTTAAAGGATCAGAATTATCCGCAGGAATTGTACGATATTTTTGTGACAGCTGATAACTGTACAGATAAAACAGCTGTTGTTGCACAGAAAAAAGGCGCCTTGGTCTACAAACGCCAGGATGCTATAAATACCGGGAAAGGCCATGCATTGGAGTGGATGTTTCAGAAGATATACGATATGAACGACAAGTATGATGTAATTTGCGTGTTCGATGCGGACAATCTTGTGTCCTCCAATTTCCTGTATGAAATGAATAAACAGCTATGCAAAGGACATAAGGTCGTTCAGGGTTACATAGACAGCAAAAACCCTTTTGATTCCTGGATTACATGCTCATATTCGATAGCCTTCTGGCTGTCAAACAGGACCTTTCAGCTGCCCAGATATTATCTGGGGCTGAGCTGCAGCTTGTGCGGCACAGGCTTCTGCGTGGACATATCGGTGTTGAAAAAAATTGGTTGGGGCGCGACATGTCTTACAGAGGACCTTGAGTTTACTATGAAGCTGGCTTTGAACGACATGAAGGTCGCGTGGGCACACGAGGCTGTCGTATATGATGAGAAGCCAATCACACTTAGGCAATCCTGGCATCAGCGAAAAAGATGGATGCAGGGTCATGCGGACTGCGCCTCCAAATATCTGGTCCCCCTATTCAAAAAAGCTTTCAGGGAAAGCAATCTGTCCGCCTTTGACTGTGCTGTATACCTGTTCCAGCCAATACGCTTCATCTTTATGGGACTTATGACTGTGATGCTGTGGATTCAGTCGTTTTATCCCGAAGCGCCCTTTTATACGCTGCAATATGTATTCCCTGCAGCAGTCTGGTATGTATTTGTCGTGCTTCAGTTCTTTTACGGGCCATTAGTAATACTTTCGGAAAACAAGTTCGACATGAGGGTACTGCTGGCTTTCCTTGTATATCCCTTCTACTGCCTCACCTGGGTCCCTATAACTATCCAGGGCTTTCTCAGCAGGAACAACAAGGTCTGGAACCATACAAAGCACACACGGGTAATAACAATAAAGGAACTCGAGAAGACCCAGAATACACTAAAGCCGACATCCGAAGCCTCCCGCTACCAATAAGTAAAAGCAAGAGGACAGTTCTGTAAAAGGTAAGGGGACAGTTCTGTAAAAAGTCTAGAATTAAAGGGACTGTCCCTCACGAAAAATCAAGGGGACTGTCCCTCAACAAAAGTGAAGAACCGTCCCCCTTTAATTAGTCCTGTTCAATTATCCGAATATCAGCTTATCGTCTGCAAAATTGACCTTCACAGTATCTCCCGTTTTTACAGAGCCTTCCAGCATCTGCTCGGCCAGCTTATCCTCGATCATACTCTGGATCGATCTTCTCAGCGGTCGAGCCCCGAAGACCGGATCAAAGCCTTTTTTGGCAAGGTACGCCTTTGCTTCGTCACTGACCTGAAGTGTGATACCATTTTGAGCAAGACGCTTAACCAGAACCTCTAGCATGATCCCGACAATTTTCTTTATATTTTCCTCATCAAGGGGATGGAAAACTATTATATCATCGACCCTGTTCAGAAACTCCGGTCGGAAGGTCTTCTTCAGTTCACCCATGACATTGCTTTTCATATCCTCGTAGTTCTTCGCGGTATCATCACCAACCACAAAGCCCAGCCTCTTGGGTTCCGTTATCATCCTGCCGCCAACATTGGAGGTCATTATGATCACGGTATTCCTGAAGTCCACGAGCCTGCCCTGTGAATCGGTTAGCCTCCCGTCTTCAAGTATCTGCAGCAGTATGTTGAAAACGTCCGGATGAGCTTTTTCTATTTCGTCAAACAGGAGCACCGAATACGGCTTGCGTCTGACCTTCTCAGTCAGCTGGCCTCCCTCCTCGTAACCGACATAGCCCGGAGGAGAACCGACCAATCTGGACACGGCAAACTTCTCCATATATTCCGACATATCTATCCTGATCATGGCATTTTCGTTGCCGAATAATGACTCTGCCAGTGCTTTGCTCAATTCTGTCTTTCCCACACCGGTAGGTCCGAGGAATATGAATGATCCTATTGGTCTCTTAGGGTCCTTCAACCCGACTCTGCCCCTTCTGATAGCCTTTGAAACAGCTTTTACAGCCTCATCCTGTCCAATGACCCTTTCATGGAGCACATCCTCCATCTTCAACAATCTCTCGGACTCTTCTTCAGCCAAGCGTTTGACAGGTATACCGGTCCAGCTTGCAACGATATCCGCTATCTCATCCTCAGTGACTGTATCGGTTCTTGTCTGATTCTTCTGGTACCAGTCATTCTTTATCTTCTCATACTCAGACTTCAGCTTCTGCTCCTTATCCCTGATAGAAGCCGCTTTCTCATATTCCTGAGAGCGAATAGCATCTTCCTTCTCCTTAGACAGCTTCTCCAGCTGTTCTTCCAGCACCTTCACATCCACTGGGGCTGTAAATGCCTTCAGCCTTACCTTGGATGCCGCTTCGTCTATCAAATCTATGGCCTTGTCCGGCAGATACCTGTCAGTTATATACCTGCTCGACAGCTTAGCCGCCGCTTCAAGTGCTCCATCAGTGATCTTGACCCTGTGGTGGGCCTCATACTTATCACGTATACCCTTGAGAATACCGATGGTTTCCTCCTGCGAAGGCTCACCAACCGTTATTGGCTGAAATCTTCTTTCAAGCGCGGAGTCTTTTTCGACATGCTTGCGGTATTCATTGATCGTCGTAGCGCCGATCACCTGTATCTCGCCGCGTGCCAGCGCCGGCTTGAGAATATTGGACGCGTCGATAGCGCCCTCTGCCGCTCCGGCCCCTATGATGGTATGCATTTCATCAATAAAAAGGATCACGTTACCAGCCTTTCGCACCTCGTCCATGGCTTTTTTCAGGCGTTCCTCAAACTCTCCTCTGTATTTTGCACCAGCGACCATGGATGAAATATCAAGTGTGAAAACCCTTTTGTCCTTTAGAAGCTCTGGAATATTCCCCTCCACTATTTTCTGAGCAAGACCTTCTGCAATGGCGGTCTTTCCTACGCCGGGCTCTCCTATGAGGCACGGATTATTTTTAGTCCTCCTGCTAAGTATCTGAATAACCCTTTCTATTTCCATGTCACGGCCTATAATTGGATCAAATTTCCCTTCCCTGGCCAACTCGGTGAGGTCTCTTCCAAACTGGTTCAATGTAGGAGTATTTGTCTGGCTGGCCGTGCTTCTCGGCTCTCCGCTTGCCGTCGGAGCATCTTCTGTCAGCATCTTCAAAATATCATTAAGCAGCTTTTGTGGATCCACCCCAAGGTCGATCAGTATTCTCACCGCAACACTTTCGCCTTCCCTCATAATACCCAGCAGGAGATGCTCGGTACCGATATAATTGTGGCCAAGGCGTCTTGCCTCCATCAGCCCTAATTCCAGTACCCTTTTTGTCCTGGGGGTGAAATCCAGGGCACTCTTGCCCGAATTATCCCCTCTTCCGATCAACTCCTCTATTTCCTTAACAATTTTGTCCTCTGTAACTCCCTGTCCCTGAAGCACCCTTGCCGCAACTCCGGTGCCCTCCCTGATCAAACCGAGCAGCAAATGCTCAGTCCCTACGTAACTATGCCCCAGGCTTACAGCGCTCTCCTGAGAAAAATTTATCGCCTTTTCAGCTTTTTCTGTAAATCTTCCATACATTTGCATCAACTCCTTAATGTATACTTCCATTCAGCTTGCCGCGTATAAGTTCCGCTCTCTTATGATCCCTCTCATCAGGCTTCAGCTGTTCTCCGAATAATTTCTGCATATGTGCTGGCTGGATCATGAGCATGAGTTCATTAAGATCTTCGAGCTCCATTCCCTTCAGCAGACCCATAATAACCCCAAGTCTGACATCAGACATGTGCTTGAGGCTCTCTTCGGAGGAAATAAGCCTGGCATTCTGAAGTAATCCCAATGACCTGAATATCCTGTCCTCAAAACGGATGGGATTCTGCCTGTATAGTTCGATACGCAGCATTTTTTCCTGTTCGGAGATCTGCGAGGTGATATTTGAAATACCGGTGATTATTTCTTCCTCCGTTTGTCCAAGCGTTACCTGATTCGATATCTGGAACATATTGCCGGCAGCCTCGCTGTTCTCTCCATAGGCACCTCTTACGGCAACCCCGATTTTCCCACAGGTCTCTAGTATGCCTTTTATATATCCCGTCATAGATAACGCAGGAAGATGAAGCATTACAGAGGCTCTGATCCCTGTGCCGGTATTGGTGGGGCAGCAGGTAAGGTAACCATAGCTTTTGTCAAATGCAAACCCCAATTTCTTGTCAAGACCGGACTCCAATGTACTGCAAAGCTTCCATGCTTCCTCGAGCCTCATACCGGCAAAAATACACTGCAGCCTCAGATGATCCTCCTCATTGACCATTATGCTGATACTTTCGCCCTTGTTGATTACTGCAGCCCTGTTGACACTATTTTCAGCAAACTCCGGGCTGATAAGGTGCCTCTCTACAAGAAGCTGTCTGTCCAATGGCATTATCGACTGCAAATCAAGGTATGAAAATCCATACCCGGACATCTCGCCGCCGTCAAACATAGCTTTCTTTACTTTCTCTAAAATATCCGTTCCCTGTACACTGCTCATGCGGGTTGTAAAAGGATAAGCCTCCAGGTTTCTGGCAAGCCTTACCCTGCTGCTAATGGCAACATCGTATCCGGGTGCCGGCTGAATACCATCATGGTTCATAACGCACCTCCGCTGACATTCCCGCTGCTTTCGAGACTCCTTATCCTGTCTCTCAGCTCTGCCGCCTTCTCATAATTTTCACTTTTTACAGCGAGAGACAGTTCTTCCTTCAGCCTGCCGATCTCATCTGAGGGCTTTACCCCATTGCCCGGCATTTTATCATCCAGCTTTTTACCGGGCATCATATCAACTGTTGTCTCCGGCCTAATCTCCGGTACTTTATCAATCATTTTATCAGGTGATTTTCCTTTATGCTCTGCACTTCCATGCAGCCTTCTAAATATTGGACCCAAATTTTCACGAAATATTCTGTAACAATTTGCACAGCCAAATTTCCCACTTTTTCTGAAATCATCAAAGCTCATACCACAGACACTGCACCTGAGTATTTCCGGCTGTTCAAGCTTACTGAAGCCCGAGCCGTTTCCTATGCCAGAAAAGCCCCAAAGAAGATTTCCGAGACTAAGCTGCGGACTGAATGAAAGGGCCCCGTTTTCATCCGCACACTGACTGCAAAGATACAGCTCTACCTTCTTGTTATTTATTATTTGTGTATAATGTACATTAGCCTCTCTTTTGTGGCACTTCTGGCATAGCATATGCCTCACTCCCTGAATAATTGTTTATCAATGTAATTGTTCCCTGTTTGACGCAGTATTTAAATGCTACTCTTGATCTTGCATCTCTACTGTATAACCTTGACGATCATACCATCAGACTCATCAGCATATTTTTCAACATCACGGCCCTTATTATGTCCCGATCAGGCATGCCTATGCCGCCAAGCACCTTGTCGCTGGTAGCAGCCTTGATCAGCAGGCCTTCTCTTGCGCTGATAACCTCATAGTCAACAAAATTATTTACAAAAACCTCGGCTGATTGCTGAGATATGCTGTCTCCCATTGAGCTTACAATATGCATTAGATAATTTCCCGGCCTGCTTATATTGACACGTCTGATCCTTATGTGTCCCCCTCCGCCGCGTCTGCTCTCCACATAGTAGCCTCTCTCGGTCGTGAATCTTGTATCTATTACATAGTTTATTTGTGAGGGCACGCAATTAAAGTGGTTTGCCAGTTCGTTACGCTGTATTTCAATTGCCCCGTCTGTATCATTGATCATCTGCTTCAAAAAGGCTTCGATTATATCACTCATTCTGGCCAAATGCACTCGCCACCTTCGTAACACATATTGATTTTGACTTTCTTTGACTTTTACATATATTATAAATCACATGTAATGTATATTCAAGTATTTTTTGTTTATCAACCGCTAGATAATCTCCTTTGTTGAATAGTCATCTTTCTCGCATCATCTTTACTGATTTTTCTCGTATAAAATGCCTCGTTATACTATTTTTGCTTACATCATTCATAATATTCACCACCCGATCCCGCTGTTTTCAGTTGCTCTTGCGTGGTCCAGCTTTGCCGGACATGCCGCATACAAATGATCCTCTGGCCTAGCCGGCTAGCCCAATGTCATTAACTTAAGGGAAATCAGCTCAAAAGCGCTGATTTTTTTGATCTGTAATGTAGTGAGATTTATCTTTAGCGGGCATAGCCCTTAACTACTGTCCACACCTATAAGGCGTTAGTACGGTCTTCCAAACGCAATAAGTCAACTACCAGCACCCGTGAACGGTTTATCGTCATCTATTGTTAGCTGATCGTTTAATGATTTGTAAAGGAAGCGATGTTAGTTTGAGATTTACAGAGGCGATATAGTAGCTAAACCGGAGCGGACTACCCGTTTTTGCAATTATAGGACGAAATTGCGGTGCATTACGAAGAAAAAGCCTTATTTTTAACAGGTTATATATAAAATAAGCCGTTTATCAGTAGAATTCTGTTCTAAAGCTGAAATAATGGGTAGTGCAGTATCATAATAATTCAAGCAAAGGAGTTACCACATATACTTGGATTTTAGTTGCAGTTAGAAGACCGCAATTTTATTATATCAAAAGAAGTTTTTATTACTCGAGCTGTAAGCTTTACAGAACCCCACATCTAACGTGGGGTTTTCTAAATATAAAAAACAGCAAATCCTATAAAAATAGTCGTTTGCTGTTTTTAACAAATTATTTTCAGTTAACCTTATTACCTGCATGAGAACTTATAAGTCGTTGTATGCCTGTATTCTTCTCCTGCTCTCAGGATCGGTGACGGGAAATGCTTGTGCTTCATAGCATTGGGGAAGAACTGAGTTTCCAGACAAAGGCCGGATCTCTTGCCGTACACGGCCCCTTCCTTGCCGATGGCTCCATCCAGGAAATTACCGGAATAGAATTGCACTCCGGGTTTTGTCGTAAATACCTCCATCAGTCTGCCCGTTTCAGGATCGAACAGTTCTGCCGCCTTTTCCGGGGCCTTCCCGCTGACATTAAGGACCCAGTTGTGGTCATAGCCTTTCCCGCATGCAATCTGTTCATTCGCGCTGTCAATTCTTGCTCCGATGGGCGTAAGTTCGGTAAAATCCATTGGCGTGTTCTTTACATTGCGGATCTCTCCGGTCGGGATACATTCGTTATCAACCACAGTAAAACGGTCGGCATTGATTTTCAGCAGATGTTTGTAAATATTGCCCGATGCATGCCCGGACAAGTTGAAATAAGCATGGTTCGTCAGATTAACAACCGTGTCCTTGTCCGATACGGCATAATAATCGATTTTTAGTTCATTCTCCCCGGTCAGCGTGTAAGTAACCTCGACGTCCAGGTTTCCGGGATAATTCTCTTCCCCATCCGCACTGCGGCAGCTTAGCTGAAGCGCCGGTCCTTCCATTACCTCAAGGGCTGCGGCTTTCCATACGACCTTGTCAAATCCCTTGTCGCCACCGTGCAAATGGTTATCGCCATCGTTTTTTGCCAGTTGATATACTTTCCCGTTCAACTCGAACCAGGAATCCTCTATCCGGTTTGCGTGCCGTCCGACCAGCGCGCCGAAGAAATTACTCTTTTTGAGATATTGGTCAAGATTATCATATCCAAGTGTAACATCCTGCAGCTTGCCATTACGATCCGGGACCTCAATCGATACGATTGTACCCCCGTAATTTATTATTCCGACCGACATATTTTTTGAATTGGTAAGCTTGTACATATGTATCTCCGTACCATCCTTCATGGTATGGAATAGACTCTTTGTAATGCTCATACCCATCCTCCTTAACATGATTAATCATTACCTTAACAGATCCTCGGGAGCATATCTCCCGCCATCATATCGACGATCCGGTGCCCACCGGTAATCGTCCTCATGATGACCCTGCCTGCCGGTGCTTCAACAACCTCTCCAACAATGCAGGCATCCTTCCCCAGTATATCATGTTTTAAAATCTCCAGTACAATTTTCTCAGAAGTCTTCGGCACAATGAGGATCATCCTGCCCTCGTTTGCCATATAAAGCGGATCCATCCCAAGAAGCTCACAGATCCCTCTGACCTGATCCCGTACCGGAATGCCAGCCTCATCCAGAACGATCCCAACTCCGCTCTGTTCAGCTATTTCGTTGAGCGTAGTGGCAAGACCGCCCCTGGTCGGATCGCGAAGCACATGTATATCCTTTACTTTGTCGAGAACCTTCCCGATCAGTCCGTTAAGGCAGGCACAGTCACTTTTGACATCTGCATTGATACTCAGTCTTTCCCTCTCCAGAAGGATGGCGCAGCCATGCTCGCCAACAGGCCCAGTTACAATGACGCTGTCCCCCGGCTTTGCAAGGGAGCCTGAAACCCGGATCCCCTCGCGGATCACACCGATCCCCGAAGTATTGATATATATTTTGTCCGCAGCGCCCTTTCCTACGACCTTCGTATCCCCGGTAACAATTTTCACACCGCATTCCCGGGCGGTCCGGCCCATTGAGTCCACGATCCTCTCCAACTCGGAAAGCTCCAGACCCTCCTCAAGGATAAAGCCACAGCTCAGGTACAGCGGATCGGCTCCTCCGGTCACAAGGTCGTTTACTGTGCCGCATACCGACAGCTTTCCAATATCTCCGCCCTTAAAAAAGATAGGGCTGACAACAAAGCTGTCTGTAGTAAATGCCAGCCTTCCTACCGGCAGATCCAGTATGGCAGAGTCGTCCTCATTACGGCTGCCATCAGAAAAATGCTTTCGGAATATGGTTTGGATCAGCTGGTGTGTCAATCTGCCCCCGCTGCCGTGTGAAAGGGTAATGATATCAGACATCGTTTCCTCCATATTTATAAAATGCCGCACAGGTCCCCTCGGATGAAACCATGCAAGGGCCGACCGGATTATCCGGCGAGCATACGGTTCCAAACAGTCCGCATGAAGCTGGTGTCGTTCTGCCCTTGAGTATTTCACCGCATTTACAGCCTGCCGGTTCCGGTATTTCCCGCTGGGTCAGGCTGTAAACCTTCCAGGCGTCAAATTCTTCGTAACTGCTTCTTATCATCAGTCCGGAGCCCGGGATGTTTCCGATCCCTCTCCAGCTTGCATCGCAGGGTTCAAAGACCTCCTGCATCACGCTCAGCGCCGCTGGGTTTCCCTCCGGCTTTACCACTCTGGAGTACTGGTTATAAACAAAGCTTCTTTTTTCCTTCAGCGCAGAAACCAGATAGGTCAATGAAAAAAGCAGATCCAGCGGTTCAAAGCCGGTCACTGCTCCGGATATCCCGTATTTTTCAGCTAGCTCCTCATAGGGCTTTATTCCGGTAATAGCACATACATTGCCCGGATAAAGATACGCATCGATCTTGACGCTGCTGTCGGATGCAAGGAGCTTTAATACCTCCGGCATTGTTTTGTTTGAAGGAAGTACGGAGAAGTTACCGATTCCATCCGTCTTAGCCTTTCTGATCGTCAATGCTGCGCCGGGCGTCGTTGTTTCAAAGCCGATTGACAAAAACACGACCCTTAAGTCCGGATGCTCAGCAGCTATTTTCAAAGCATCCAACGGTGAATACACTATCCTGACATCTGCTCCCATGGCTTTTTCTCTCTGGAGGGACGATTCTGTCCCAGGCACCCTTATCATATCGCCAAAGGTGGTTATAACGGTTTTAGGATACCGCGCCAGCTCCAACGCCGCATTGATGTAGCTCACCGGGGTGACACAGACAGGGCAGCCAGGTCCTGAAATAAGCCGGATGCCCTCCGGAAGTATATTGCGTATTCCAAATCTGGAAAGCGCCATAGTATGGGTGCCGCACACCTCCATTACAGAAATGGGGTCACCCTTGTATTCAGATAATATCCCCGCCATTTTGCTGGCAAGTCCGGGATCACGGAACTCATCGATATAGTTAATCATTCAGCTCCTCCAACTCACGGAAAAGCTCAATGGTTTTCAACGCCTCTTCCTCATCGATGATCTGGATCGCAAACCCGGCATGGACCAGTACATAATCCCCTTCCTTGGCATCGGCTACAAAGTCCAGTGAAACCTCCCTGCTCGCGCCGAGTATTTCTACTGTCCCAAGCCTGCCCTCTATTCTGATTATTTTCCCGGCTAGTCCAAGACACATCCCTATCACCTCATTTATAGTTTCAACATATACATGCTAATTTGCTTCTTATTGGTCTTGTTAACAGATTCGCGCTTTCATTAATTCGTTTTATTTTGCTTTTGTTGGAGTGCCAGTGCCAGCACCATCGCCGCCTGTCCCAGCGAAATCCCTCCGTCATTGGCAGGGACTCTGTGGTGTATGAACACCTCAAAACCTGATTTCTCCAATAACGATACCGACTGCTCCAGCAGGGTCATATTCTGGAATACCCCTCCGCTCAGAGCCACCCTGTCCAGGCCGGTTCTCTTTCGTATCGCTTCACATCCTGCCAGAACGATTTGCGCAGCAGTTTTGTGAAACCGCAGGGAAATAATGCTTACAGGCTCTCCACTTTCCAAATCCCGAAGGATCTCTTTTATAGTGTTTCCAACATCCACAACAAACAGTCCGGCTTCCTGCCTGAGTTCAAAGTCATAGAACTGTTGCGCCCGGTTTTGAAAACTCACCTGTGGCTGACTCTCAGAACTCTCTTGCGGCCGGCTCCCGCAGCTTTCCTGCGGCCGGCTCCCATAGCTCTCTTGCGGCCGGCTCCCGCAGCTTTCACGCAGCGAGCTCCCGTCAGCCCCATAGGATGCGAACTCGAGTTCAATAGCAGCCTGTCCCTCATACCGGATTTCCTGCCGTATGTTCAAAAGTGCCGACACTGCATCAAACAAGCGTCCCATACTGGAGGTCATCGGGCAGTTGACGGATTTCTCCAGCATCTGAAATACGGCCTCTCGTTTGATTTCGCCGATACCTTGCAGGACTTTCATATTGCAAATATCTTCATCGCCGCCGAATGTATGGTAAAGGTATGCGGCAGCCATTCTCCATGGCTCCCTGATTGCGGCTTCTCCGCCCGGCATCTTCACATATTCCAGATGGCCTTGCCGTATAAAACCATCCAAGCCCCCGGAAAAGAATTCTCCGCCCCATAGATTACCGTCTTCACCATATCCTGCTCCGTCAAAAGCAACTCCGATGACCTCGCCCTTCAGCTCATTATCCGCCATACAGGCGGCGATGTGAGCATGATGATGCTGAATTCCGACCCGCTTGCCCGTAGCTGTGGTCAGGGCATATTTCGTAGAAAGATATCCCGGGTGCAAATCATATGCAATGATCTCCGGCCTCAGCCCAAAGAGCTTTTTAAAGTGATCGATCCCTTCCTCGAAGGACCGGAGGGTTTCGTAATTCTCAAGGTCTTCTATATGCTGGCTGATATAAAATTCCGTTCCCTTGTTCATACAGAACGTGCTTTTCAGTTCCCCTCCCGTTGCCAGGACCGTCGGGATGGAAAATGCCGACTCATTATCTTTAGCTATAACCGGAGCCGCAGAATCCGGTAAAGCAACAGCTTCAATAGTTTTACCTGCCGCATGCTCCTCGTCAAATATATCACATCGTACCGGCGCAGGCACGTAGCCCCTCGAGCGCCGGATGGGATATTCCCTTCCCCGGAAGCTTCGTATGACTGAATCATCTACTCTGGTATGTATCTCCCTGTTGTTGGCAAGGAAATAGTCTGCAATCGTGCCCAAGGTCTGTACCGCTTCCTCTTCCTTATAGCAGATCGGCTCCGAGCTTCGATTCCCACTGGTCATTACCAACGTGTCAAACAGAACCGTCCCTTTAAACAGCAGCAGATGGATAGGCGTATAAGGCAGCATGATTCCAAGAAACGAGTTCCTCGGAGCGATTTCCTCCGGAAGCCGAATGCCCTCACTTTTTCTGAAAAGAACAATAGGCCGCTTCTCATTTTCCAGAAGATGCTTCTCTTCCGGACTGATATGGCAAAACCTTTCGACAACCTGCATATTCCGGGCCATTATGGCAAATGGCTTGTCGTCCCTGATCTTTCTCCGTCTAAGCTCCGCCACAGCGGCCGGGTTGCTAGCATCACAGACCAGATGGTATCCTCCGATCCCTTTTACGGCAAGGATCCGCCCCTCAGAAAGCAGCGATATCGCCTTGGAAATTGGATTTTGGACCTGCAACTCACTTCCGTTCCGATCCATGAGCCAAACAGCCGGCCCGCAATGATAGCAGGAGACCGGCTGGGCATGATACCTTCTATTCGATGGCTCACTGTACTCCCCGGCACATTCCTCACACATCGCAAACACGCTCATGGTGGTACGGTCCCTGTCATACGGTACATCTTTTACAATGGTAAACCTGGGACCGCAATCAGTGCAATTGATAAACGGGTACAAGTAACGCCTGTCTTTTTCATCAAACAATTCCTGTGTGCATTTGTTACAGATGGAGATATCAGGCGAAACAAACACACCTTGCTGCTTACCTTGTCCAGCAATACTGCTTTCAAGGATATCGAAGGAATGAAAGTCCGCCGGCTCGAGCTCCTGTATATTCAGGCTTCGGATCGCCGACAGCGCAGGTGCCTCAATTCCCAGACGGCTCTCAAATTTCTCGAGAGCATTTGCCTCTCCTTCGGCTTCAATAATAACCTCTGAGCCGGTATTATTGACCCAGCCCTTTAGATCCAGCTCAGAGGCAAGGCGGTAGACAAAGGGACGAAAGCCCACTCCCTGCACTATGCCTTTTATAATAATACGAACTCTTTTCATGCTGCTACCTTGCCACCTGTTATCTGCTACCTTGCCACCTGTTATCTGCCACCTGCCACTCGCCACTCGCAATCTGCCACCCGCCACCAGCTATTAGTCATCCATCAGCTGCCCGCTTCAGCAAAGCCAGCCGTCATCAGCCCTTCAAGCGGCTTCTGAGCCATTTGGTAAATTCCTGTGTTCCCTGCCCTGTGTGACAGGAAACTTCAAAAATCGGCACCCTCTCGTTAAGAGCCCTGACCCCCTTGTAAAAGAGGTTCAAATCAAAATCAATATATTCCTTCAGGTCCATTTTGTTCAGCACGATTGCATCGGCTCCCTCGAACATTGACAAATATTTATAAGGTTTGTCATGTCCTTCCGGAACGCTGGCAATAACTAAACGGATGTCCTCCCCCAAATCGAAGGCGGAAGGGCAGACCAGATTACCTACATTTTCAATAAACAGAAGAGAACTTCCCTGAATGTTCAGATCCTCTACCGCCGATTTGATCATCGCTGCGTCAAGATGGCAGCCTCCACCCGTATTGATCTGTATTACCGGTATCCCGGCCATCTGTATTTTCTCCGCATCGATGCTTGATGCGATATCCCCTTCAATGACATGAATATCCGTATCCTCGCGCAGTTCTTTGATGACCTTCAAAATGAGGCTTGTCTTTCCCGCACCCGGAGATGCCATGATATTCACGGCAGTAATGCCTTTACCTTCAAAATAAGCCCTGTTATCCTGTGCGAGTTTTTCGTTGGTACTCATTATATTCTTCATTACTTTGATTTCCATAATCCCCTACTCCACTTCTATACTTTCAATATAAAATTCTCTGCCAACTCCGGTCGGCATGCCCTGTCGGCCACATTCCGGGCAATCAAAGCCCACAGAGGGCTTGTTGTATGTCAGGCCACAGCCGCTGCACCGAAACTGAGCCGGTATTCTGCGAAATATCAGCTTTGCGCCCTCTGCTTTAGTTCCTTCACTGATAATGTCGAAATACATCTGTACCGATTCGTCGATGATGGTCGAAAGGTCCCCTATGACCAGCCGTATTTCCAAAATTTTTACTGCGCCTGCCTTCTCAGCTTCATTCAACGACAGCTCGATCAGGCTCTTTGTAACTGCATACTCATGCATACCCGTACCCCGTTGCAAACATAAATCACCAGGACACAATTCCCCTCCCGGTTTCATTTCGGATCTTACGCAAATGGCTTAATAGAACAGTACCCCCTTCAGGCCCCTTCATTTGCTTCATTTCCTATTTTGACTGCGGGCTGCTGAATGTATTTCAGGTTTTCCTTCTCATATGCTGCCGGTTTATAATCATCATGCATGTAAAGGCACTTTTTCGGGCAACTGTCAATACAGGAGGAACAAATGATGCATTTAAACGGGTCAAGCTCCCAGGATTTTTCTGTCTTGCTGACCTTTATAGCATTGGAAGGGCATTTCCGTTCACATATGCCGCAGAAAATGCACTTGTCTATATCATTATCGAGTCGGCCCCTCACGTCCTTGAAGGGCTCTCTCTTCACCATCGGGTATTTCCTTGTTGCAGGCTTAGAAAATAAGTTCCTGGCAACATTACCAATCATATCGAACATGTCCTCACCCTATCTTTCCGTACAACTAATGCATGGGTCAATTGTAAGTATCAATATCGGAACATCGGCCAGCTCGGAACCGGGCAGCATCTTCAGCAGCGACGGAATGTTTGCAAAGGTCGGCGTTCTCACACGCATTCTTTCCAGGTTTTTCGTACCGTTTGCCCTCAAGTAGTACAGGACCTCTCCTCTGGGCTGTTCCACCCTTGAGATGACCTCCCCCTTCGGAAAGCCTTTGAACGGCACCGCGATCTCTCCATCCGGTATTTTCCCGATGGTCTGGGCGATCAGGTCGATGGACTGGTACAGCTCATAAAGCCTGACATACGTTCTTGCGTAGGAATCTCCATCCTCCGAAGTAACCGGCTCAAAATCCAATTCCCCATATGCGGAATACCCCGTCATACGGAAGTCCTGTTTGATGCCGCTGGCCCTTGCCATCGGTCCCAATGTACCCAGCCGGTATGCATCCTTCGCTGGAAGGACTCCGACGCCAACCAGTCTGTGTTTGACCGTATAATCGTTGAGGAATACGGCTTCGACCTGCTTCAGGTCTTCCTTCAGTTCTTTAGTGACTACCAGGATCTTCTTCATCATCTCAGCAGAAAGATCCCTTCTTGTTCCACCAATGGTATTGACAGAAATGATGACCCTGCTTCCTGCCGTCTCTTCCATCAAGTCCATTACTTTTTCACTGTCTCTCCATATCTGCATGAAAAGGCTTTCAAAACCGAAGGCATCTGCCAGCAGGCCCAGCCAGAGAAGATGGCTGTGCATCCGGTGAAGCTCAGCCCAGATCACCCTGAGATATTTTGCCCTTGAGGGGATCTCAAGGTTCATCAGTTCTTCAATCCCCTGGCAATATGCCATCGCATGCATCATACTGCAGATGCCGCAGATACGCTCTACAATAAATACGTTCTGTGTAAAATCCTTCAATTCAGTAAGCTTTTCCAGACCTCTGTGAACATATCCTATAGCCGGAATCGCCTCTACGATTTTTTCATCCTGCATTACCAGCTTCAGCTGCAGAGGCTCCGGCAGCACCGGATGCTGGGGTCCGAAGGGTATTACTGTTTTAGGCATGATTATTCCCCCTTCTTCACTATGATGATCTGATTCCTGGCCATTGGGTTGTCGGGAGCTCCATCCGATAAAAGCAAATGACCTTCATAATCTATCGTCAAATTGGTTACCTTCAATCCAAACAATTCCTTCATTTCATTCTCCACAAGCAGGGCGCAGAAGTAGATCCTTGAAATGCTCGGTACTTCTTCATCCTTTTTAACAGTAAGCTTGTAGTTGGTCAGCTTGAAATCCTTGTCAAAATGGTAATACACATCAAGTGTATCATTTCCGTTATCAACACAGGTAGCCGTTACAAAGCGGTACTTCTCATACATCATTGTCTGGGTAATACCCAACAGCTGATCCTTGTCAATTTCAATCACATTTTCTATCATATAAACCTCCTGTCACCCCTATACCGATTCACATAGCACTCTGGCCGTTGTCCGGCTTGTGATGCTTCATCTTTTCGGCCTTTTCCTCCAGCTTTGCAGCCGCCAGCACAATCCCATCTATTATGGCTTCCGGCTTCGGACAGCAACCAGGTACATAACTGTCGACAGGGATGACCTTATCGACACCACCTATGACATTATAGCATTCCTGAAAAATGCCTCCTGTACAGGCACAGGCCCCTACCGCTACAACTACCTTTGGTTCTGGCATCAAATTGTATATGTTCCTCAAGACCCTGATGTTCCTGTTATTGACCGAGCCGGTCACAACAAGGATATCAGCGTGCTTGGGATTTCCAACATTGATGATACCGAACCTTTCTACATCATATAACGGCGTAAAGCATGCCAGTGTCTCTATATCACAGCCATTGCAGCTGTTGCAGTCATAATGGATCACCCATAGCGATTTTTTTCTTGATCTATTTATTATCCCCATACATCTTTACTCCAATCAAATCAATTTTACTTCGCACTCCCTTTGATATAAAGCCATACAATGTTCGTGGCAGCACATCCCAAGCCTGCGATCCAGGTTGCTTTCACCATCCATCTCCATTTGACCCTGGCAGTGATGTTGTCAATAACGGTCTCCAGGAAGTAGCTGCCCAGCGCCAATAATATACCTACCCAAATGGGCTTTGCAAAAAACAACGTAATGAGTCCGAGCAGCAAAACCAGTTCATACCAGTGTGTCATCTCTATCAGTGCAAGCTGACGTCCTGAAAATTCTGTCGTCAGACCCTTAACCAACTCCTGGTGGGCATGGTGGGAAGTAGAAAGGTCAAAGGGCGACTTCCTTGCCTTGATAGTAAGGATATACAAAAACGACAGGAATACAAGCGGCAGCTCATACAGCAAGGGTTTAGAATGTGTAAGAACACTGCTTATCATAAAGCTGTTCGTCGTCAGATAAATTCCCACCACCATCAGAATCATCACCGGCTCGTATGCCATCATCTGGATGATCTCCCTCTGGGCACCGATCTTGCTGTACGGAGAGCGGACACTGCTGGCTCCCATGATCAGAGAGATGTTGGAGAAAGCCAGTATGAACACCAGCATCAGCAAGTCCTGGCCAAGTACCAGCATTATTAGTGCTGAAACAGCAAACAGGAGATGTCCTGTTACATAGATCATCTGCGTCTGATTAACTGTGATGCTTTCCTTTCCGATCAGCTTGAAGAAATCATAAAAGGGCTGAAACAACGGAGGCCCATATCTGCTCTGCATCCTGGCGGTTATTTTTCTGTCCATGCCGTCGACCAGGCCGCCCAATATTGGTGCGACGAGGATTACTATTATTACAGTCAAAACTGAATAGATCATATGACCACCCCGAACATTACAAGAATAATTGCACCTGCGATCAGGTTCGTCCAGAGAGTAAGGCTTGATTCTCCGAACACCCCGCTCAAGTAATAATTGTGTACTACAATGTTCTCCAATTTATCCATTGGTCCGATAAATTCGATTCCCCTGATGTCATCATTAGCAAGTTCTCCTCCCACATAAGGCGGTTTCACCATTTCAGGCCTTTCCGGTTCATAAAGAAGGGAATCAGAATCATCATAATAAAGACGATCAGGAAGAGAGGCAGTGAGAAAAAGCCTCCCATATCAAGTCCGTTTTCGCTGTTAAGCCAGACGCCTCCGTCATTTCCTGTGAGGGCAAAACCGTCCTTCAGTTCATCCGCAGCGATCTGGGGCGCAACAAACGTGTTGAATACAGGTGTGATGCAAATGCTGGCTGCCAATACGATCAACAGAATCGTACCCAACACGGTTCTCATAGAAACCGGCAGTTTTTCTCCCTCGATCTTAGTCTTGTAGGACATGGTGAGGATAATACTGATCCACTTGGCCCAGAATACGATCGTAAATGCACTCCCCAACACCAGAAGGATCAATACAAAGGGAAGCCTTACCGCTGCTTCAATGGCAAGCCACTTGGTAAGCAGCACTCCGAAGGGAGGCAGCAGCATTGAAACCATTCCAACTACCATGATAACCGTCGTGTAGGGCATTTTCTTCATCAAGCCCTGCATGTCTTCTATGTCTCTGCTTCCTATCCCCTGCTCCACAGTACCGACACACAGGAACAACAGTGATTTGGATACCGCATGGAATATGATAAGCAGGATGGCTGCGCCGATTGCGATGTGTGTTCCGATCCCTGCACAGCATATGATCAAGCCAAGGTTAGCAATGGTAGAGTATGCCAGCACCCGTTTGCTGTTTCGCTGGCTGATTGCTATGGCAGATCCAGCCAGGAAGGTGAAGCCTCCGATAGCCGCAACGACATGACCCAGTGTAGTTCCGTCCATCATAGGGGCGAACCGTACAATCAGATACACTCCCGCTTTTACCATGGTACTCGAGTGCAGTAGCGCTGATACCGGAGTCGGCGCGACCATTGCGCCCAGCAGCCAGCTCTGGAACGGAAACTGGGCTGCCTTCGTAAATCCTGCAAAGCAAAGAAGCGCCACCGCAACCGGTAAAATACCTGTAAAGCCGTCGCCCAATCCCTTGTGAACCATTTCACCAATAGAAAGAGTCCCCAGCTTGTTGTACAACATGATAATGGCTGCCGTAAATGCCACACCACCGACCATATTGATCCATAAGGCCCTCGATGCATTATTTACCGCCCTTTCATCCCCGTCATGGGATATGAGCAGAAACGAACAGAGAGTTGTTACTTCCCAGAAGAAGTAAACCCATAGCAGGTTATTACAAAGCACCAATGCATTCATTGCCCCAAGAAACAGGAAAATGATCATAAAAAAGCGCGGCTGCCTGGATATCTTTAAATGCTGGTGTTGTTCATGCTCTTTCATGTATCCGAGCGCGAAAACCCCAATCAGTCCGCCAATGATGGACACAAGCAGTACAAGGATGATGGAAAGATAATCTACAATAAAAGCCGCTGCAGGTTCCTTCACATCCCCTAAAAATTCAAACATTGCCATCGGAATAAGCTAAAGTACAGATAACCCTGTGATAAGCGACTTCTTGAGCTTGATACCAATATAGGCGATATAAGTAAGCAGTCCAAAATCAAGCAGCATGATGATCCATTTCAGATCGATCGGTACATGTTCAAGTGAAATAACAAGCCTTCCTCCGCCTTTTATCAACTCGCTTACGAGACTGACAGATACTGCTATCATAATGACAGCGGTAAGTACCACAATAATGCTCCTGACCGTGGAGTTCCTGAAAATATAGCACAGGAATGCACTTAATATTGGTATAAGAATTACTGCAGCTATTAGTAATACATGTTCCACTTTATTTACTCATCTCCTTGGTGTGTCTCAAGCTAACACCTGGTTATAACACTTCGGTTCATAGAAAATTTTTCGGTTCACGATAATTTGCTTTGCAAATTACGTTGAGTAGAGAAATTTTCTTACCTCAGCAGTGTTTCAACGAGGCGGGAGATATGCTCGCACCGTTTTCTTTCGATTGATCGAAAGAAAATATCTGAAAGGCAAGTCGGTACGCGCCACCTATAGAGGTGGGGGACATCTTTCGCCTCGTTATAAACGAAATCAGGGCAAAAAAAAACCGTTCAGTTACTGAACGCCTTTGTTCAAATAAACCGATATTACATAAATTATACTCAATACTCATTATATAGACATGGGGCAATAAGTAAAGCTTCACTTTATTCTAAAAAAATCAAGTAGGTCAGTTTGCTTTTGATTATCTCTTCGTTTTAATTTCTTTTTCAGTTTTGCACAAAATACATCTCACATTTCTTCAAAATACTTAAATAAAAGCACTTTAGAGCTGTTCATTTGGACATTGTATACAACATACAATCTTACAGCTTATACATTATGTTGCATCCTTTCCCATATTCACCCCCTTACTGAACAGGCGGCATGAAAAAAGGCTCCCTCAAAATCAGGTGGGTGAGTAAAAAATCCAATAATGTGTGGTGAGATATCTGCTTTCATTGATATTTGATTCAATAATACAGTAAAAGCCTCGATTATGTAAATCAATCAGGGGGTAAAAGACCACTTCACCGAGTTACATACACTCATTACTTGATAATTTACTCAACCTCTGAGAGATGTCCACTGCGGAGTCGAGATATGATGTTGCGATCGGGCTTTTACGTTTTCTGGGCAAAAAAGGACTGCCTCAACGTTCATTTTGAGACAGCCCCTTCAACAATCTCTTCTGATTTCATATGGTGCTCAGGTTATCCGCTATTGCTGCCTTCCGTCCGGCTTATTTGCTTGCTTTGGCATTTCCTGAGCCGGTGCTCCACCCTGAGCCGGTGCTCCACCCTGAACAGGCGGTGAAGGCTGGTTATATGTCACAGGAGTTGGAGGATATGAAGACCCGTTCATATATGGACCCGTATTTTTACGCCTTTTAGCCGTTTTCCTGTATATCCACATACCGAATAACACACATAATCCAATAAGTATCAGTGTAGGCAGAGCTGCAATTAAGAATACCAGCAGATCTCCAAGGAATTCAACAGCCTGCAGCAGGCTTTCCTGCATGGTGTTCAGCAGCCTTTCACCATAAGTTTCAGGCTTCGGTTCTGCCACCGGGCTTTTCTCATTGATATTTAGAGATATCGTTGCCAGATCGACAAGACTGTTCAGCTTGTTCAGATTTCCGGTAAGGCTCTCTATCTGGTACCTTATCTCTGTCAGCTTGCTCTCGGCCTTAAATATTTCTTCCAGATCATTAAGCTTGGCAACGTAGGCTTCAAGCTTTTCCTGCTCCATCTTCAGCAGCCTCAGCCTGGATTCTACATCAACGACCTGATCAGTTACATCCTGTCCGTCTGTCGTATAGTTGTATACTTCTCCTATACCCCTCAGTTTGTTGATGACGGAATCAAACATTGTCTTATCGACTCTGAGCACTATCGTTCCGCTCTTTACAAGCTTCAAATCTTCTTCGACATAAACCCTGTCAGTGTTTATATTTGTCTGCTGTATATATCCTATGTTGGCTATTATACCTTCGATGTTTGCAAATGCCTTGTCAAAATTTTCGACTTCAATAGTAAGGTTTGCACTTCTGATGATTTTTCTTTCAGCCAGGATAGCATTTGTTACGCTAACCGTACCGCTCCCGCCGCCTGCCAGAGAATCAGCCGCGGCAGCTTCCCCTGTTTCACCATTCGTTGCTATCGAGGGTGCCTCCGCTGGCGTTTCCATTTCCTCGCTGAATGTGACATCAGTGTCATAAGCGCCTTGTTCCATCGACGGTGCCGCTGCAGTGTCTGACGTAGATGACTTCGCATTGCCACAGCCTGCCATTAACATTACCATAAGCGACAGAGCCAGGAACAGACCAAATATCCTTTTGCGCATTATTACTCCTCCTTTATCCCTTATATATATTTATCGGGCTTTAGTAGTAAAGACGTAAAAGTTTTATCAAAGTTCCATCAAAATAAACTATATTAGTTGTAGCCCTACTGTACACCACATATAAAGGAGCTGCCTTTTCAGACAGCTCCAATGATATTTAATTAATTGTACCCTTCTTACTCCTCGTCTTCTTCCTCTGTCATTTCCTTCTTTGCTTCTTCGATGACCTTCTGTGCTACGTTGCCCGGAGCTTCCTCATACCTGTCAAAAGTCTGTTTGAAATAGCCCCTGCCCTGGGTCATACTTCTGAGGTCGTTGGCATACTTGAACATCTCAGCAGTCGGGACCTCAGCAACCACCTCCTGCAGGCCGCCATCCTGCGGATTCATGCCAAGGATCCTTCCTCTTCTCTTGTTAAGATCGCCAATGATGTCTCCCATGTATGCGTCAGGAATGTATACTTCAACATGGCTTATAGGCTCGAGAAGTACAGGGTTTGCCAACGGAAGGCCCTTCTTGTATGCAAGGCGGGCTGCGATCTTGAACGCCATTTCCGAAGAGTCGACATCGTGATATGATCCATCCACCAGAGTAGCCTTAAGATTAACGACCGGGTAACCGGCCAGAATTCCGTGCGGTATTGCTTCGCGCAGGCCTTTTTCAACTGCGGGATGATACTGCTTCGGTACGGAACCACCAAAAATCTTTTCTTCAAATACAAGATCCTGGGATTCTCCATGCTCGAATTCTACCCAAACATGTCCATATTGGCCGTGGCCACCGGACTGTTTCTTATGCTTGCCTTCGACCTTGACCTTCTTTTTGATCGTCTCTCTGTATGGTACCTTAGGGTCGACCAGATTTACGGAAACTCCGAACTTCGCCTTGAGCTTGCTTACTATAACATCAAGATGCTGTTCGCCAACACCTGAGATAACAGTCTGATGCGTTTCGGTATTCAATTCTACCTTGAAGGTAGGATCTTCGTCCTGCAGCCTGTTGAGCCCTGTACCGATCTTTTCCTCGTCGCCTTTAGCCTTCGGCTCTACTGCAAGAGAAAGCGCCGGTTCAGGGAATACTATCTCATCGAGCATAACGGGCTTTGCCTGATCACACAGGGTATCATTGGTGTTAGTATACTGGAGCTTTGCAACCGCACCGATATCGCCTGTGATAAGCTTGTCAACAGGAATCTGTTTCTTTCCTCTCAGCATGAATACCTGAGCAGTTTTTTCAGTTTTCTCAGCTGCTGAATTATAAACAACTGAGTCGGATTTTAATGTACCTGAATATACTCTGAATATAGAGATCTTACCGACAAAGGGGTCTGCAATCGTTTTGAAAACAAGAGCTGACATACTTTCATTTGCAGAATTCTTCAATTCCACTACTGTGTCCGTACCGGGCTTGACTGCCTTAATTACCGGCTTGACTGCAGGTGAGGGCATATATTCGATAATAACATCCATCAGTGTCTGAATCCCCAGGTTAAGATATGCTGAACCGCAGAGTACAGGAACTATAGAGCCATCAGAAATACCGGCGCTAAGACCCTTTTGAATTTCTTCATTAGTAAACTCTTCGCCACCAAAGAATTTTTCCATCAAATTCTCATCGGTCTCGGCAATTGCTTCGTTGAGCGCATCCCTGACCGCAGCTATCTTATCATTCAAACCGGCAGGAATAGCTATATCTACTAGCTTATCCTTGTCGAACTTCTTTGCTTTCATATTAATAACATCAACAAAACCTGTAAATTTCTCGCCTTCAATTATCGGAAGCTGGAATGCGATTACATTTTTGCCAAATGTATTTGTCAACTGGTTAAGTACTTGAAAGAAATTTGCATTTTCTTCGTCCATCTTGTTAACGAAGAACATTTTGGGCAATCCCTGTTCCTTTGCATATGCCCAGGACTTTTCCGTTCCAACTGCTACGCCGCTCTTGGCCGAAACCAAAATCAGTGCGGCATCAGAGACTCTGATCCCCTGCTTTACTTCTCCCACGAAGTCAAAATAACCGGGAGTGTCGATAACATTGATCTTAGCATCCTTCCATTCACAAGGTGCAATAGAAGTGTTGATGGAAATTTTTCTTTTGATTTCCTCCGGGTCGTAATCCGTAGTAGTATTACCGTCATTTACCTTGCCCAACCTGTCTAGTACCCCGGTGTTGAACAGCATAGCCTCTGCAAGAGTCGTCTTACCTGCCCCGCCGTGCGACATAAGGCACACATTGCGGAGCTTTCCCACGGTATAATCCTTCATATGAATTCCCCCTTGTTTTATTACACTCTTATATATTTTCCTAAAAACAGGAAAATGATTCAAGAATAACAGGTATTATGACACAATTTATATTATAACATACCTAAAACCCAGTTCAAGGATTTTCTTGAAACAGACCGCCTCCGGAACCGTTTTCCTTGACATTTCCTTTGTATCATTGTAAATTTATATCAAAATAGCAATAATAGTACGTTCTTCAATATAATTGTTCGTAAAACGGCAGAATGGAAAGAATAGCACAGTAGCAAACGAAAAACGGCAGAAAGGAAGATGGAAATGATTATTGTAATGAAGCCCGGCTCAAAGGAATCAGAGATCCATGAGGTCACAAACGTACTGGAGAATGCCGGATTAGGTGTTCATATCTCAACGGGCACCGAGAGGACTATTATCGGCGTAATAGGCGACAAAAGGCTTTTGCGGGATATACCTCTTGAACTTATGCAGGGTGTCGATAAACTGGTCCCAATAATGGAAAGCTACAAACTGGCAGGCAAGACGTTCAAGCCCGAGCCTAGTGTTATAGATGTAGGTGGTGTAAAGATCGGTGGCAGAGAGCTTGTAATGATGGCAGGTCCTTGTGCTATAGAAAGCCCCGACCAGATCATGGAAGCAGCAAAGGCCGTCAAGAAATCAGGAGCACAGTTCCTGCGCGGAGGAGCTTTTAAACCAAGGACCTCTCCGTACTCTTTTCAGGGTCTGGAGGAAGAAGGACTGAAAATGCTAAAGGAGGCAAGTGAGGCCACAGGCCTGCTTACCGTAACAGAAGTTATCAGCGAGCGATCTGTCGAGATAGCGGCAATGTATGTCGATATGTTTCAGATCGGCGCACGTAATTCACAGAACTTCCACCTTCTCAGAGAGGTCGGCCGCTCGGGAAAACCGGTATTATTCAAAAGAGGCTCTGCAACAACTATAGATGAGTGGCTCAATGCAGCTGAATATATAATGAGTGAGGGTAATTATAATGTAGTGCTGTGTGAACGAGGTATCAGGACCTTTGAAACAGCAACAAGGAATACTCTCGATATCAGCGCCATCCCGGTGGTCAAGAGCAACAGCCATCTACCGGTGATCGTAGACCCCAGCCATGCCGCAGGCAAGACTCAATATATCCTGCCGCTTTCGAGGGCAGCTATTGCCGCAGGTGCCGACGGGCTTATTATAGAAGTGCATCCATGTCCCAGATGTGCACTTTCAGATGCAGCTCAGCAACTAGATCCGGAATCTTTTGACAGTTTGTGTAAAGATATAGCAAAGATTGCCGAAATAGTAGGTAGAGAGTTAAGATATGGAGCTTAAAAGAGTAACTATCATCGGACTGGGCTTGATCGGCGGATCTTTGGCACGGGCATTGCGGGCAAAGACAGCGATAAGTGAAATCATTGCGGTAGACAGCGATCCTTCAGCCCTCAAGCATGCGCTCGAACATGGGACAATAGATAAAGGTCTTGATGTGCCGGACAACAGTGTCTGTTCCTCAGACATCATATTCATTTGCACTCCGGTAACACAGGCGTTTGCTTATATCGATATGCTGGCTCCGAAAGTAAATGGCGAAACTATTATCACCGATGTATGTAGCACGAAAAGTGAGATTATAGAGTACGTTGAAAAAACACATGCAGCGCCTAAATTTATTGGAGGCCATCCAATGGCAGGCACTGAAAGGTCGGGCTATATAAACAGCTTTGCACACCTGTTTGAAAATGCATACTATATCCTTACTCCGGCTGCAGGCGCATCGCAGGAGGATATCCAAACACTTTCAACAGTTGTTGGGAGCATTGGCGCAATACCTATGGTAATGACAGCGGAAGAGCACGATAGAGCTGCAGGCAGTATAAGCCATCTCCCCCATGTGCTTGCAGCCGCATTGGTGAACCTCGTTAAGCAGGCCGACCAAGGCAGCGGTAAAATGCAAACTCTGGCAGCAGGCGGCTTCAGGGATATAACCCGGATCGCTTCGTCAAATCCGGGCTTATGGGAAAATATAGTGTTGAGCAATAAACGACAATTATTGTCGATAATGAAGCAGCTTAATGAATTATTAGACGAATTTACGGGATTTCTTGAAAATGGATGTTCGGAGCAAATATATGAATTCTTTCACCAGGCCGGTCAATTCAGGGATTCGCTTGCAGATAACGGGCATGGTCTGCTGCCGTCGATCCACAAGCTTATTGTAGATGTACAGGACAGGCCCGGAATTATTGGAGAAATAGCAACAATACTAGGTCATAATAATATAAATATTAAAAACATAAATGTTGCAAACAGCAGAGAATTCGAGCAAGGATGTCTGATAATTACACTGTCCGATATAGAAAGTGTAAATATTGCCTTTGACTTGCTCCTGCAAACAGGATATAAAGTATATAAAAATAGGTAATTATATGATTTCAAATATCAGGGGGGAATAGCGTGTTAATTGAGAACAGGAACAGACTTAAGGGAGAAATAACCGTACCCGGTGACAAATCTATTTCTCATAGGGCAATAGTTATCGGAGCTCTCGCTAGCGGAACTACAGAAATAGACAACTTTCTGCTCGGAGAAGACTGCATCAGTACTATTGATTGTTTCAGAAGGATGCAGGTTGGTATCGAAATTCTTCAGGATAACAAGGTCAAGGTTCATGGCAAAGGGTTGTATGGCCTTAAGGCTCCCGCTTCCGCACTCAATGCAGGACGCTCGGGTACCGCATTAAGACTTCTGTTGGGAGTTCTGTGCGGCCAGCCATTCAACTCCGGTGTGATAAGAAACGAAGCTTCAATGAGAAAGCCGGTTGGCAAGACTGTTAGCTACCTCCGGCAGATGGGGGCAATTATCTCCGGCAAGGAAGATGGCAACCTCTGTCCGCTTGTAATATCACCGGTTAGGCTCAAAGGCATCGATTGTGAACTGCCATTGCATGAAACGCACATTAAATCCCCTCTGCTAATTGCCGGGCTTTATTCAGACGGGAAAACGATCGTCAGAGAGCCTGTAAAGTCAAGAGACCATACCGAACTGATGCTCAACTATTTCGGTGCAGATATCAAAACTGACGGACTTTTAGTCAAATCCCATTCAGTGGAAAATCTATACGCTCAAAAGGTATCCATACCCGGTGATATATCAATGGCTGCATACTTTATAACAGCTGCATTGCTAGTCCCCAATTCGGATATTGTTATCAGGAATGTTGGCATTAATCCTACAAGGACCGGCATACTGAATGTGTATAAGGAAATGGGAGCTAAAATCGAGCTGCTAAATGAAAGAAGTGTCAGCGGAGAAAGTGTTGCCGACATCCATGTAATGACATCCGCCCTGAAATGCGCAAAAATAGGCCGTCAGATCGTACCAAGCCTTATTGACGAACTTCCGGTCATGGTCGTTGCTGCTTCGCTGGCTGAAGGCACTACTGAAATAGCCGGTCTCTCAGGTTTCAAGGTTAAGGAGTCAGGCAAGCTGAAGGCTATTTCGAAAGAGCTCGCAAAAATGGGTGCAAAAATTACAGAAAACGAGGATGCCCTGATAATCGAAGGCAGGAAATCTCTCAAAGGTACAGTCGTCGACAGCGATAACAACCACTCACATGCTATGGCATTATCAGTAGCCGGATTAGTTGCAGAAGAAGAAACAACTATAAGGAAGACTCAATCCGTAGATATTGTATACCCTAAATTTTTTGAAACACTTAACAAGCTTTAATAAATCAAGGGGGACGGGGGTTTTTGATTATTGATAATCAAAAACCCCCGTCCCCCTTGATTCTAAAAAGCGTCCGTGTACATGGTACCCGGACGCTTTGCTTTATTTTCACGCCTGTATTTCAAACTTATCCCTTATTTTATAGCCCAAAACCATTAAACTGTCACTGAGGTGCACATTCTCAATGACCATTTCATACGGAAGCTTCAGATCCATCGGTGAGAAGTTCCACAGTCCTTTGATGCCAAGACGCGCAACTTTTTCCGCCGTATCACGCGCATGCTCGAATGGCACGGTAAGCATGACAATATCGACCTGGTTCTTTTTAACAAACTCATCGAGTGTTTTCATATCCATTATTTCGATGTTATTGATCTTTTTGCCGATCAAATCTGAATCTACATCAAATATACCTATGGTTTTAAAGCCTCTTTTTTCGAAGTTGCCATAATGGGCAAGCGCCTGTCCCATATTGCCGGCGCCCAGGATAATCGTCTGAAACTTGCTGCTGATACCTAATATGTTTGCTATCTCATTGTACAGCAGTTCTACATTATATCCATAGCCCTGCTGACCGAAGCCTCCAAAGCAATTCAGATCCTGCCTTATCTGTGATGCTGTTATCCCCATCCTGCTGCTGAGTTCCTTGGATGATATCCTTGTTATGTCCATCATCAGCAAATCCGATAAATATCTGAAATATCTTGGAAGTCGCTTGATTACAGCGATAGAGACTTTCTTTTTTGAAGCCATGAACAGCCTCCCTCAAAAATTTGTTAATGCATCATATAACCCAAATTATATTACTTTGATATTTTTGTGTCAATATTGCCCCGAGCCACATATTCTGCTAGAATAAAATCTCGGAGGAATCATAAGCATTCAACGGAGTGGGACGGGAAATGATCATTCTATCATGTAACGAAATAAGTCTGTCCTTTGGAACAGACGTTATATTGAATAAAGCCAGCTTCAAGCTGTTACAGGGTGAAAAGGCGGGCCTGGTCGGTGTCAACGGAGCAGGTAAATCGACTCTTTTCAAAATAATAATCGGAAGCCTGCAGCAGGACTCCGGAGATGTCTTCATGTCCAAAGGCCTCAAGCTTGGATTTCTGGATCAGTATTCCGGCCTGGAGTCGGATAATACCATATGGGCTGAAATGCTGACGACATATAAAGCTCTGATATCTGCGGAAAAACGTCTGAAGCAGCTTGAAACAGATATAAGCAGCGAAAGCAACGAAGAACGGCTCCGCTCCATGATGAAGGAGTATGATGCTCTGCTCGAGCGCTTTTCCCGCGATGGAGGCTACGAGTATAACAGCCGTATAAGAGGAGTCCTAAGAGGTCTTGGCTTTGAAGATGCTCAGTTCGAACTTCCTGTCAAAAAGCTGAGCGGAGGACAAAAAACCCGTCTGGCCCTTGCCAGGCTATTGTTGGAGGAGCCTGACCTGCTTTTGCTGGATGAGCCCACTAACCATCTTGATATAGCCGCCATTGAGTGGCTGGAAGATTTCCTGAAAAACTATAAAAAATCAGTTCTTGTCATTTCACATGACAGATATTTTTTAGATACTGTAACAACCAAAACCATAGAGCTTGAGAATAATGAATGCAAAGAGTATGGCGGCAATTACACACAATATGCCAAAAAGAAGTCCGAGGCAAGAGAAATACAACAGAAGCATTATGAGCTGCAACAGAAGGAAATAGCCCGGATGGAGGCATTCATCGAGCAGCAGCGCCGTTGGAACAGGGAAAAGAATATCGTCGCCGCAGAAAGCCGACAAAAGGCAATAGACAGGCTCGAGAAAATAAATGCGCCCAAAAATCTCCCCGGCAGCATAAAACTGAAATTTACGAGCAGTGTCACAAGCGGCAATGATGTGCTGTTTGTCGATGAACTGTCAAAAAGCTTCCCGGGGAAAGAACTTTTTAAAAATATCAGTTTTGATATAAAGCGAAATGAAAAAATATTTTTAGTCGGGCCAAACGGCTGCGGTAAGTCAACACTGCTCAAGATCCTGTCAGGAAAGATACCACAGACATATGGTAGCTTCGAATACGGCCATAAGATCGTGTTGGGCTATTACGATCAGGAGCTCGAAGGTCTGGATGAACATAACACGGTCCTGGAAGAGGTTTGGAGTGATAATGAAGAGCTCAACCATACGCAGATCCGTAATGCACTTGCCCAATTCCTTTTCATAGGCGAAGATGTTTACAAGCCCATAAGCGTTCTCAGCGGTGGTGAAAAGAGCCGGGTCGCCCTTGTAAAGCTGATGCTTTCAGGTTCAAATCTCCTGCTTCTTGACGAGCCTACAAATCATCTGGATATCAATTCAAGAGAGGCACTGGAGGAAGCATTGCTTGTATTTGACGGAACTCTTCTGGTCGTCTCACATGACCGTTACTTTATAAGTAAACTTGCCTCGAGAGTCATAGAAATGGCAAACAACGGCTTGGAGGATTACAGGGGCGGCTACCAGTATTATCTCGACCACCGCAGACCAACTGCTGCAATTCAGTCTGACGAAAAGGGACGGGCTATCTCCGCCTCCCGGCAGGAACACATTGAAGTCAAAGAGGACCGGGCTAGAAGACGGAAGCTCGAAAAGCAGCTAACTGCATGTGAAGCCGAGATAAGCAAGACGGAAACGCGACTAGCCTGCATTTCAGACGAAATGTCAATGGAGGCTGCCCTCAGCGACCATATATTGCTCTCTGCCCTCCATAACGAACAGCTCGGGCTTGAGAGCCGTCTGGAGCAGTTATATCAGGAGTGGTCCGAGCTGACAGAGCAATCTGCAGGCTTTGACCAGGCTACTTGAAATAGCTGTCGATACCCTTTTTTATAGCCTGCGCGACCGTCGTCTGATACTCGTCAGTCGCAAGCTTTTGCTCCTCCGCGGCATTGGATAAAAAGCCGCATTCCACTATGGCTGTGGGCGTTTTAAGATCCTTGATTATGACAATCGGCTGCTTTAACTGAGGCTCTCGCTTATTGCTCTTGTCAACATTTTCTCGCATAGATTTCTGGATACATTCAGCTAGCTTTTTACTCTCTGGAGAATTCTCCGGATAAAAGGTTTGAGCTCCATAATACTGTGTCTGGGGAAAACTGTTCGCATGGATACTGACAACGATATTAGCTCCGCTGTTGTCCATGATCTCCTTACGTTTTGTCAGATCCTGCAGCCTCTTGTAATAGATATCTGTCGTTCCCTCTTTGTACACAAGCTTATCTTCCTCACGTGTCATGATCACACTATACTGGTCCTTTTCCAGCAGCTCCTTGATTTTCAGTGCAATACTGAGGTTCAGATCTTTTTCCTTAAGACCGCTATAGTTGCTGATTTTGCCTGGATCTTCCCCGCCATGGCCTGCGTCTATGATGACGATCTTCTGCTCGGATGTTTTATTGGCGGCTGTTGCAGTCTGGTTATCTACATTCATATTGAGACTGTAGATAGCTATCAGCAATGCAAAGATAAGTGCTACCAGTATTAGATTGGATTTTCTCATTACTATAATCATATAACCCGTCTCCCTCTTCAAATTCACTATAAGAATATTCAGGGACGGGTTGGACATATTACTAACACCTGTAGTTGTTTATTGTATTTTCGGGACTTGTTTCAGATCGTCGATCCTGCCACCAAGCTTTCTGACAGCAGATACGATATCATAGAAGGTCATCTTGTCGATATTTCCACCGTTTTTGAGCAGATAGCCCCTGAGAGCCGGAATAGCCCTTCCATCTCCGTATTCGGCAAGACATGATGCAGTTAGAGCCTTATTAGATACTTCATAAAATGCCTTTTTCAGTGCCGGATATATTTCTTCCGACCGGCAGCATTTTCCGATTGCCGCCAGAGACATAAGAATATACTCACAAGCTCCATCGGAATATTTCCCTGAGTTCAGCTCAGGCAGTATATATCCTATAGCGGCCGGACCGATTTCAATAAGCGCATCCCTCACAGTCTCCGCAATAAGCTCAGTAGCTCCTGCACTATGTTCAAGAGTATTTATCAAAGGTAATACAGCCTTTTCGGCCTTAAACCTGCCAAGCACCCTGGCGGCCATGGCAACTTGAATTACCCTGTCTTCATTGGTAACTTCCGTTTTATCGATCACAATATCTATTAGGAAATTAACAGCTTCATCACCATAGCTAAATAGTTTATTGATAAATATTGCCGGCAGATCATCATCACAAATCGATGCGCCGCAACTAAACATTTCTGCTATTTCATCAAAACTGATATCATCAAGATATTCAGCAGGAGTTTTAGCTATTCCAGGTAGCTTCTCTGACATCCATTTCTCATACGCGCTATTCAGGCAAGCCTGTATATCCTCACTTCCCTTTGCAATCGTATCGGCTGAAGGTTCCCCGTCAGATTCAATGCAGCAATCATAAGCCTCTTGAATCGATTGACTGAAGCTTTTGAAAAATATCTCGGAATAACTGTTCAAATCACTGGCCTCCGGATGTTTTCTTTTTTTTCTTCTTTTTGGGTGTATTTTCGTTAAGTGAAGGATTCCATGGGCTCTTGGTAAAAGCCTTCGGCTGGACCTGTTCCTTTTTTTTGATTTTTTTCATGATATTAATGCCGTGGTATCCAAGGAGATATCCTAGGCCTGCAATAGCCGGAAGCAGTAATATTGCAGCAATATAACCGACAATCGACTCGTTGAATAACCTTATGATAAAATACATTGGCCCCAGAAAGCCATTTATCGCCAGATGTCTTATCCTCTCGGCCGTATCAGTCCCAAAATGCAAGGATGCAAGCACCGATTCTATGATCACCAATGGGACAATGGCTATCAGCCCCATAACAAAGCCCTTCCACGGTTTGGGATCAAGCTCATACTGCGGTTTCTTCTCCATGACGGCCAATTCCTTCATATCCGTATAAGTGAGAAAGCCTATGAATACAAACAACACAAATGAGTAGACAGGAAGCAAGTTGCTAAAGTACTTGCCTGAAATCGTCATGAATGGATATAAGAAAACCACAAAGATTATAAGAGTCATTGTATAGTTGTATAGAATTTTTGCACCGCTTTTAATATATTGTTTCATCTAAAACTCCTTTATTGCTTCTGTCTGCGCAAATCCTTCAAATATACGCTTCCTGTAATGGATTTTGCCTTTTTTTTCAATTCCGCTGCAATCTCGCCTACCTGCAGATGATTGCAAAGCACTCTGTGTTCATTGGATACGACCGCAACTGAAACAGTCATTATCGGGTATTTTGTTATATAGCCTCTTCTGTTTGTCGTACTAATGAACCCGCTTTGTTTATCTGTATCCGAATACAGTTCCGGCACTCTTTCGTCGAATTCCTTTATAATATTCTCACAAAGTACATCTGCAAATTCAGGTATAGTAATGATAACAAAGTCGTCTCCGCCAATATGACCTAAAAAATCGCTTTTAGAGCCAAAAGTCCTTACATTGTCCATCAATATGTCAGCAATCAGCTTTATTGCAGAGTCTCCCCGGGAAAAGCCATAAGCGTCATTATACGCCTTGAAATTGTCAACATCCAGATATAATATAGAAAATATCATTTCCTTGGCAATCCGATAATTGAGCTCTGATTGTATCTCAATATTTCCAGGCAGTCCTGTCAGCGGATTAGCTAATCTGTTCCTGTCGATCCGAAGCAGTGTATTCTTCACCCTGCTGATCAATTCACGCGGGTTGAATGGCTTTGTAATATAATCGTCGGCACCCAGCTCAAGTCCGGCAAGCTTATCCTCCTCATTACCCTGAGCAGTTAACATAATGATAGGCATCAGGTTATTGCTCTCATCCTTCCTGAGGAGCTTACATACCTCAAATCCATCAATGCCGGGCATAACAACATCGAGGAGCACAAGATCCGGCTTTTCGGACATAACCATCTTAATACCGTCCACGCCATTACTTGCAGATACTACATCGTAGCCTCTCTCCTTGAGTATATCTGTAGTCAGCTTCACCATCAGTTCCGTATCATCGATGATGAGTATTTTTTTCTTAAACATATGCGCTCCCCAAAACCAGTTTTGCCGCTGACGATATATATATTATTTACATAAGATTATATAATATATTGGGCAATTTGAACAGGTGGTTAATTTACAAATACCCCTTATTATAATATCATTTCTGAGTTATAATACAATAGCTGTTACATTTAATAATTCTAACAGATTAATGGCAATAGCAGACATATAGCAAGGCAATAAGAAGGAGTGATTTTATTGGCAGAATTCTGCGAATGTGGTTCTTTGATTATCGATGGCCGTTGCTCAAACAAAAGCTGTACGCTAAGAGCCAATACCGCCGCACCCGTCAAAAAGGCGCCGAAGGCAAAGGCATCGGGCACAGGAACCGTTTCAAAAGCCTCTGCACCGAAAAAATCTGATCCACGTAGAGCTTCGAAGGTCATCACCTACAACCTTTACGATAAGAACAATGATGAGGGGCCTGAAATATAAACACTTTCAGGCTCCTTCCACTGTTAACTGCGTGAGCATATGCCTTGAAGGCCGGCGGGAATGTATATTATTTGTCCGATGTACAGGCGGTTGGGATCTATTCCGGGATTGAAAGCAAGTATGGCCGGTAGGTTTACCTGCATTCTATCAGCTATAAAGTATGGAGTGTCTCCGGGCTGTACATAGTACTGGTAGCTATCGTTATCACACCGCTCGTGAGTCCTTTCATTTCTGCATGGGATGTAAGGCTGCGGCAATGTGCCTTCCGGGTCAATAGTACCCCAGGGAGTTATATACGGGTTGTTGCTGAAGGGCATATCAATAAAACAAGACATCTCTATTGACTTCTTCCATAATGTTAATCTTATGTATACTATGATATATGCATTCAATTGTTACGATTTTTAGAAACCTGATAGAGTCCAGCTATGTTATTGTTGTAATAGCAGGGTGGACAAAAAATTAGCTTTTGCATAACCATTTCTGGTAAAACACGATGATTGGTACGTTATTATTTTACATAATCCGGGATACTGTCGCATTACTTACTCCTAACACTGATAAAACGTGGGACCGCACCTCCGCTCTAGCAATTCGGATACATAAGTTCAATTTTTGTCCACCCTACCCCTTATTGCCCAGGGAAATATATGTTCCGTTATTATCCTCTGCCAAAAGCCAAAAATTCAACGTTTCCAGTAAGGTGTACACATTTTTTAGAGGCAGTACGCATGTTTTGTTAGAGACGGTACGCATTTTTTGTTAGAAGCGGTGTCCTGGGGACTGCCCTTAATCAGATTTTAGCTGATCTAAGACAGTCCCTTAATCTTCATCTGATCAGTTCGTCTGTGCAGGAGGGACGCCTCCTCCCCTACGGCCCGGTTTCATACCTGCATCAGGGGCAGCGCTGGGATCAAACCCTCCATCGTTTCCGAAACCATTGCCGGGGTCAAACCCTCCATCGTTTCCGAAACCATCGCCGGGGCCAAACCCTCCGTCACCGCCGAAGCCATTGCCGGGGCCAAACCCTCTTCCCTCCGTCACTCCTGTTTCCGACAGCCATGTTACTGTATCTGATATAGTGAATTCTACTACCTTAGTCCCATCCTGATATGAGCCACCGGTATAAATCCCGTCGGAAGAGCTTCCGATCGAAGTCCCGCCGGAATAAAGCGTATATTTCGATCCCTTCTTCAATAACGGTGAGGAAATGACCACTGAGTCGTAATCCTTTTGCGGCGCAAATGCAACCACAGTATTGCCTTCACTATCCAGCAGATGGATTATGGTTCCTGCATTCTGTATGTTTGAATAGTACATGGCTACTGAGCTCTGGGCCGACTCTTCAGAGGGTGCCTGAGCCATACCCGAGCTTCCTGCCGCAATCATAAATCCTCCACTCATATCGAATATACCACTATAGTCAAGCGCACCGTTGCCATTGGATGTCGGCCCGCTGACCACGGCCGTACCGCCGGTCATATAAATCGACCCATTGGAATCCAACCCATCGCCTGAAGCATTGATATAAATATATCCGCCGTTGATTTGCAGCTTGCTGTTTTCCGAAACTGCAAAGGTGTTTTGTCCGGGACGGCCATTTACCGAAGAACCGTCATTGCCTCCGTTGACATTGATACCGTCATCATCTGCCACAACATGGATCTCACCGTCCGAAACAGTAACTGCGACACTCTCAATTCCCTCATAGCTCTTGGTTATATTGATTTTTCCATTTTTGATGTCTACCGATGCATCGGCATGGATACCATCATCACCTGAAGCTGCGGTAATATCAGCGTTTACCAGGGTCATACTGCCATTACTGTGTACAGCATCATCCGAAGAGTCGATCGTGAACGTACCGCCATTGATCGTGATATCGGAAGAGGCTTTGATTCCCTTCGCGCTATTAGCTTCTGTTTCTGTACTTTGGGCTACTCCGCCATTGTCGGCTGTAGTTCGGCTACCGGATGTAGTTTGGCTGTCGGCCGCATCTCGGCTGCCGTCTGCCGTTCGACTGCCAGCCTCAGTATCCTGACCTGGCCTACCCCACGGCTGCGATCCTCCAGTTGGTTTTTTGCTGCCGTTTGCACTCCCGCCGCCGGTCAAGATCTCAAATACGCCGCCTGAAATCAGCACTGAAGTTTCTGCCTGGATCGCATCCGCTCCCGTTGTCAGAACGTATTCCCCGCTCTCTATTGCAATATATCCTTTCTCCTGATCTTTATCGTTGGTTGATTTGATACCGTCACCACCGGCTTTGACAGTTATGTTAGCTTCCTTTGCCAGTATCATGTCTTTGCCGGTCATTCCATCATCCTTAGCAACGATACTGATGTCGCCCCCTGTTATTTTGAGATCATCCTTACATTTGACTCCGTCTTTGAAATTTCCATTAACCATTAATGTTCCGCTTCCATTGATGACCAGGTCATCCTTGCTGAACAGCGCCGCATCAGGCTCTTCCTCTGCAGCATCGGAGTAAACATAATTTTCACCGTCAGTCAGTATGTTTTGAGTACTATCCTGCAGCGAAACAATGGTTTCCTCTGCATTCTTTATATAAACAGGCGCACTGTTGCTGCAATTGATTTCCGCTCCATTCAAAACCAGCCTTACGACTCCTTTGTCCTCCGTATCCACGATTATCTGGCCGTTATTGAGCTTACCGCCGATAACATATGTCCCCGCCTCTGATATAGTGAGCTTTCCGCCATCTACTGTAGCGCCTTTGCCGGTCACAGCTGCGCTTGCTCCGGACAGCTCGATGTAATTGGGGCTGTCATCCTTCCAGTCGCTGTAATAGTCATCTTCGTCGAAGGTAACCATATCGCTTGTAACTTTCATTGTGTTTGCACCTGAGCTTTCTACGGTACTTGTACCTGTACCGGTACCCGTGTCGGTGCCGGTACCCGTGTCGGTGCCGGTCTGCACTGCAGTATCCTGCTGGGTACCTGTGTCGTTCCAGCCTGCAGGATTGCTGCATGCAGTCAGGATCGACAAGTTTAGTATAATTGCTGCTATTTTTCTATAAATTGATTTGATGTTCATAAGTCAACTCTCCTTTTTATTGATTTTTGTTGCATTGTGGCTTGCCTAATGTGAATAATCCGAGGGCTCAGCGCACATCGACAGTGTTATATTCAAGTTTCCATTCCTGCACCGCAGCGCATCAAGAAATTCTTTCTGGCTGGCCGTATTTGTCATCGTCACCGTATAAACCAGTTCATATAGCGACCCCAGGTCAGCTGTCTTCACTTTTTTTAGTTCGTGTTCTGCAGTATAGGCTGTAAACACATCATCAAAAGCGCCCTCATAATCCAGATCCTCCGGAATTGTAATCTTCAACAGCTTCTGTGATGTTTTTCTTTCGCCGAAATTCAAAACGTTCAGTAAGAACATAAGCGCGCAAAGGATGACTGTGAAAATAGCAGCATACCCAAAATAGCCAACTCCGCAGGCTAAGCCTGCCGCCATTGTAAAGAGCACATAAGCAATATCTTTAGGGTCTCCTGGAGCGCTTCTGAACCTGATGATCGAAAATGCACCGGCAAGGCTGAACGCTCTGGCAATATTACTGCCAATGAGCAATATTATTATAGCAATTATTGATGGGGTCATTATCAGCGTAAGTGCAAAATTGCGTGAGTACATGTTTTTGTTGCTGGTCTTCATATAGGTCAGACTAATTATTCCTCCCAAAATAAAAGATACACATATTGCCATCAGAGCATTGATCAAAGATATTGAGGTATCAGCTGCTGTTGTACTGAAAAATGATTCAAGCATACGCTTTTATCTCCTTTCGTTTCGTGAATACTGCTCAAGTATTTATAATACTCCCTGCCATATTTTGAGAAGCTTGTTTTAAAGATCCTGTGTTCGGATAATAAATGACACAGCCAAACCGGCAGGCTTTTTTCCGCCTTGATTTCCATCAGCCACTGTCCTTCTCTCAATAATGCCTCCCCGTGATCACCACTTTCGAGTCTCAGGTCCTCTCTTCTTGTCCTTATATTAGTATCGAAGGTAATCCTCAGGTCCCGGTTCTCCCTGCTGAACAGTGCCTTCCTGTCATATGCCAGATACAGCTTGGGTTCCAGATCATAAAGCTTTAATATATATTCGATCTCATTTATTACCTGCTTGTTCATATAATCCTTTATTTCGGGCTTTTGCCCTGTGCTTGTGAACTCATATGCCTCCTTCGGTGTTAAAGCTGTTCTCCTTTTATTGACCACCCCGTTGAATTTCTTCTTTATCTCAAGATACACCTTTGAATCCTGTCCAGGCACTCCGTAAGATCTGAGGCGGAGCTTCTCCTTATATTGCGGCTTTGACAGGGACCTCCTGATCAATGCATTATCCCTTGTATCAAAATAGATGTTGCATATGGTATAAAAATCATATTTTTTATTATAGCTATCCAGCTCCATATATTGCAGCAGTTCGTCATGAAGTGCTTTATATGCAGCATCGTCAATAACGTATTTACTCTCGTATCTGTTAAAAACCTCAATAGCCACTGCAATTCTCCTTTCCCTGCTTCATGCTTTTATTCTATTTGCCGAACCTTAAACACACCTTAAATAATCGATTATCTCAGGAATTTTTGTTCTCTCCCCTGCTTCAGGTCCGTTTAAGGTAGATTTAAGCTAACCTATGATATAATTAAGGTAGATTTTGAATAAAGAAGCTGGAGGCAAAGAAATTGAGGGTACTTATTATTGAAGACGAACTTCATCTTGCCGAGGCATTAGCCCAGATACTCAGAAAAAGCAATTATGCCACAGACACGGCCAATGACGGTATCACAGGCCTGGATAACGCTTTGAGCGGAATATATGATATGATCATACTGGATATAATGCTGCCGGGAATGGATGGCCTGAGCGTGCTGAAAAATATCCGAAAGGAAGGTATCTCCACGCCGGTCATATTATTGACAGCGAAGGGGGAAATATCCGACAAGGTCAAGGGGCTTGACAGCGGAGCCGATGACTACCTTGCAAAGCCCTTTGCCAGCGAAGAGCTGCTCGCAAGGATAAGAGCAGCCTCCAGGCGCAGAGGAGAGGTTTTGCCCGACAATTCATTGAAATTCGGTGATATTGAGCTAAATACATCGGTACTCAAGTTGTCTTCAGGCGCCAAAGAGATAAAGCTAATACTAAAGGAAAGCGAGCTGCTGGAGCTTCTTATCAAGAGGAGCACAGCGGTTACATCAAAGGAACTGATAATTGAAAAGCTGTGGGGATTTGACTCAGATGCAGAGCATAACAATGTCGAGGTATATATATCATTTTTAAGGAAAAAGCTGGCCTTCCTGGGCTCTTCAACAGCCATAACGACCGTAAGGGGCGTGGGCTATATTTTGGAGGTGAAACAGTGTTTAGAAAGCTGAGAAACAGATTTCTGGTCTTAAATCTTGTGACTATATCGGTTATGATGGTCATCGCCTTTATCTCAATTTATCTGATAACCTACAGGGATGTCCGCTCCGGAATTGATATGGAGCTCAGAAAAATCCAGGAATCCTACAACGACCGCAGCATACCTCTGAGGCCCATGGATCCCAACATTCCTCTACCTGCCCGTGAAAGCGGCATCAAGCCTTTCCGCAATCGTTCGGTTTCATTTTCGATAGCGACGGACGCTCAATGGAATATTACGGACAAGTCAACTTCCTTTGAAACAAACGACGACCTGTACGAAACAGCAAAGGCTGAAGCTGTCTCACAAAGCAAGGACCGCGGAGATTTTAATCTAGACGGGGAACACTGGACCTTTATCATAAATCGGACACCTGACGGCTACAGGCTTGTATTCTTGGATACAACCTCGCGGCAGGCTATCCTCACGAACCTTATATATACGTTTCTGCTAGTTGCCTTTTTCATGTTTATCATTATTTTCTTCATAAGCCGATTCTTCGCCAACCGTGCTATAAAGCCTGTTAAAGAAGCGTTTGACAGACAGAAGGAATTCATAGCCGATGCCTCCCATGAGCTCAAGACCCCGCTTGCCGTGATAAACACCAATGTCGATGTGCTTTTGTCAAATAGCCAGGATACTATAGACAATCAGGCAAAATGGCTCAACTATATCAAATCGCAGGCCGAAAGGATGACCAAGCTGACAAATGACCTGCTATACCTTGCAAAAATGGATCATTCGGAAATAGAGCTTGCCTATTCGAAATTCAACCTTAGCGAGGCTTTGGAAAACGTAATATTGACAATGGAAGCCGTAATATACGAACACAACATAAGCCTGGACTATGAAATAGAGCCGAAGCTGACTGCTTATGGTAATGATGAGCAATTCAAGCAGGTAGTAATGATACTTCTGGACAATGCTGTCAAGTACACGAATAGCAACGGCTTCATTACAGTAAAGCTTGCCCGGCAGAATAACGACCTGATGCTGTCTGTAAAAAATTCAGGTGAAGGCATCGCTGAGGAACACCTTAAAAAGATATTCGACAGGTTCTACCGAATCGATAAATCACGTTCCACCAAGCTTGGCGGACATGGACTCGGCTTATCCATCGCAAAAGCCATCATTGATCAACACAAAGGCAAAATATATGCCGAGAGCAGGCAGAATGAAAGCACGACCTTTATAGTGAAGCTGCCCGCAATCTAAATGAAAAGCAGCAAGCTAACTGCCATGACCATCATACCCGCTATCAGCCCATAGATCGAAAGGTGAGCCTCCCCATACTCCCTTGCTGTTGGCAGAAGCTCATCAAGCGAAATGAAAACCATAATGCCGGCCACTGAAGCAAATAATACTCCAAAAACTACATCATTGAAAAATCTGTATAGGAGCAAATACCCTATAATAGCTCCCAACGGCTCGGATAAACCCGACAGAAATGAAAGCTTGAAGGCTTTTTTATGGCTCTGGGTGGCAAAGTAGACCGGAAAGGATACCGCGATTCCCTCCGGGATGTTATGGATAGCTATTGCCACTGCTATCGCAATTCCTAATGAAGGCTCCTTCAAGGCAGAGGTAAAGGTCGCCAGTCCTTCGGGGAAGTTATGGATCGTAATTGCAAGAGCAGTAAACGTTCCCAGCCGCATCAGCTTGCTGCGATCGACATCTGCGTTATTATTGTTTATTTCCTCAATCCTCCTCATCTCGTGAGGATTCTCACCTGAGGGTACAAGCTTGTCAATGGCCGCTATAAGGAATATACCGCCAAAGAAAGCACCGACAGTAGCCCATGAACCTCCGGTTTTGCCTAAAGCCTCAACAAGTGAATCCTTTGCTTTGACAAAGATCTCGATCATGGATACATAAATCATGACTCCTGCCGAAAAGCCAAGCGCAATAGATAAAAACTTCGTATTTGTCCTTTTTGTAAAAAATGCAAGCGCGCTGCCTATTCCTGTTGACAACCCGGCAAAAAGCGTAAGGCCGAAAGCAAACAAAATATTTTGAATATCCATCCATTTCCCCCCATGTAAGCTTTTAGTATAATATACCCTGTTTACTGATAGTGTAATCAATGCTGATGCCGAATAATACATATGCCGACATCTTTATGTTAATTTGGATGATAATATGATACAATAAACTATGAAATTTGTATATAATAACCCTGCCTGAAAGGATTTGTTATGCAGCCTTCTTATGGTGAATTAATGAACATGAGCATGTTCTGGTATTACATAATCGGTATCTGTTTTATAATAGCAAGCACCTGTGCTGTTATATATCTTTGGTATGCCTTATCAAGGGACAGGCAAATAACACGTGACATAATTGGAAATGTGAATGAAACAACAGTTGTCTTTGACAGTCAGGAAAAGCCCTGTTACATCAGCATCGCTGCTGACCGCGGCAATATAATCAGATTCCTTCACAGAATAGATGAAATGATAGATAAATCAGGTCTTATACCTGAAAACTTCAGGGAAACATGTCTGGATGAAAATACATTGAACATATTTGAGGGCGAAATAATACCATATTCGCAAGACAATACCGTGTTCTCCTGGAAAATGTGTCCTATTGTCCGAAAAAAGAAATACATGGGGCGTATTTTCGTCTTTAATGATATCACCCAATACAAAAAGCTGTATGAGCAGCTTGATAATCAAAACCAACAGCTGAAGGCCGCTCTCGAAGCGCAAAGGCAATATGCCAGGATCGCCAGACGGCTGGCTGCCGAGGAAGAGCACGAGAGGATCATGGGTATTGTAAACGGAATTGCACGAGATTATCTAAAACAATTAAATAAGAGCATTAAGACAATGGAAAAATATTCGGCTGGAAACGCGCAAGAGGATATGTCAGTGTTTGAAACAGAAAACGACAGGATGATAAGGATAACTCGGGAAACTATCGATGAGATACGGAGAACTGTCAAGGTACTCCATGTCTCAGTCTGATAAATACTCTATCATGGATGAGGTATCAATATGCGCATATTAATCGCTGATGATCATGCACTGTTATCAGAAAGCCTGCGAATGATGCTGGAGAAGGACAATGAAACAGAGGTTGTGGGGGTCGCATATAACGGACAGCAGGCAGTAAACCTATGCAATGAACAAAAGCCGGATGTCGTGCTGATGGATATAAGGATGCCTGTGATGGATGGTATTACTGCTGCAAAGCAAATAAAAAACAACTGTCCCGAAACCAAAGTAATTATGCTCACTTCACTGGAGGATGATAAGTATATTGTCGATTGTTTTAATTCGGGCTCGGATGGTTACCTGCTTAAAGACACACCTCCAGATAAGCTGTCCGTACTGATCCGTTGTGTATACTGGGGGTATATGGTATCCAGCCCTCTTGTCATGCATTCCATACTCAATGGAAACCTCTCCGGTAAAGAATATCAGCATGATCCGTTTACAAAAGAAGAGGATCTTCAAATAATCCGGCTTGTAAGCGAAGGCAGGTCAAACAGTGAAATAGCGGGAATTATGTGCTTCGCTGAAGGAACGGTCAAAAACAGGATCACTAAAATCATCGAGATGGCTGGTGTTGAAAACAGAGCTCAGCTTGTGATGTATGCACTCAGGAACAATCTGATCTGACAGGAGTTAAGTATGGAAGTGTCATCTATATTGCGGCTGCAGATCGAATTGGTCATCCATCTTCTTTTTGTTACCGTAATGAACGGATTTCTTTTTTATATCTTCATCAACTCAAAACGAACAAGGGTACTTTATTTCTATTGCATAGTGCATGCGCTAATTATTCTGATATTTACAGGCGATTTTATATCAATGCTGGCACCCGGCTTTGGTGTACGCTGGTACTGTATAGCTGGAACATATATATTCAAACTCTTTTTAGATGTGCTTTTTATACTATATGTCCACATTAATTTCAGAGACTTGTTAAGAATCACAACCTTGGTACTGGTAATAATCTATATCGCTACAGGTACATTGATCATTATTACAGATCCATCCCATCACTTGTTTATAAAAGAAATGACAACCAGCAGCAGCACTTTCGGGCCCCTGTTCTACATCATCATGGGATCAGGCTGTATAGTTGAAATGTTCGGCATGCTTAGTATCATGAAATACTGGATAGGAAAGCTTGACAACAAAGCTTACAGAATTTTTTCATCTGTTTTGGCTCTCGTCAGCATACTGTTGCTGCACATGTTCCTGCTAAAAATCATCAAAATGCCGGTTGATATTTTTCCTATCCTTATTCTGGCAGGCTTTAACGTATATTTCATCGGCGCTTACAAATATGGCATGTTTGATACGATATCAGTTGGTAGCAAGCTCGGTATAGAGATGTACACAGATGCACTGCTGATAGTTAGCAGGAATGGAAATATCTTATTCAAAAACAAAGCGTGCGGGCTGCTTGAAGAAAATACACTGGAGGACATCCTTGAAAGATATCTGGAAGAGCCCGAGCACAAACCTACAAAGTGGATCGGCAGTAAAACAGATATGAGGTTCGAACAGGAAAATGGTACGAAATACTACACTGTTTCAGTAAAGCCGATAAAATCAAGGTTGTTGCCTTCAAGAAAAACCATCATTATCATTCACGACAATACCGAAATCTTTTCTGCCATTGAACGTCTGTCAGAGAAAAATCAATACCTTGAAGAGATGAATGAAAGTATAAAAATGCTTTCCGAGGATACAAAGAAGCTGACAATATTGAGTGAGCGGAATCTTCTGGTCAAAGAGATCCATGATGTAATGGGCCATTCACTGATCCTTGCGCTCAATACAATGGAAAGCAACAAACTGCTTTGTAGTGACAAGTCCGTTGCCGTTAGGAGGATCGAGCAGGCTGCAAATGAGATCACCTGCAGTTTGAATGAAATAGCAGCCTCACGAATTCGGGAATCAGCTGTGGAGGATACGGCTGACCTCTCCTCGACATGCTGTTCCAGAGCAGAACATCACAGCATAATTAATAGGCTGAGCATACTTGCGTCAAGGCTCTCCGAAACCGGAATCATTCTGGAAACAGCTTCAATGGACGACCTTAGCTGCTGCAGCGAAAGTGTCATCAACACCATCTACAGGGTCTGTCAGGAATCGGTGACCAACGCAATCAAGCATGGGAAGGCAAACAGGATAACCATATCTATTAAAATGAAGGCAGGTACGATTGAGCTTTATATCGTAGACAATGGCAAAGGCTGTCCGAACTATGCAAAAGGGACAGGGCTTACTGGCATGGAAGAGCGGGTGCAGAAACTTCACGGAACAATCAGCTTCTGTTCCTTTGAGGACCAGGAAGGATTTATGGTCCGGGTGAATATCCCGGTCATATCTTAGTAGGCTAAAGTCACTTACTTTTGTGCAAAAATCATTTTTCTTAGTGCAAATATCACTTTATCTTATAATTATGCCATTTTAATACATTTGTAATATTTCAGTACTTTTTTCTGTGATATACTCATCTTGCATAAATATATTTCATCTTATAATTTTCTACATTTTATCTATAGAATAACTTTAAAATGCTAATGTAATTCGAATAAAATGGAGGTTTTTGAAGTGAAAAGGCTTAAATCTTTTTTGTCGACCCTTCTTATTGCAGTAATTCTGATAACACTTTTATGTCCGCCATTAGCCGCAAGCGCCGCAGAAGGCACTTCTTCGGCTATCGTTGCGGATCACAGCAATGCCACTCTGGCTGATTTGGAAGCCATACCGGCAGAATGGATCAACAAGGCAAAGACCAACCTTCATATCTATTACAACCATACCTCCCATGGCAGCCAGGTTTCTGACGGCATGACCGGTCTGGCAGGCTTCAAGGGAAGCGCTTATGCCTGGAATCCGGACGGCAGCAATGGAGCGCTGCACCTGGCCGATACATACAGCGCCGATCTGGGTAATTCAGGTTGGCCCAGCATCACACGCGATTATTTGAGCAGACATCCGAACATCAACGTGGTCATGTGGTCCTGGTGCGGACAAGTCAGTGGCTCCTCGGAGGCAACCATCAACACCTATCTGAGCACCATGAGCCAGTTGGAAAAAGATTATCCCAATGTCGAATTTGTTTATATGACAGGTCATACTGACGGATCCGGAGAAAATGGCAATCTTCATCGTAGAAATGAGCAGATCCGCCAATACTGCCTGACAAATAATAAGATCCTGTTTGATTATGCCGATATCGAAAGCTATGATCCGGATGGCAACTATTATATGAATAAGGCAGTCAATGACAATTGCGACTATGACTCAGACGGGAACGGTTCAAGGGATAAAAACTGGGCAACAGCCTGGCAAAACAGCCATACCCGGAATGTGGACTGGTACAGCTGCGGCTCGGCGCATAGCCAGCCGCTCAACGCGAATATGAAGGCCTACGCAGCCTGGTATCTGTGGGCACGGCTTGCAGGCTGGGACGGAAGCACCGGAGGCAGCTCCACTGCTATTCAAAATCAGCCTCCTGTGCTTGCTGTAATCGGAGCAAAAGCGGTTTCTTCAGGTTCAACGCTGAATTTCACAGCCAGCGGAAGCGATCCTGACAGAAGCGATATCCTTGTCTATTCCATCAGCGGGGTTTCACCGGCGGCATTGCCAAGCGGCATCAGCTTCAACACCGGCAATGGCGCTTTTAGCTGGATACCCGGGCAAAATCAGTGTGGAGCCTTTACCGTCCGTATTACTGTCAGCGACGGAAAACTGACGGATTCTGAGGATGTTGTGATTACAGTTTCCAATGGTACAGCAAGTCTGTACGACCTCAGGTTGAAATATACTCCGGCAATAGACGCTTCAATGAAAGCAAATCTCCGAGCTATCAAGCTCCGGGGCGATGCTAAGGGGCGAAAAGAAGGCGTACTCGGGCAATGGGGCGACAGCATCACTAATTCACAGGCTTACCTCGGAAGCATGGCAAGCTGGGGTATGATCGACACACCTCCCTCCAACAGTCACGATTATGAACCAATTTTAATGTGGATGGGCGCCTCAGCAAATTCAAACAACAACCCGTTACACAATTTCAAGGGCGGAAGCTATGGCAATGATTCCGGCTGGAGGATCACAAACGGCCTTGCAGCCATCGATAACAGCATTACGGCAGCAAACCCGTCCTGGTCACTGACCATGTTTGGCACAAACGATATCACCTCGTGGAATGCACAGTCCTTTGAAACTAATCTGGAGCGTTTTATCCAGATCAATATCGATGAGGGAATCGTTCCTGTACTAAGTACTATCCCCCCTCGCGCAAACTATGACCAGAAGGTCGTGGAAGCCAACACAGTCATTCGCCGTGTAGCCCGGGAAATGAACATTCCACTGGTTGATCTGTACGGCTTGTTTATGGAACTGCACCCCAATGACTGGAGTTCAGCCCTTTTGGGAGATGGCGTCCATCCCTCCCACACCTATGGCTCCGGAGACCTTTCTGATGCTTCGCTGCGGAATGATGGTTATAATATCAGAAGCGTTTTGACGCTGGACATGGCTGAAAAGTTAAAGAGGATCGTATTCGACAACGAACCTGCAGACGGTACGCAGGCACCCATTCTTATGGTCTCTTCTACGACCCACCCATATAAAACATTGACCGCGGGACTTAACGCGGTATTCAAAATAAGCCATGACAGTGGGCCTATACCGGCAAGTTATAGCTGGCTCCTGGACTCAAACCCCTATACAACGACGGACACTGTGGCAGAAGGCAGTTCAGCGACCGTTAATGTTAATATCCCTTCCGACGGGACCTGGTATTTCCATGTTCGGGGCAGTAATGGCAACTCATGGGGACCGACTGCACATTACTGCATCTTAGCCAGCGAATATCCAAAAGTAATTATCAGACGCACCAATGAAAATCCCTCTGCTGTGCAGGATACATATATCTCACAGCTTTGGGGAGGAGACGATAACTTCGGAGGGGGGTCTGGTATGAATATTTATAACGACGATGTAGTTAATAGAACAATGGGACTTATCCGCTTTGATCTGTCAGGGGTTGACAAAACCGATATTACTTCAGTAAAGCTAAAGCTTTGGACAGGCTCACCTGTTACATCGGATATTGATTATGAAATCTATACTATAACCGGTGCCTGGAAGGAAGGCACAGGAACCTGGAATAACGGGAATCATTCCGGTATTGTATGGAATGATGGGCTGACCTATGGCAATGCAGCTATTTTCACCGGCACGATGGCCGCAGGTGAGGAATGTATCGTAGCCGATGTTACAAATCAAGTACTGGTATGGCTGAATGGTTCACCAAATCATGGGTTTATGCTGCAGCACATGGAGGCCTGGAAAGCTCTGGAACTAATCTCTTCCGAAAACGGGCTGCAGGAAATACGCCCGACCCTGGAGATTAACTACAACACCCCTTCAGGGCAGCAAAATTATGCCCCTGTACTCGGACCGATCGGGGCAAAAACGGTTAACGAAGGTGCGAATCTTTCCTTTACCGTCAATGCAGCAGACCGTAATTCCGGAGATAAGTTGACCTATTCGATAAGTCCGGTTTCACCGACAACGCTGCCGGCCGGCATCAGCTTCAATGCCAGTACCCGTGCTTTTAGCTGGACACCCGGCAATAATCAAAGCGGGACCTATAAGATCCGCTTTACAGTGAGCGATGGAAAGCTAACTGATACCGAGGATGTTGTAATAACGGTCAGGAACATGGACAACACTCCCCCGCAGGAACGTAATGTAAGAGTTACAACGATCACAGAACTGCGAAACGCTATAAGCAATGCACAGGATGGGGATACTATAGTAATAGCCGACGGCGAATATAAAAACGGCAATCCTCTTATTCTGAACAATGTAGACAATATTGCCATCAGAAGCCAATCCGGCAACCCTGCTAAGGTGATCTTACGCGGGCGGACAAATTTCACAGGAACAGGTTCCTACGATGAGCTTGATGACATACTGCGAATCGGAGACTGTAATAATATAAGCATATCCGGTTTGACGTTTACACAGGCTCATGGTTATGGTATCAAGCTGGAACTCGACGGTGATTCGAACCCAAATGCAATAATCATTGAAAGCTGCCACTTCATTGATATCGGCACACGCCATATTAAAGGAACAAAGGACAGCAATTCCAACACAAAGCGGATCAAAGGCGGAGCTATCAGGAACTGCTATTTTGAAAATACCGTCACCCCGCCAGCCACAGGAGGATGGCACTTTGACGGAAATTATACCAGTGCGATCGATATGATGTCGCTGGACGACTGGGTAATTGAAGATAATGAATTTCACAACATTCAGGGAGTTACCGGAGAAGGGCGCTCAGCCATTATGATCTGGCATTTCTCCGAAAACCTGACAATACAACGCAACCGCATCATCAACTGCGACAGAGGAATCACACTTGGTCTGCCGGGTTCAAGCCTTGGCGGAGGATTCCATGTGAAAGAAGCCCTGGTCAAAAACAATTTCATTCTGCCGGGGAGCAAACCAGGTTACCAGAGTGACGCAGGCATTGAATGCTCCGATGTCGACAATGTGAAAATCTACAATAATACAGTCTGGCAGCTGAACAACAGTTCAGAGGGCAGAGGAATTCGTTTCATCCAAAACATCACCAACACCCAGATGGTCAACAATCTTGTTTTTGGAAGGCTTGTATTTGACAATAACCTCACCATCAGCCGGAATGAACATAATCTCAGTGGCAATTTGTCTTCGGTATATGTTGTCAATGCCTCCTCGGGCGACCTTCACCTGACAGAGGCTGCAACTGGCGCTATTAACCAGGGTGTGCAGCTGACAGAAGTAACAGAGGATATTGACAGAAACACCCGTGAAGTCAAGCCAGACATAGGTGCGGATGAATTCAGCAAAGCTGTTGTGCCAAACCCAATTCCGTCAGGTGGCACTGGCGACGGCACTAATCCGTCAGGTGGTAATGGCAGCGGCACTAATCCGTCCGGCGGTAATGGCAGCGGTACTAATCCGTCCGGCGGTAATGGCAGCGGCACTAATCCGTCCGGCGGTAATGGCAGCGGCACTAATCCGTCCGGTGGTGCTGGCGGTGGTACCAACCCTTCAGGTGGCACTAATAATCCTCCGCCGGTAATTACACAAAAACCAACCGTAACAGCAGGAACAGCAAAAACTATAGTTAACACCGAACAGTTGAAGGACGCTTTGAAACAGGCAGTATCAGACAAGAGCGGAAAGAAGACTGTGACATTGATAGTCCCTGAAACAGCAAACGCCAATACATACCTTCAGGAAATCCCAGCGGAGCTTTTCCGGAATGGAGCTGCTAAAGAGTTGTATGAGATTAATACGCCTATCGCTTCAGTCACAATCCCCGGAAATATGTTCATCGCAAGCACAACCAGCAAGAAGCAAAATGTGGGGATATCCATAACCAATGCAGATCGTTCACAGCTTACAAAAGAGCTTGCCAGTAAAATCGGTAATCGCCCGATGATCAATTTGACTGCCTATGTTGACGGAAAAAAGATCAATTGGAAAAACAAAAAGGCACCGGTAAAGGTATCACTGGATTATACACCGACTGCAAAGGAAATGAAAAACCCGAATCATATCGTAGTATGGTACATTGACGGAAAGGGTAATGCTGTTTCAGTACCCAGCGGCCGATACGACCCAACTACTAAAAAGCTGACCTTCACTGTTACACATTTTAGTACATATGCAGCCGTATATGTAGAGAGAACTTACAATGACCTGGCCAAGTCTTATGCTAAAGCAGAGATAGAAACACTTGCGTCCAAAGGCTTCTATGAATGGGTAGAAGGAAGCTCTTTTAACCCCAATAGAAATATTACCAGAGGAGAATTCCTGTATCTGCTGATAACAGCACTGGATCTTCAGGGTACAAGTGAAAGTAATTTCTCGGATGTGAAGCCTACAGACTTTTATTATGAAGCGGCCGCTATTGCCAAAGAATACGGAATTTCTACCGGAATCGGGAACAACAAGCTTGGAGCGAAACAGAGCATAACCCGGCAGGATATGTCAACTATGGTGGCACGAGCATTAAAAGCAGTTAACAAGGATTACTCAGCAGGCGGCATATCTGATTTGAACAAGTTCAGCGATACAGGAAAAATATCGCCTTATGCAAAGGGCAGCCTGGCAATGCTTGTAAAAGCAGGCTTTCTGGTAGGCCATAACAAGCTCCTTGATCCGAAGGGCACCTTTACTATGCAGCAGGCTGCTATGGTGATCTGGCGGCTTTATAACACTTAAATTATCTTATATCAGCAGTGTTTCAATAATACAACCTCCTTACACAAGTAGAGCACAAGGGGATCTGTAAGTATAAGATCCCCTTGTGCTCTATAAGTCGCTTACCTCAGTACTCCACCCTATTCCTTCCATTGGCCTTGGCTGTATAAAGCTTCTTGTCTGCGGCATCTATCAAACTTTCTGCGCTGCTCCCTTGTGCCGGCCTAGCCGAGCAAATACCAAAGCTTGAAGTAATTTTTATTTTATTGCCGTTCCATTCGATTTCATCAGCTTCCACTTTCGATCTCATTTTTTCCGCTGTCTCCCTTGCCTTCTCCAAATCCGCACCCGGCAGGCAAATCAAAAATTCTTCTCCGCCGAAACGCGCCACCCAGTCACTTTCTCTTCTCATACAGCCGGAAAGAGCAGAAGCAAAGTTTTTCAGTACTTCATCTCCTGCCAGATGACCATAGGTATCATTGACTTTTTTGAAAAAGTCAATATCAGCCATGATAACAGATATCTCCTGTTCCAGCAGAGCAGTATTCAAAATGTCTATAGGAAGCTTATCATTTATGTACCGCCTGTTAAAGATACCGGTCAATGGATCTCTTAAAGCAAGATTATTCAAGTTATCTATCATTGTATAGACTTCACTGGAATTTCTGTTAACTAAATCTTCATAAATAAAGCTATTTGTTGCATCACTCAGTAACTCTATTACTATTCGCCTGTTGTTAAGCTCAAATGGAACAGCTACCACCACAAATATTTTGTCAGGTGTATGCTCTACCTTCATAAAGGTTTTGTTTTCATGATATGCGCGCATAGATATGCAATTGTTGCAAACCATATTTTTTTGCCAGAAATCAAAGCACTTCGTACCAATTTCATGCACAATATTGTCTTTATAAATCAGTACTTTCTTAGCCACTGGATCGACAAATCTGATATCCTGGTACAGCTTTTCAAAGATGGCAGTTTTGCTGATTAGCTTCTCTATTTCGTTGTCGTACATACATGACCTCCAGGCAGTTATGCCAATACTATCTTGTCAAGATAATTAGTTATTATCTAATAATACCATTACTTGTCAATCAATGCCATAGTATTGATAATTTTCTATTCTTACTATTGTGTCAGGAGGGCTTGGTTGTAAATTATCTCTTATTCCTTGACATCCATAATCTGTACTATTATCCTTAAGCCATCAAAAGAGTCCACCGACTTTTGAGATAGTATAGTTTAACTATTGATTTATCTCTATAATAGGCTACACTTTGTTTCGTTGTTTTTTCATTGTCCTATCAAACTTTCATCACAAATGAAATGTATATTAAAAATGCAAGAAATGATTAATCAACTTCAAAGGAAAATGCATTCCGCAATAATTTAGACAAATAAGGAGGCCGCGATTTTATGGATACACAAATAAAACCACAAACCAAGCCCTCAGCAAAAACAAAGAAGAAAAATACATGGATCAGACTAGCTGTGCAAATATTCTTCTTCGCACTTGTACTGTCGATCTCGATAAGTAAAAGCCTCTCCGAGGCTGGCTTTGCAATACCCCTGCTATCTGAGGCATCCCTTCACGCAATCTGCCCCTTTGGCGGTGTTGTTTCCATCTATGAATTATTAACTGCAGGAACCTTTGTCCAGAAGATCCACGAATCCTCTTTCATTCTAATGACTATAAGCATTATTCTTGCCATCGGCTTCGGTCCGCTGATCTGCGGTTGGGTTTGTCCCTTCGGGAGCTTTCAGGAATGGCTTGGTAAAATTGGCCGTAAGCTTTTTAAAAAGCATTACAACAATATTATTCCTGCAGGAATTGATAAATATCTGCGTTATACCAGGTATATCCTTCTCGGACTAGTCCTCTACAATACCGCTGCCACTGCCAAGCTAATGTTTCAGGGAATTGACCCCTATTACGCTCTTTTCAATTTCTGGACAGGTGAAGTAGCTCTGACCGCATATATTATATTGGCAGTAACTATACTGCTTTCACTTGTCATTGAACGTCCATGGTGCAAGTACGCATGTCCCTATGGTGCCTTCCTCGGACTTTTCAATTTGATAAGGATATTCAAGATACGGCGCAATGCCCCAACCTGTATAAGCTGCAAAGCATGTGACAAAGCTTGTCCCATGAACATCAAGGTATCCGGGTCAAATACTGTGAAAAATCATCAGTGTATAAGCTGTATGAAATGTACCAGTGAATCGGCTTGCCCCATCAATGATACTGTAAATTTCAGCGCGGGAGGTGCTCGCAAATGAAGGTAAAAACATTACACATTGCTATGATCATTTTCATCATAATTTTTGGCGGGATAGCCCTCACATCAGTACTGGGGCTCTGGAACACTGTAAATACAAAAGAACCTGCTCGTTATGCATCTGGAGAATTCGCAGGTGAATATAACCCGGCTGATATAAGAGGTTCGTATACCTTTGGCGAAATAAGCGAATTATTCGGAATTCCTCTTGAGGATCTTGGAAAAGCGTTTGCAGTAAAAGATGAAAGCAAATATGAAGCCTTCCAGTGTAAAGAGCTTGAGGCAATCTATGCTGCATCCTCTGCAGAAGGTAAAGAAGTAGGTACCGATTCGGTAAGGATTTTTGTCTCTTTATACAAATCACTGCCTATAACCCTAAACAATGCCACATATTTGCCCAAACCTGCTGTAAGTATTCTTAAAAGTAAAGCAAAGCTTATCGACGAACAATTAACATATCTGGAAAGCCATACAGTTACACCCCTGGATACAGAGCCAGCAGCCGTGAATTCCGGGACTGAAAATACAGACGGGATCATCAAGGGCAGCACGACTTTTAAAGTATTACTGGATTGGGGCGTAAAGAAGGAAGATATCGAAAATATCATAAACGATAAGATGCCCGATACCAGTAGAACAGTAAAGGACTATGCAACGGCAAAAGGAGTTGAGTTCAGCACTTTAAAGGAACCGCTTCAGGAATTAGTCGATAAATTAAAGAATTAAGATCAGTAAAGGCTCCCTCAGGAGCCTTTACCTAATGTATGACACTTTAATCAGGCTTTATATTTCAAGCTTTTTGTCGGGCACTTTTCCACACATGCAAGGCATTTTGAGCAACTATTTGCATCCCTCTTAATCCTAAACAAGCTGAATCTATTCATGAAACCAGTTACCCAAGCTATGGGACAGCCTAGCTTATGGTAGTTATATAACTGCAGCTGTTTTTCATCACTATTATTTCCGAGCATCAATTCCATGATAAAGCCCATAGGACACATCCATCGGCAAAATACTTTACCGAAGAAGAGTCCTTCAGTTCGAATCCTAGTGGCGCCTCCAGATTATTAAATGAAGCTTGATTGTAACCCAGAGGCCAGATACGAGCTCAAAAGAAGAGGTAAATAGAGCCCCATAATATGGCGGTAAAGCTAGGGAATAGTTTTAATTCCTAGAGAAGTATGTTGACAAACAATATAGGGGGGAACTCCTTCAAGTCCTTCAGCGTATATTTGACATTTAAATGTAAAATCTCCTGCATAAATCAACCCCCAGATCAATCAATTTATTTATTCCGGCACTAAGTAAAGCACTTTATCTTGTTCATAAAAGCATAAACCTTTCAGGTCAAATTGAATATTCTTTTTTATATAGTCTTCATTCATTTTATTTAGATTAAACCCGAGAAACTCAATACCGGTATCGATATGGATTTTTAACTGTTCCATCCCCGGAGAATTACATATCGCTGTCCACTTTATGTACATCTTGTTATTTCGGTTTTTATAAAAAGTGATCTCATTCTCATCCAGAAAATCATGTTCAAACTCTCAGGGATTCTTTTCTGGAGGCGCCACCCGGTTATCTAAACATCAAAGCTTACATTTTTCAAGCCATGGTAATAATTACCCCATTTTGCTGTAAATCGCAGCACAGAATAATCAGGATCTTCTATACCCAGAGGATAGTATACTTCACAGCCCTCACTCCAAAGATGCTTTCTTGACTCAATATCGGATAGCACCTCTATATCTCCAACTAGCATTAATCCTTTATAGTTATCCTCGTTAACAAAATAAACACAAGCCTTCTTGTTCTGTTTAAACTGAGATACTCGTTTTGATGAAGTATTCGTACTGAACCAAATGGTTTTTATCCCTTCAGCCTCTACTTTGATCATCGCTTTAATATTTGGATACCCGTCATCACCATTTGAACCTACCATTGCGTTTGTACAACATTCCACCAGTTCTAACGATTCTGCTAAAACCTCATCTAAATCTGACTTCTCTTTCTCACTTGCTGCAAACAATTTTGCTGACTTAATTGCATTGTCAAGTCCATTCTCACTTGCCATTTTTGTTTACCCCTTTCTTAAAATAGACTAATTATCCACTTACTCAGTAAGGTTCGTATAAATTCTGTTCAAATAACTTTCAAATTCATTTACCTCATCATCAGAAAAACCTTTATAAAACAGCTTTGTCATATCAATGGATACCTCCTGATATGCTGCTTTCATTCTCTTATTTTCTTCTGTAAGCTTTATTAACACTTTTCTTCGATCATTGCTTGGGAATACACGAAGAATGTGACCGACCTCTTCAAGTCTGTCAAGCATACGCGTCAGTGTGGATTTGCTCAAAGCTGTCTTTTTTGATAACTGTTGTATGGAAATATCATCTTCCTGCCAGAGTGCAAATAGTATTCTCCCTTGTGCAGGGTTTATCTCATGAATATTATAATCCTTTAGCTTCTTTGCAAAAATTCTTTCTGCCAACTGATGTATTTTTGATATCAGATATCCACCCGAGCGAACTTGTTCCATGAACCTTACCTGCCTTTAATAATAACTCTGTTGTAAATAGTATAATTGTATATACAACCTTTGTCAATATATCTGCTGTACGAAAAGCAAAAAGCGTTACAGTCAGATGCTGTAACGCTCTTCCAAAAACAACCGGCATTCAGCCTTCCGTTGTAATCTCTGCAGTTTTCATGGGTAGTGATCCCCTATTCTGTATTTCAAGTTTATTTCACTGTCCCTTTCACTATCCTTTTTGGGCCGCACGAATTGCTTCACACCTGTATCCACAATGATATCACTGCCAGTGATGGTATCATAAAGATGCAGCGTTCCTTCCGTTGCGTCCAGATTCTCCACCCACAGATAAACAATTCTTTCTCCGCAGATGATATAATCGATCACATTGTCGGAAACCTTACGTGAGTTGCCATCCTGATACAGCATGATGGTGTCGCAGGTATAATACTGGTCATCATTCATGTAATCCTTCGAATTCACAGGATAAACGAAGGCGCCGGAATTCCCGACGGATTGAATGCCCCACGTCAGAACTCCGCTGTCGATCATTTTGCCATCCTTATACATATCTGCCACAGTAGGATAGTCCTCTCCATTCTTAAAGTAGAGAAAATGTTTATCCAGGTATAAAGAACCCGTTACATTTGTATCAATTCTGCGGCTTCCAGAAACAGTAGTTCCATCAATTGAGACATGAAACAGATCGCCCTCCAGGCCTCTGTCTTCATACATGGCCATATAATACAATTCACGACCATCAGGACTCACTAAAGCGTTGGTAAGATAACCACCGGTGATTTTTTTGATTACCTGGGAACCTTTGATTACGTAAGCATCCCCTTTTACATCTGCGGCCATAATGACGGGAGGATCTGACTTTACCCTCAGCGTTCGGTAAGGATAATATAAAGCGTAATCAAAATTGCTCAAATAATAGATAAACCTGTGGATAAGCTCTGTAGATACCCCCTTGGAGTAATGAAACAGCGGTGCTTCGCCTTCTGACATGTTTGACAGGTAAATATCCTCGTTGTCGCAAATAATCAGGCTGTATGGGTTTATATCCTGTATTTTCTTCGGGGTTTCTCCGTTTTTGACCAGGTACAGGGTACCCTCATGTACATAATAAATTGTGTTCAAATCCGGCGATACATACCTGAACCAAACATTTTCGTCCAGCTTTCGGGCTTCCTGGTTTCCCTTCTTAAAATAAAGAATTTGGTCGGTGGTCAGGTATAGAAACGTATCACACTCCTGGTTCGTGAAGTATCGTTCCACCTCGCCGGCAATCTCTTTCGTTTCTTTTCCGAAAGTGGCATACAGTACCCGATCGGCCAGATAAACCAATCTGCTTGCATCATAGTTGGTCGTGAACATGGCTGCCTTTGAAACAATTTTTTGGCGTCCCTCTTCCACATTGTGGAGCGAACACCTGAAAAGATTAGCATTCTCCCATTCGCCACTTGGATAAAACAGCCATTTCCCATCACCACTGACGTATAATTTCGTACCTCCGGTAAAGTCGTATTCGGGAATCACCTGTTGAGGTTTGATTTCGTCAATAAAGGTGTGATAAACCGCTTTTCCCTTCATATAGAACACATTGTTCGGGACCTTCTCTTCTGCAGACAAAGGCTTCGAAGCCCTCGACATCAGAAGGATGCTGCAAACTGCTGCAATAAGGACTACCACTGTTATGCCGATCCATAAGAAGCGTGTTTTACTGCGGTTTCTTTGATTACTTTCAGCTTCTGTTCCACTCATAGGATACCTTTGAACCCCCATTCTCTATCTCTTTTGATTCTCTCTTGATTTCCGAATCATCAACTAGCTAGCTTCCGGAAGCTAGACCCCGCTGTCCATCTTTCCCTGGTTTACAAACAGCCATTGATCCTCTGCTATGTTGTTTCCATTTGTCAAATACACCACTGAATCGGCGATAAAAAAATCCTCCGGCTCATCGTAATAAACATCTTCGGCATATAACCGGTTCTCAGATATCTTAGCGTCCTTGATGGTTACACCATGCAGATCGCCAAGATATTTTCGTTCGCGATAGTTGGCAATATAATTTACCGTAGAATTTTTTGTATCATAACGCAATTGATATATGGTTCCCTCAAAAAATTTACCGAGTACTTCAGCACCGCTGCAGACATAATTCTCGTCCCTGAGATGAGAACCGCGGATATATGTGGTAATATCCTCATAACTATTGACCTCTGAAATTTTAACCTTTTCCGGTTTTAGCTCCGAGTAGGCCAGAAACGGCCTTTCCTAGAGGCTGTGAGGATCATTCTGCTTTTTTTCGGAGGGATATGGCCATACCTGCTTGATGCAGTCGCTGATTTCAGTTGACTTGCCATCTTTATAGTAATATAAAGAGTTTAAAACCCTTTCGATTTCTTCTGAATCCTGAAGCGCTTGTCGAATATCATCCCTGTTACTTTTTTCACTGAATTGCTGCAGGGCCAGGGAGTAACCGGCAGCATCCGGATAATCCGACCGTACGGGCGGACTGAGTATGGCATCAGCTGCTGCCATATCATCATGAACATAATCTGAGTGCATCAGAGGTCTATCCTTAAAATAGTAGAAAGACCCGTCCTCACAGACACTTCCCGTGAGAATGGCCCGAACCCCCGAATCAATCCTCTGAGGAGCTTTTCGATCCCTCACCAGATAGAGTGTATCCTGCCGGGTGTAAAAGGCGGTATTCAGATCTTCGGATATCTCCCGCTTGATATAGAGGATTGTATTCAAATCTTTGGATACATACTCCACACATGTAACAGAGTCGATTTCCTGCGCAGGTTTATTTGCTTGCATCAAAAGTAAGCGGGAATCTGTTGTGATATAAAGGAAGCTGTTACCTGTTTTATCCATGTAAAATTCGGCAACGTCTTCGGCCAGCTTTTTGGTTTGATTGAAATCATAGACATAAAGTGCTTCTTGATCGATATAAGCTACCTTGGAACCATCCTGGCTGATGGTTGTTTGTTGTATTCCCTTGCCAAGCTTGTAGCTGGTGGAGTTATCAGTGGTTAAATCACAGCAGTACAGCTCGGAAGAAGGCTGAGCAGAGCCCTCTGTGAAGATTCGTGGATAAAGAATCGTATTGCCAGCCTCATTGCTTCGGATGAAAAAGGCATCATCTACATATTCCGGAACAGTTACAACTCCTTTGGGTTTGAATTCTGCCCCTGATGCGTGATATAACGTATACTGCTTGATATAAAACATGTCCGGCATTGGCTGGGACAGTTTTGTAACCAAAGGAGGTACGGGAGATGGGGGTGGAGCGTTTAAGGTGATGACTTCACAGGGCGGTGTCATCGTCGGGAATTCGATTCTGGTTTCACTGGGGTATTTTACTTTTCTCCCGGCTAAAAACAGAACAAGTGCTATTGATAAAATCAATACCACTGCTGCAAGAACAGGAATGATCAGCCGCACTTTACCGCTGTTGCAGCTTCCCCTTCCTTTTTGAGACTTCATTCTATGATCGGTACAGGGGTTTGTACCTTCTCCCGGCCTTAAGCTGGTAAAAATGTATTTCTTCATAGGCTCCCTTCTATGCGTGTTCAGTTACTAAACGGACTGATTGTATAAGGTGCTCAAATTCGCAGGGTAATGGGAGGGTTGATACTGATTTGAGTCAACATAAATGTACATTACTCGATTTATGTTGACTTGTTGGTTAAAATTTTCGTAAACATTCTCTAAGTTTTACCCCTAACCCTGCGTATTTTGAGCAATCCGTTGGCCAAGTGCATCCTGAACTTGCATTTTTGAGCACCTTGCTAGTGCTTAACCTGTTCTTCATAAGCTGCTTTACACTATCTGTGTTCACTCAAAGGTTTCATTTAGAAAGAATGTCGCTGCTTTTAGCATGGTTACAACGAGGTCCAAAGAGGATGAAGTCTTCTTGTTTGGTATGATAAATCATCTCCAACCGGGCTGAACCTTAGTAAATATATTTTATATTTCCTAATTAAGGAAGTCAACTTGATTATCAACAGATATGACAGCCAAATAGTACCCAATTCAATAAAAATAGTATAAATGGTAAAAGCCTCATTTACGGGAAACCCTGTAAATGAGGCTTTTTGTTGGAGGCGCCACCCGGATTCGGACCGGGGGATAAGGGTTTTGCAGGACTCGATTAGTCGTTTTGTATATTTAAATTGCATGCAAAAACCTTGTATTTTAAAGGTTTTGCATTGGCTATGCATATGTAAGATGTTATATTATTGGGTATTATTTTATATGTATAGTACCCAAATAGTACCCAACTGTTTTATAGGAAGTATCTCGAAACATTTGTTAAAATACGGATTTTTCGCCGATCTACAATTTTAAAACTGTGAAACACCTTTTATATACCAAAGGTTACCATCTATGAGGGTAAATTTACTGTGTTAATCTTCATGTGGTATTTAAACAAAGCCCTAAATTAGTATGCCGCTTTAATGAATTAGAGCCCATTTTTATATAGTCCCATGATTGTCTGTAATCGGTCATTATAGAAAAATCCGAGTGACAAATATAAGATAGAAAGCCTTCTATATCAGTTTTATATTGTTTTGCAAAATTAAAAGAATCTCTTTCTTTTTCATCGTTTGTGCTATTTATTTTATTATAAAGTACATGGTCTAAATTGCACGACATATAGTAAATCTGATAAGGCAAGCCCCATATTGTGCTTATCGAAGCCAGTTTATTTAAATTCGCACTCTTTTGGATGTTTCTTTGTGCGATTCCTTGTTTGTTTGGTGTTCTGATGTTATCAGTTGAATACACATGGTCCAATAATGTATTATCTTCTATGACCAGTTCTTCAGAAATATAGGCCCCATCTGTATCAACGATATGAATAATTTCTTGAAAATGAATTTGGGTAAAATGGTTATCATTTGCATATTGTTTTATTGCATTATATACTTTGGTAATTATATTTGCTGGCGTAGAGCCATTCTCGGTAGTTATATCACATCTCATTATATGAACATACACTGCATTGCTATCATATATTTTACTTAAAACAACACCCAGAGCTTCTTCATCGGACGGTCCTTCTACGATAATAAATACTATTTTTTTACGTGCCACTAAATTCACCTGCCTCTCTAAATGCAAGTGAAATTTCATAGTTATTCGTAGGTTCGTACACTTCTTCGTTTTGTTCACCAAGTACAATATCACGGTAATAGAAATCCCTCAAATTATGATTAGTTTTAACATTATTTAGGCGGATATATCTATTTACGGGATTAGTTGTTGTAAAAGCTATAAAGCCTTTATCTAATGTTTCCAATGGTCGGAGATTATGCGAAGTAAAGATTAGCTGTCCTTTTCCTTTCTCAGAGATTATTCGTAATAGCTCTCCTAAAAGATATTCAAATACTCCGGCATCTAATTCATCAATTGCGACAGTGATAGACGACTTATTATATATTACGATTAGTAACTGAAGAATTGAAATAATCTTTTTAATTCCATCAGATTCATATCTTAGAGGAATTTCCTTGCTATTTTTATGGGATACTACTTCAATTTTACAACCAATCTTACCATTTTTTAATATTTGAGGACCTAAGTCTTTAATGCTTATTGTTAATCCTGGAACAAGTTGACTTAAGACAATATTCATGTTTTGGGTTAGCTTTTTAACAAGATCAACAGCATCCTGCGGAATAGTAGCTGTACCTTCTAGTGGAATTGTTAGGTTGCCTACAAAACCCATATTTTTTTCCTCGTACTTAAAAGCTAGGGGAAGAGCGTTCATGCTTATAAGTCCAGAATTTGAAGTGTTTATTACGAATAAATTAAAATTCCCGTAATAAACCAAAACTTCAAATAAGAATAAATGCCATTCTACTTTGCAATTGCTACGTAAGACGCTTAAAAGTTCTTTGGAAAAAATAAAGGATCTGGACGTTGCATAAGCCAGCTTTTTAGCAACTAATAGGTCAGTGGTAACATTTTTATTTTTATTCGTTAACAAGTCATATTTTGTCTTCGGAATAAAGACATCGTCGGTCTGAGTGTCTATTACTTTTTGCTTTCTATTATCATCTTTACTACCTTTATCACAAGAAAATGAATAACTAAGAACTTCATTAAATATTGCTACCTTGAATTTTTCAGCATCAACATCAGGTGTATCTGTATTTTGAGATGAAGTATCTAATTCTTTCTTAATACAAAAATCATAGTATACCGTATACATGCTATTTTCTTTTGGATTGTTAACTTTTAAAATATACTTCAACTCCGAATATGGAGCATCAACATTTATATAATCAGCATATTTGATAGGTATTGGTTGACTACACAATGTAAGCTTTAATAATTCAATAGCATCAATGAGAGCTGTTTTTCCAGAACCATTTTGTCCATACAATCCAACAATACTTGTCTCATATTCTTTCCTATTATTAATTAAAGATACTTCGCCATTAACGACATTTTTGAAATTGCGAATAGAAATATTATCTATCCGTACAATTGAATTATTCATTTATAGCACCTCCAATATAAGTACCGCGCCATAATGTTATCACTATACCTCAGAATTGTCAATCAAATTGTTAATACGGTACAAAATGTTTCTTTTTCTTTATTTGTTTATGTAAATCGACAAACTTATGCTCTCCAATAAAAGCTCTTCATTCCTTACTGAAAAACCTCACACTATAAAAAGACGAGGAATGATACCTTTGGATTCCGTACGGACTACCAGATTGTTGGAACCAGCCAGATGAAAAATATTTTGAAAGCCACAAAAAATAGCTGTATTACTCACTTTTATGCCAAATGATAAAAGCTTGGAAACCTCTAGCCTCAATGGTTTCCAAGCCTTTTCTCTTCTCCAACTGCCAGAGGCGGAATATTCTAATAAACACAAAACGTCAATAGCTTTATGATATTTGACGATTATGAAATTTCTAATAACATAACGGAAGCCAACAATCAATAAATATTTTCCCCAAAAACCAAGAATCATATTCTCTTCAACCTAATTAAAACACATTCAATATGTGCATAATCGTGCCGAATAATTTTTCCCGCAACCAAGCCTCGTCAGGTTTCCGTTATCAGATTCAATACTACGAAGTTTTTTGCAGTCCCTACAGGATTTAAGCTTTTTAAATCTCTATGGGATACAGCGTACCATAATTTTATTATAATAAGAATTAAGAAGATTGGGTACGTGTTTTATGCCTCTTTGTTTCTAAAAGATATTCTGCTAAAAGATTGTCAAACAGAACTTCTGCTTTAGGTACTAATTGCTCTTCCGTAATATAATTATAGTAAGCTCGGATAGGATTGGGAATATAGAAAATTTCCCATTCTCTTGGTATTGTGACAGGGTTAACCAGTATGGCATCTAAATCATTTAGTGACCGTTTGAACTCTTTTACTTCTTCGCCATACAGTTTCTTTTTGGCTTTGGCAATACTCCGACATTCGTTGATTAGCTCCAAAGCGAATATCAATCGTTCTTCTTTATCCCGTCTGAAATTATGTGCCGCAACCATCCATCTCGCACCATCTAAAGTTAAGTAATCTCCCTGCCGTATCACTTTATTAAAGTAGCTACGGATGACATTAGCGGAAACATCATCGGACAACATGACATCTATTGGAATTGATGGGTTGCGGATATTATTCTCGGCCATCTCCAAAAGTTCGTCTACCGGAATATCGTCATAGGATTTGCAATATCTTGAATTGCGTTTTAAGTTTTTCGATATTGAATATAATTTTCGGTACATGCATTCCGTTTCAAAGCGTATTACATTACGGAAATTTTCTTTGTTTATAAAATCAGGGTGGTGTTTATTTATCTTCGGGTATTTCCAGTAGTAGTTTATAACAACCGAGTCATTCTCCAGATAATGGCTGTACTTATCAGCCTCTTTTCTATGAGCTTTGTCGTTATATTTCATCCGCTCAACAAAATGTTTCGGAATATCACCACGTTTTATCAGTATCGTCAGCTGTTCAGGGGAGCAGGGATAATTTAATTCTTTAAGGTCAATAGTTAAGCCGGGATCGGCACGGTTCATTGAACAGAACCCGAATTTGTTCAATATAGGGGAAATTTTTTCTGCTTCTTTGTTAAATAAATATTCAACTTGATCAAGATCAGCTGCGTTTGCGACTGCTATGTAATTATTTCCAATAAGGACTTTCGGGGTGATGATGCCCATAATAACATATATAGTAAACTCATGACTCACTTTGGTAGAATGTAGCACCCATCTGATTCCTTTTCTGCTTTCATAAGTATATATCCACCCTGTTATTTTCTTTGGGTCATTTTTATCTTTGATGGGCTGACGTTCCAACTCACCTTTCTCTTTAATATACTTTTCGAAATCGCTCTTTAATGAAAAATACTCATTCTCTTTTACTCTTTGAAAAAAAGAAAATGTATGCACGCCCTGTGAAGTATTTTGCATCTAATTCACCACCTCATTCAAAAATAATTACTATATAGTGAGCTTAGATAGCATATATTAAAAAAAGTTAATAACAAATATTCCTTTGTTTCCATCCTGATGACTACGGACTTCAAGATACAATATTCTTAACAGCAATTGCGGAAACAATACATTCTGATATACGATGTAAATTACTAATTATTGAAATTAATTATTCTGAAGGTCTGTTATTAACTTTACGGAATGTTAACAACTTATTTGTTTAAGAATGGTATACAGAAAATGAATACCATCGCTAACAGAATAATACATAAGAGTGAATAGGTAAATAGCGGAAAAAGAAAGTAAAAAAACGATGATCATGTATCGAATTGACCACTGCTTACTATCTCAGCGCGAACCTTATATGGTTCATACTATGCAGGTATTCTACCCGCTTTCCCCGGTATCTTCGGAAGGATGGGAGCATAAAAATTGATCTTGTCACTTGACGCTTTGAAAAAGTATGACGTAGACCATATCTAAATATATCGGTTTTTTAAGGCCTAATTAAATCTTCCATAGTTGCATATCTTCATACTAACTGCCGACGGCGTTTTGCCTATAACTGTTGCTTAACTGCTTAACTAACGGATTTTGCCAAAAGGAACGTGACAGTACCGCTAAAAAGCAAGAATTGTTTCTTCGCGTGTCTAATTTCTGTTCGACATTTTCAAATCCTCCTTTCTTCCGTTCGTTTTATCGGTAATTACCATTATACAGGAATTTGGGCTTCGAAAAGTTTATCGCGCACAGCCATAATTTTCTTGAAATGCGACTGGGGCAAGCCACGCAAGCCTTTACAATATTCTATTGCCAATCCGAGAAGTTGAATATCCGCTCCGTTGAGCAATCCCTGCTGTTTACCAATTGACATTAGGCGACTCCAATACTCCTCGCCGAACTCGAATACCTGAACTTCAATCGATATCCCGTCGCTAAATCTTTGCTCCCGTTTTGCTGCGATTTTTTCGTCACGGACATCGTCCTTGCTAACAAGAAAGGATTTCGTTAAGCCACTCAGTTCAATCTGAATTTCCTGCACGGCAGTCCAGCAGTCTCTGTTCTTGCAGTATGTCTCAATGTTGCCGTGGTTCGGACTGATAAGCAATTCCCTTATAGCAAATGCAATGCAGGCAATATCGGCAGTTAGAAAATCGGCCAGCTCCTGCTTATCCCATATCTGGCGGTAGTTCATCATTCTTCCGAGCTTCTGGACTTCATAAATCAGTTTTGAGAATGTGTATGTGACCAATTGGATTAAATATCCTTTGTTCTCTTTGTACCAATCCAACCCAAGAATAGTTTTACGGATGCTAATGAAAATAATCGCCTTTGCAATCAGTTCACGATAGTAGGATTCGTTAAATACAGACGGATCTTTACGCCACTGCTTCTCCATTTCAACTTGGAAGCGTACAGAGTTTACTTCACGTCCCCAAGCCACATTGAAAGGTAACATGTCAGTAGAATTTATGTACTTAGCTAGATCGGTCTTATCAAAACGCTGGGTATGAGGATTCACACGCTCGTAAGTGGCACGTTCGCTCTTTGTCATTTTCATTTTTGGCTGATCGTATTGCCCACGTGAACGCTCAAAGAACCACAGCGTCTGATATGGTAAGCCCTTTGACGGCGGCGCATACATCTTGCGCGAGAATTCCTCTATTCGCAGATAGAACGGATGGTTTGAAACCAAATCCGCAGAAGTTACTTTATTCTGGCTGTTTGCGTATTGGGATGTTTTCCTGACAAATTCATCGCCTTCTTCGCTTTCGTCCAATATTACGGTAAGCTTCATCTGAACGAAAATGCCGTCAAGCGGCGCTCCATCTTTTATGCTTGCGGAAGCAAGTGATGCGGTAGTTTGACCGCCGTTAATAATTTGCAAATCGGTAAAAGAGGTAAGACACATCCCTTTGCCCGGAATATCAACCAAGGTAACGCGCTTTGCTGTTGTTGAGATGCCGTTATTGTACGAGAAGAAATTCTGACGCTCATTTAGGATTGTGCCCCGGATTCCCTTGTTAACGCCGCCATGTAGTTGAAGGAATGAACGGACATTTCTTTCGAGCAGTCTCGGGCCGAATTTCTTATAAATATTGGATAGAAATTCTCCCGGTACGACCGCGAGGTACGCTTCATAGCTTCCAGTTCCGATATCGGCTCTAATGCACTGGATACCGTCAATACCGAATTCTGCAACGTCAATTACTACATCTTCCTTTTCAGCTGAAGCAAGCTGAACATTGAAAATCTTCTCAAAGTCAATAATATCGAGTTCAACTTTATAGGTTTTTCCCAGTATCTGAACATCGTCCAAATCAATCCTCTTGACACGCTTGCTGAGTTGATTGGTGCTAATAATAAAGAGATGAATTTTGTATATATCGGGGGCATTTCGCTTGATATTAAGAGCCAACTGAACAGCCGGATTAGACTGTTCAGCATTGGCGAAATAGCCTTTCAGTGCATTTTCAACGAAACTAACCATCTGATTGCTATGGGTGTTGATGTCAGTGTTCGTTATATTTGCGATCTCTTCCGAGTTATAGTCTGCAAAAAGCAGATTGACCGTATTTGTGGAAAGTTCAAGAGAACCTGCATGGATAAGCATACTCTTGAACGCACGGGTGCCTGTGGGAACAGAGAAATAACACTGATCTATGCATGAAAGGAGCGACCAGTCACTGACCATTATTTCTGAAACCAGATCAATGAAAACCTCGTAAGGATATCTTTCTTCCTCAATCGAAGTGGCTTTAATTTGGTTCAGATAGTATTCTCTGTATTCCAATAAATCCATGGTTACCCCTCCTTAAACCGATCCAGAGAGTTGATTATCAATTCATAGCTGACTTTGCAAATTTCCTTGTATTTAACATCTTCTTCCAAAATGCGCGGGAAATCCGAATCAACTGTGTAGAAATGTATCGATGATACGCAAAATTTTTTTAAACAGCATTCATCAGTCAAATCAAGACCATACTGAGCGAGCTTGCCGAGAAAGGTTTCCCTGACTTCATCAATTTCAATCTTGTTCAATATTGCCTGAAGCAGTTCACCTATACTTGATTTTCCGTTTACAAACACAGGTGACATAAATTCAATTTTGACTATGACAAGATGTCCGGGCAAATCGGACGAAAGCTGAGAAACGGATGGAATTTTTACGCTTACCGAAGATGAAGACACTGCTTTTATCTCGTACCAGTCAGTACCGACGGAAAAATCTTTAGCCGCTCCGTCTGCTCCGCTCCATGCTTCTATGGCTTTAGCCATTCCGTACTTATCCGATAAAAATGTTTGAAGAAAATACAGTTCACCGAAAAGTCCTTTTAACAGTTCGTCTGAGATACTCAAGCTTCCCTTTTTAAACATCGACTTCCAGATATAGAACCGATTCTTTAGGTAAACGAGGGCTTTCTTTTCTTCATCGATGTTTTCTACCGAACCTACAAGATCACTGCAAAAGGAATAGAATACTTGTTTTGCGTTTGCCTGAAGCAAATCAAAACTCGTCCAGTAAACCCCATCCATTTCTTTACCTTGAATGACTTTCAACAGCTTCGTGGAGTCCATCTTGGGTGGAGCAACAGATGACATGAACGAAAGGCGCGGATTTCCTTCGTTACTCACCCCATAGTAAACATTAATAGCAGAATCAAGTTCTAGCTTTTTTTGCGAGCCCGTTTCATTGGGGAAGGCTTCGAATACTTCCTTTGTAAAGTTACTCAACGTCGAGTTCCTCCTCTTCAAAATCTTCACCATCAGAGTCTAGCTCTTCCAATTTGACCAGATTTGCACGAAACTGAAACAAAACTTTTGATTCACGCGCCGGAAAACCTACTGCAAAACCAGCAAGTAAATCCGAACCGAAAGCCTCCTTAACTGCAACATATTTTTCACGGTCAGCCAGCGACAGATTACTATCATCAATTTTCAGATCGATGTAGTATAGCGCCAGCAGAGGACGCTCACGGAGTTTCAGCCAGTCGGTTGCGGTTAGTTGATCCGGTGGCTTGTTAGGATTTCTTTTCTTTTTCTTCGAAAGAATATCCTGCTTCTGATCCGGCGTAATATTTACACCACTGTCAAAGATGCCCGGATCGATAATTCGGTTATTGGTGCCGCCTAAGCGGATATAATTCTCATTGGATGCTCCTAACCTGAAAACACGGACAGAACTTCCAAGCTGACGATCCTGAACCAAAACGGTCTGACGCGAATCACCTGATGCGACAACTACATCCCACTCAGGGAATATCGGGCTTCCCTTTATATATGTGGCAAGGCTTGTACAGTCAAAGCGTTTGTTTATGCTTGGAATTGTAATCCTCTGAAGCAATTCTGCTATATCGCTACTGCTTACACCGCAAAGCATAAAACGGTGACCGACATCCTGAAAAACCTTTCCCTTTTGTCGCTGTTCATCAAAAAAGGTATTTAAACGTGCAAGGTTTGTTCTGTTCTTTGCGGCATCTTTGAACAGTTTGGATGTATCGGCATATACACCGCCGTAATTGACGTAATGTTCAAATACCTGTGTGTGGTACATTTTGTTACGGGCGGTCACAATAAGAGTAGTTTCCAAAGTTGCCGGCGACTCTTTCACCATAAGCCCAAACTCGCGTGGTGTTTTACCCTGCAATTCCATCTCGCGAAACTGGTCTTTGAGATTTCGGATTGCGTCCATTACAGCTCCGAAAGAATCAATGCTTGCCTGTGAAAGGTATATCCTGCACAAGTCCTCATAGCGCGGGCGGTATCCGAACCATCGGCACATCTGCAACAAAGTATCGTAAGCGGTGGCGCTTCGACTGTAGTAACTAACACACAAGCCTTCAAGTGTCAACCCACGGGAAAGGACAAACCCGCCGATTACAATTACCCTTGATCCCTGATCGGAATGAGTATTGTAGTCATAACGCAAGTCTCCGCGATAACGATTGTTAATAATCGTAGATTCAAACTGTTTTATCTCTTCCCAAAGCCCGTGCTGAATATCTGTCCAAGTAAAATCATCACGAATTTGAGCATAGAAATCTGATCCGCGCTCATCGGCTTTCATATAGATTTTATAGAGACGAAGCATTTCTGCGTTCCTGATAAACTCCTTTTCAGGCTTATAGGCATCCTGCTCAATAACGTTTTTGAGCCTAACCACATAAGCGTCAACTGCATTCCGAATGCTTTCTTGCGGATCATTCAAAGGAGAAACATTTATCATCATTGAACGATGTTTATATTTATCGCCTCGCAGAGTACGGATTACGTTGTTAAGCAAGAAGCATAGAATTGCCTCTTTTAGGCTGTCAGGCAACGCTGTAACATAAAGTTCTTTTTTATGCTTGACTGAAATAAAATCAGGCTCTTCTGTGTCCAGCAATCTTATCGCCGAAGATATGGAACCATCTGCTGGAAATACCTTTTCCCCTCCGAAGTACTTGTCAGGGGCATTTAACTGAACAATAAAATCTGCCGGGAATAAGTCCTGATCATCTTCGCTTACATCAAACGGATTAATGAAAATATTTGCGAATGGCGTAGCGGTAAACCCGATATAGGAAGCAATCGGAAAGTTGTTGTATATATCACGGATTCGGCGGTTAACTGTCGACGGATCATATTCAGGCTTTTTTGTATTAACAGAAGCATTATCAGCCTCATCGTCAATGATAAGTATGCTGTCACCAGAAATGTTATGTTCACCCGGTTTCAGCCAGCTGTGAACGCTTTCAAGTATCTTGGCGTTCTTTTTGACTACAAGAATGACTGGCTTATTGAAATCTGTTGGAGCTGCGTTTACATTCTTTTGTATAAACTTTGCAAAATCATAATCGCCGTTTGTGAGCGGAATCGCAAAATACTGCTGAAACGGAGTTCCAACACCTACATATTTCACAACACCACCTATAGTATTGCTGTAAGCACCAATAAAACCTAAATCCACGCGATCCTGAGTCTGCTTACGGAGGGAGTCTGTAAGTCCTGCAAGGAGTACAATTACCCGATAACCATAGTCGCAAGCCATGTTGATTAAGCCCAGATAGTTTGCAGTCTTCCCAGCCTGAACATCTCCCATTACCATCCCGCGCTTCTTGGCATCCGGAAGTGAAGCTGAAATATTCGGATCGGCACAGCGTGAGAGAGTTCTTTCGCAGTTCATCTGAAGATTGTCAATGACATCGGTGTCCCAACCGCTCTGCCGCAGATAAGAGTGATAACGGTCAAAATAGGGATGCTCAATATCATCGCGTCGTGTAGTAAACCAAACATCACTCGACGGATCTTTTACAAGAACGTCGGGATCAAATGTCTTTACGCCGACATTGCTTTCGTACCTGCAAATTACTTCACCGAGGATTTTCTGATACTCAAGGCTGTTGGAGTAGACTTTAATCATATACAAGACTTTTTCTGCTTGGGATATTAGTTCCTGGTGGGCAATGGATTTCTTGTCCAGCAATGCCTCAAGTATAGTTAAGGCTCTGGTAATGATTTCGTTGTTCATTATCCGAACACCCTCCTCGTTATATAATCGGCTTTCTCACGCAAGCGGCTGTATGCTTCAGAAGCCAGCATTCGCTCAAGTAAAGCCGCTTTATCTTCCGGCTTTGCCATTGCCAGAATATCTGTCAGTTCAGAAATTAGCTGCTCGTTATCCACGGCATCCTCTCGGTCTGGAATCTTTAGAGAATCCGTGTGATCGTTCATGATTGAGTATTTCGGGAACAGTGTTTCAATCTGCGAAAGAAGCACTTCAAGTAACCGCGATTCGCCTTTACCCAGATTTTCAAACAACTCGGCTACGAGCGGATTGTCGCGGTTGATCGTGTACTGCACTGTTCCGTCGTGCATATTTATAGTCCGTATCCATACCTTATTCTCAGCCTGCTGTTCCTTTAGCCCTGGAAAACGGACAGTTTTCTTGCTGCGGACAAAAGAATCTCTTACAGATGCCCGGAGCTCTTCTCTTATTACATCGGGAATTTTTGCCGAGGATTTCTTTACATCCAACATCCATATCGAATCTAGAGATGACGGAATATCAACCTGAACACGGGCAAGTTTGTTTTGCTCGCTTTTCAAACCCATTCGCAGCCAACTTCCCCATGAAATAAGCCGCTTGTTGCGGTAAAGATAAAAGCCCTGATCATCATAAATACTTTTCGGATATCCGAGCAAAGACTTTTCTTCGTCGGTGATCGTATTCCAAAACGGGAGTGTGTACGGAGTCACGGAAATCCTTTGTCCGCTGATATAAATATTCTCTGTATGCCCTGTCTGCTGTCGCGGTGCAGAACCGCACAGAAACGGATCGCGCTTTTCTATACGCCTGAAATTGAAATAAATCTCACGGGTAGTATAAAAGCGATGGAATACAAGCTCTACATGGCGTTTCGCGTCAGCTACCGCTTCTCGGAACGAGTCCTCATACTTCTTTGCTCTTCTCTCAATTTTATCGAATTTTCTCCAAATAACCAAAGTGCCGGAAGAATACTCGTTTAACTGCTCAATATTGCATAACGCATTTATTTCAGTTCCGTCAAGAACACGTAAATTCCATTTGTTCTCAGTCTCAATCAAATCAAGATCGAACATAATTGCATGTATTTCGCCAGAGGACTTACTTGTAACAGTGAATTCTCTGCACTGGGAAAGTGAGGCGGATTTAAGCCCCAAGCCGAATCTGCCAAGTTCAATCTCGCTGTCGGTTCGGTCTTCACGATTTGAACCGAGTAGCATAGCGTTTTCCAATTCAGTGTAGCTCATACCATATCCATTGTCGAGAAAAGCTACATAAGAAGATGAGTCGGTTATATCTGTAATTATGTCAATCCGGGAGGCATTGGCAGAAATGCTGTTGTCAATAATGTCAGCAATAGCTGTGGAAAAATTATACCCTATTGCGCGAATACCTGTTATAAGAGTTTTCGCAGGTGGTTCCTTGACGATTATCCGTCCCACACACCAAACCTCCTTTTAATTATTACCCGTCTGACTTCCTCGGTTCAATGCCGTAATGACCGACAAACATTTCGCGGAAAATCTCCGTCAAAACATTTACCACGATTGAATTTCCAACAAGTTTGTTCATGCGTCGGTAAGTGAAATCCAAATAAATTGTTCTATCGTATTCTTCTTCAGTGAACCCCATAAAAAGGAATGCTTCCCTGATTGTCAGTCTCCTAAAAGTATCGCCTAAAGCACCACTGTATTTAAACAGCGCAGCAGTATGCGTCCTATCCATATTGCAGGTGATAGTTCTGACTATAGTTGAAGCATTGGCTTCCTTTCCATTAATATCCCACATTACTTTCCGAGAAGGAGTTGCGTTTAATTGGGCAATATCGGCCTCGTCTTTATATCTCTGGTCAGTATAATCAAGCCTGAGGAATTTGGTTGCATCAAACTCACGTTTGCTTTTTACGGATTGTATCTTCTCCGATATGACTGCTGGAACATGACCGAGTTTGCTAACGATAAATGCCCGAATTCTGTCCTGCGGCACACCGAAATCAAGTGCATTCAATTTCATAGGCACATCGTTTTGGTAACCTATTGACTCAAGGAAGGAAAGAAAATCATTCAGATCATTCTTGAATTTGTCACATAGAACTGTGGTTACATTCTCCATCAGGAGATATTTCGGCAGTTTACCCAAAGCGGAAAGCTCTTTCAGGATGCGTTCAATCTCCCATAGAAGTGAAGAACGCGTGCCGGAACCCTTTTTCATTCCGTATCCGTTCCCGCCGGTGGATAAATCCTGACAGGGAAAGCTGTAAATAAGTAAATCACATTTCGGCATCCTTTCACCGGATAGCTGTGAAATGGAACCGAAATTTTTACTTCTTATGTTTGCAATATACAGTTTTTCGATTATATCGTGTTCAATCTGACTGAGTTTTGTCTTTCTGACTGAATCACGGCTGAAATCGAACTGAGACAGATACTTTATCTGTTCCTCGTATGTAGGTACCTCAAACTGCGGTTCATCAGAATGGTGAATTGCATCGTAGAAAATAACAGCGTCAACCATCCATTCGCTGATACCGACAATTTCATAGTTTGCATTTAAGCGTTCAAGGGCAGTAGCCTGAGCGCCAATCCCTGCAAAAGCCTCAAACACACGAAGCTTTTTTGTTTTCTTATTTGCCTCCAAACAGGTACCTCCCTCTAATAAAATATAAAATAAATAAAACCTACTACCTAGTCTTTCTCTTGGTTACAGGCCTTTTTGTGTTTTCTGGAATAATCCATATTCGGCTATACATTTGAGCGCCCGGAATTTTATTTTCTTTACACCATAATTGAACCTGACGTGGCGTTACACCCCATTTTTCAGCTGTTTCCTGAACCGTTACAAATCCGTTCATCTGATTAGCCTCCAGTCCTCCTATAGGTTAACTCTATCATTATACTTCGTCTAAACGAAAACATCAAGCATTTTTTGCCAATGTTAGACAATTTTGCTCAATATATAAGCATTTTTCAGTATTTTCTTGAACTGGTGAAAAGTACACGAACATCAGAGTTTAACGCCGAAATCGTCCGTGTTTTTATTAATAGCATTGCTTGTCTACAAACAAAGCAAGAGTGGTAAAAACCGCCGACAGAAAATTGATATTTACTGGAACTTCGTGGGTTTGATGAAAGAAGAATTCACTTTTTATACTACCCTTCGGGCTCTGTCTCGCGTGGTTTTTTCTTTGCACTTCAATAGCCCTCTCTAAGTGCAATATGAGGTTAACTCCCCTGGACCGAAATAACTCTGTCAGTTCAATCAAGTCTTTTGTGCTGCGACCCAGACGTGACAACGATTCAATTATTACGACACCCCCCTCGGTCATTCTGTCCAGCATCTTGTTAAGCTCTAGCCCGTCATTTTTTCATTGTATATATAGTCTACGCAGTATTTTTTCAAAGCGTCCAGTTGATGGTCTAAATTTTAAGATCCCATGCTGACAAGGGCATATCCAAAAATATAATTTTTCATATAGTCCTCCTTGCGATTGTAGTGTTAGTCGTTCAAATAACGTTTATCTCTTAATAATATATATAGTGATTTATAGATATGCTGTTTATATTCATGGCAAAAAAACAAAAAAGGCCTGTACTTATCATAGAACAGGCTCTTATAGATTAGGTGGCAGAATATGATTTAACGAGTTTATAGAACGTTGTCCGTTTAAGCCCTAACCGCTTCATTGTTTGTACTGCTGATTGTTCACCATCTCTCCACCTTTCATATTCGGTTTCAAATTCAGTAGGAACAGCAATTGTAGGTCTACCAAATTTTACACCTTTATTTTTTGCAATATCGATACCTTCTCTTTGTCGCGTTTTGATTTTCTGCCGTTCTTTTTCAGCAGTATACGCTAAAAGTTCAAAGACAATATTTGCTATCAAGGCTTTTTCAAGGTCGCTTTTTTCTTTAGTGTTCAGAATTGGCATATCCAGTATTACAATATCTATTCCTAATTGCTGAAGTTCCTGCCACTCGATTTTCATTTGCTCATAGCTTCTGCCCAATCTGTCAAGTTCCTTGATTACCAAGATATCGCCCTGGCGCAGTATTTGATTTTTCAGTGCATTGTACCCCTGCCTGTTAAAATCTTTACCTGATACTTTGTCAGTAATAATATCACGTTCACATACACCATATTCAATGAGCGCTTGTATTTGCCTATCCAAATTCTGTTCAGTTGATGATACGCGAGCATATCCAAAAGTTCTTGATTTCATACTCCCTCCGTAAATGTGTACTTTTTTGAATATAGGAATTCTTTTATTGACAGCATTCAAAAAAGCCTATCTTGATTTTATGAACATATCTGTAAAGTAACATACTATTATGAACACAATCTGTATTCTTTACAGTCCTAAATCAGCGACATCATAAAACACTAATCCCTTTAGTATTCATTTGGCAATAAAATTGTTGTTGCAGAGCGGTCATGTTCTGTGATTATCCAAACCTTCCCTTTTAAAGTATTATAAGCAGAGAATAGCCGACCTTCACCAGATGACAGAGCAGAGTTATTGAGGTTTTTGTCCTCATAGCATAAATCACCCCAATCTCCAGCAGAGTGACGTGTTAAGAGTTTCAATATTTCATCATCGTTTAACAAACCCAGCACACCTCTTGTTGCTACAGTTTGTCCAAGTGGGAATTTTACGTTTGACGTAAATAACACCTCCTTTTTTAGACATAAAAATGGACTTCCGTGTAGGAAGCCCTGTTTATGCTTTGATTAATTTTTTTACTTTCAGATATTTTAGGTGATTCTGGCTTTTAACTTGGGAATTATATCCCTAATTCATTTTACTTATTTTGCATATACGTTTGTATCCTTTGAAGCCGGAGTTGACGAGTTTTTCACAAATACATAGTAAGATGTGATAATACCCTTAGTGACATAATCGTTGCTTTTCCACTGCATTAACATAAACGTTTTGCCATTAATCGTAGATATTGCATAAGCTGGTATAACATCCTCGCGATTGAACAATATACGTACAAAGTAACCTTTGGTCCAGTGTAGATTTTTTCTATCAACTACATGCCCATTATCTATGTAACGCATAATCATCGTACCGTCGTCATAGATGCTAAGGCCTTTCCAATTTTGTGATGTACTCCATGGAGCACTATTAGGATCAAAGTATTTTGATATTGTAGGTATATCACCTATAAAGAAAAGTTCCCATTCACCTACAGCGTCTTTATCCAATTCGAACTCACCGTTTAGTTTGTCATGTCGTTCACCTTTATCATCTACGATGGTAGTAAACTTCCCGCTTTCATCCTTACCCGTTCCAGGTAGATTTACAACTGTACCATCTTCCATCTTGAATGATTTAGCAGTTGGATCTATTGTAATATTCCGGGTAACCTTGGGTGCGAATTCAGGATCAGGAGTATCAGAAGTTTTCAGTAATACAAAGTAAGCAGGTTCTTTACCTCTGATAGTGTAATCGCCGGATTTATGCTGAATAAACATAAATGTTTTGCCGTTGATCTGTCTGATTTCATAAGCTGAAACAGTCTGAACATTATTGTTATCAATATAACCTTTAGTCCAAGGGAGTCCTATTTTAGTTATATCAATATTTTTATCCTGCTTCAATTCTGCTATAAATGTATCTTTAACAGCATAATCAACCTCTCTGCCGTCATCATAAAAGTTGCGGATACGTATTGGGATACGTTCATTCCTTGTTGTATTTGTTCCATCAAATTGATCAGGAGTTCCAACATATTCAATCTGTTCCCATGTACCAATAGCTTCTTTATCCAGTACAAATTCATAGTTGGTCAAAGTATCTACCAGCCAACCCTTATCATTCTTTGTGGTGACAACCTTGTTGATATCTTTGTTGACAGGAGCAGGTTCTGCAGCAGGTGTAGATGATGTTTTATCAGCTATTTTAACTGTAGCTGTAGTTGCATCCCAGGTAACATCTTTACCCAGAGCCTCAGCAACAGCTCTGACTGGTACATATGTAACACCGTCAGAAGTGAATGGAGTAACAGCTTTGCCGTTAGAATCCTTGGTAACCTTAGTACCATCCACAGAAAGGGTAATGTCTTTTCCAACAGCTGTAAAGTACACCGTCAATTGCTCAACTGCATCATGTATAATTGTCTTAGTAGTTGTTGTTGTCATGACAGGTGTAGATGTTGCTCTATCAGTAATTTTAACTGTAGCAGTAGCAGCATCCCATGTAACATCTTTACCTAAAGCTTCACTAGCAGCTCTAACTGGCACATATGTAACACCGTCAGAAGTGAATGGAGTAGCTGCTTTACCATTAGAATCATTAGTAATCTCTGTGCCATTGACACAAAGGCTGATAGCTTTTCCGCCAGACATAAAGTACGCCGACAATTGTTTAGCTACATCTTTAGTAGCTACTGCATAAGCAGGCGTTGCTATACCGGTAATAAATGAAAGGATCATTACAATTGTGATGTAACCGAGTTTGTTTGATTTCTTCATTCTAATATCCCCCTTTCACTCTCAGTTAGCATACCAAAAGTTGATTAAGCAACCTAGGGCTCCTATTATTTCATTATGCTCCATTATTTCTCAATTTTCAACATTAGCTTTGCTTACATTTTTTTCATTCATATGCCTGCATTCCAATTAACCGGCAGTATCTGTCTGATGCTTATTTCTCAATTTTTACTTTCTCAGACCAAAATTCTCCCAACTTTTCAATAAGAGCACAGACAACACCAAAGATGATAAGTGTTATAAGCCAATGGTTTCTGACAAAATGCCATACAGAACTGAAGAAATCTCTATTCACTTTAGCATGTTTGAGAGTGAATTTACCATCAGTCTCTTCTTTGAATTTTTGTTCGATGCCTATTCTTGTTTCTAAAAGTACTTTTTCTATATAATCAGATGTAGAACCGGTAAAACCTAATTCGTCTGCATTTTTTTTGAAATCCTCTATTTGTGATTTCATTTCACTTCTTGATATCTTTATATCTGCCATTAGTAAATCTAACCTATTATCTATTTCGCTCTTTCTCTCAGAATAATCTTTTTGCGTAGAGGTGTATTCATTAACGGAAAACCTAATGTCCGCTTCCAATTGGTCATAAAAATCATCCACTAACAGATACTCTTTTCCAAAAGTTTGCGTAATTGTGCTACACCCTGTTAGTATAGCAAGTAAAAGTAAGATATAAATTATGCCAACAAAAACTTTCTTCATAATAATAAGTCTCCTTCACTTTTATATTCTAGAAATTTTCGTTCTATATGCTCATAATGGTAGTTTTTGAATATTCTTGCTTGTGAAAATTATATCAGTTAATTCAAAAAACCGCAATACAGTCGCTAATAGCACCTGCCACATGCGGTTCTAATCTCATCAGCTTGCCTGTACTATTTATCATAGGTGATGATATGAAAGATGATTTAAAATATATTGGAGAGAATATACGGTTAGCTCGAAAAAGTAAGAACCTAACAATAGATACACTATCTGAATTGATAGGTATATCCTCTTCATTTCTGGGAACCCTTGAACGCGGAGAATCTTCTTTAAGCATTGAAACACTGATAGGTGTTTGTAAGACACTTGGAGTAAGCGCCGATTCAATAATTTTTGATAGAAACATAATCCTAGAGTCTTCAACCGATAAAAAAGACACGATAATGACCTTGCTAAGCAATGCAACAGACGATGAATTGTCATTTTTGATTGACTATATAAAGTTATATCGTGAAAAAATTGTATTCAAGGACACTTAATTGTGTAGGCTATGAGCAGAAATTGCAACCCTGATAACCCTTTAAATAGCTTCACATTGATTGTGAATCACAAGAATTCTTCATTATTTATTCTTTTTCTCCACAATAGTTAGTAGGAACATATGACTTACATGCCCGTGCAACAAGGCACGGACATGTAAATCATATCATTCGGTAATTTATTACTTGTTAGCAACAGGTATGGTTATTCCTTTTTTTACTTTCAGTGAATGTATGCCTGCCTTTAATAAGCCTGTGATATGTGCAGTAATTGTTTCTTTTGCAATAAGGACAAGGGCAGACCACAAATTTTACAAGCCCTAGCGTATAAGGGCATTTAGCACACTTGGGTTTGAATATGTCAGTGAATCTCATAAAAGTCCTTCCTCGTAAGATAAAATTATCAATAGTTATAAGGATTCTCATTTTGTCTATTGTTTTTCTTATCGTCAATTTTTATAGTTACGTTTTTCGTCACACTGTCTATCGCCTTGCCGACAGCCCTTCCTGTCTCGCCAAACAGAGAGCCAATTTTTTCTGCAACATCATCAATTCTGTGGCCGTATATTTCTATATTGAGATCTTTTTTCATGTCTGCCTCCAAAAGTTAATTAGTAAAAGCAATCCCCGGATTTAGAGTCCGGGGACTGTTTTGTTGATAAAGTGTTATGTAACCCCTTACACAGCTTCTTTATTGCCTTCTGCGTTATCAGCGGCGTTTAATATTTCTACAAATTTACTTCCAAAAGTCTTGGCGTTACGGGCTTCTTCGGGACTTAGCATCTTGACAGCTTCAAAGTTGAACTGTGCATAAGCTTGTCCGGTCTTGCTGGTTGCCTTTTCGAGCGTGATTTTTGTCACTACACCATACAACGGAATAAGGCGGCCAATTAATCTTGTCATATATCTCTGGAAGATAAATTTACTTGATGCAGGAATACGGACAAAAACCGGCATAATGTTATCTGGGCGAAGCAGGTATAGTAAAACCGACTCTTTACATGCCTTACCGTTTGAATCACCTTCTTTTGAGCCGAACTCATTGTAAATACAATGACTACAAGACTTACCTTCAACTGACATTATACTGTCTTTACTGTAACAGACTGGCGGAGTCCCTTCCACTGGGCTGGTAGTCTCCCAATAAGCCCTCGGGGTGGTATAATCAAGAATAATCCCCGTCAGTTCTTTTTGAATTTCATCTCCGCTCAGGCCGGCTACGGTAAAGACTGTGCCGCCTCCGGCCGGAGATTTGATAATATCAAACAGTCGATACGAAAGAGGCTGATTCTTCAAGTTTTCATTAATTATGTCCAGGGCGTTTGTCGTAAGCGCGATATAATTGGAATCGGCAGATGTTAATGCGGTTTCTGTTGTTAAAAGTGTATCTTTCATATTTATAACCTTTCCTTTCATTGGCTCAGCCTGCATGTTTTGTACTTTCCCGTTCAAACGATTTTTAAGATTTGTATTGTTCATTCTGTACCTCCCCGTTACTTTTTCATATAGCTACCTGCTTGATGGAGAACCTGCGATATGAGGTTTTGTTCGCGTACTTCTGGAATAATGCCGGGTGTTCGGCCTTTAGGGTTTTTGTATCTAATCGCTCCTGTGTAATTGCTTTCCACATGATAACCTTATCTCCGACAGTTCCGGCTTCATTCTCGCCAAGCATCTGTTTTAATTGATTTTCCGCCTCCAGCTTCTTTTCGGTATGCTTCTCGACTCCCTCGCATGCAAGATTATATTGTTCAATTAAGGAAGCAGCTTCTTGAGGCAGTTCAAGTCTGGACTGCGGCACACTATCAGGAAACCTTTCGCTCAGAAACCTGGCGGCAGCCTCCGAACCGTCAAGAGAAGGAGGCACGTTCGATTGAACATGCCCCCAGAAGTCTGTTTCCAGTTGTATTAGCATGGCTATCAATTCTTCATCCCGTTCTATATATTTCCACTTGAATTGATTCCCGCCAATAAGTACTGCAATAAAAGCACCCGTATAACCGGTTACGGCTAAATAGTGCTGGACTTGCAATACATATTCATCCGGTATGGCATCCTCCCATTCTCCACTCTTAAAAGTGCTAGCTGTTTTGGCCTCAAATACATAGGTTCCATAATCCGGATGTTCGCATATTCCGTCAAGATTGGCGAGCATAAAGGGGTGGGCTTCGCTTTGCAGCATTTGCTTTACCAGAGTTACCTCAATGCCTGTCCGCTTGGTAAATTCATTTCGTACTAAAGATTCTAGCTGCTGTCCCCAGTATGCTGGCTCTCCTGCTTCCTGATTCGGCCATTGACCCGTTTTTTCCATCCAGAGTTCAATGGGCGATTTATAACGGTTGACTCCACATACAACGGAGGAATCAGATCCTCTAATGCCTAATCTTCGGAATTCTAGCCACTCTTCGGTTGATAGGCCCTCGGTTGATGTTAATATTTTAAACATAGTCAATCCTCCCATCTACGCTACAGCCAGAACGATTTCATAAGCCTTGTCAAGCAAGGGATTCCCCTCTATTGTCTTAGCGAAAACGTTCTCACGATAGGAAGATGTCTCTCGTAAAGGCTTGGCATGGGTGGCGAAGTCAGACACAGCGTTGATGAAACGGTAAGCATTTTTCCCAACATAGCGCAGATCGGGAGCGTCAAAGTATCTCATCTTCAAGTCATCCCTGATCTGTATAACATTTTTACGCTGAATCTCCGTTGGGTTGTCAGCCATAGGCAGCAGCATTTCAATATACTCCATTACTTTGCTGTCGGACAGTTTAACTTTACTTAACCTTCTGAACTCTGCGCCAAGGTTTTGCATATAATCCTCCGCAAGTAATAAGGTATTATGGGCTTCTTCCATCTTTTGAGAAAGATTGCCCACATGAATTGTTGTCCATATACGCTTTGCACTGGCCAGAGCCATATTCAAAGTGTTTTGACAGACAACCCTAATCGGTGTCATTGCGACCTTGATACTGCCTGTCCCGTCATGCGTATTGGAAAAAACTAGAAACGGTTCGATTCGTTCACCTTCCATGATGTACTTATCCGGGAGTTTAGCGAGCAGCCATATCTTCCTCCGTTCAAACTTCCCGCCGTTTCAAACTTTACCCCTTCGCCTAACAGGGAATCAGTAAACTCAAAAGCTTCGTGATTCTGAACAACTTTGTACCGGTCGGTTACCACCCCAAGCACAGTTTCATCGGTCTGGCGTATATTCGCCTTGTAGCCGGGAATAGGCTTGAAATCGCTTGTCATAATAGGTCGTTGTGTTACAGTCCAGTCTAGCCCTGATTCCTTTAGAGCCTCTTCAGAACTAAGAGCAGTTTCTACACGGGTACCAAGGCCGTGCCAGGGTGCTTCCCTTACATAAAACATGGTTTCTACATTTGCTGGCATAATGATTCTCTCCTTTTTGGTTTTTTTAAACAGCTTCATTTAGCTTGTTTTCGGATTTGATTTGATTAAAAATGTTATTAAGCTTTTTGTGTATCTGCCTTATTTCCTTTTGTTGCTTCGTAAATTCCTTAATATCAATAGAAGGGACAGAATAGTTTCCGGTTTCTATACCTGAAAGCCTGTTCAAAACTTCCAAAGCACCTTTTGTAGACTGCTACACAAATTAAATTGTCGAAATCGCCGTACACTGCCCAGTTCCGGCTTCCGTACTTCTTTATGTCCATATTTCATCACATCCTTTTGGGTTCTTTGATATATTGAGAGAATATATAAATTAAAAATGAACTTATACGTTTTCTATTATTGCTACAAATAAACGTCAAAAAAACCGAACCACTACCGCCCTGAAAGTGCGGCGGTGAGTTCGGTCTTCATATAATAAAACCGTTAATAACAGACAAATCGAAACACTATATACAACTCTCTGAAGGAATAACCGCAAGAAAGCAGAAAATTACTAAAAAAATAGAACGCTCATTGCGTTCTATTTTTTTGCTTTGATTGAATTTAATGTATATGCTGAAATCACAGCAATGAAGCATTTTATACGCAAAATGCAGCATAGTGTGGTATCGCCTGTATCCCCTCGCTTTGACCAAAGTTCTTTTCTGAAAACCGGATGGAATAGGTAGGCTTATACTTCTGAATGAACACACCAAGACTTTTTGACTTGGTACTGGTAGACTTTTTGACTTCAATGCCAACAATATCCGCATCCTTTTGTATCACAAAATCAAGCTCTGCCGAATGCTCGCTCGTCCAGTAGTAAGGCGTATATCCGTTGGACACGAGCGCCTGTGCAATATAATTTTCAGTTACAGCTCCCATGAAAATGTTGGATTCACCAGTCAATATCGTTTGTTGTGCCAATCCAGATTTCATGACAAGCAAGCCAACATCACTCATATACAGCTTAAAAGAAGATAAATCTGCGTAAACAGAAATGGGGTTCTGGGCATGCTCTATCTTTTGGCATTTCAAAACGACTCCCGCTTGTGTCAACCAGTCGATTGAAGCTCCGAACAAAGCAGCACTGCCGCCTTTTTGGATAACCTTATACTGAAACTTCGTGTTTTCTTTGGCAAGCTGAGCAGGTATGGAGTTGAAGCAGGCGCGTATTTTCACTGTTTCGGAAGTATCGGCATACTTTGCCATGTCGGCGACATAGTTGCCGGTTATTTCATTCTGAACGTTAGGTACAAGTACCAATTTACCGGATTTTATAAAGGATGAAACGCTTGCAGGCATACCGCCTACTATCAAATAGTAACGATACAGCTCCAATGCTTTATTGTGGAGAGCTTCTGGCATCGGTGCAATATCGGTAAAACAATTGCGGATTTCCTGAGCAAGCCGTTCTTCTCCCATTGCCCATAGAAATTCCTCAAAATCCAGCGGGTAGAGCGTCATGCTTTCCACCTTGCCCACAGGGAAGCTATATTTTTCTCTATTTATGGCAACACCTAGTAAACTTCCAGCCGCCGCCACATGATATTCCGGTGCTAACTCGCAAAAGTATTTAAGAGCCGTCAGAGCTCTCTCGCAGCTTTGTATTTCATCAAATATTATTAATGTTTTATCAGGAATGATTTCTTCATTTACCGTTGTTTCAAGGAAACGTATCAATCTTTCGGGCGTAATGTCGTCATCAAAATATCTGGCAACCGAGAGGTTCGTTTCCAGGTTGACATATACAGTATTGTGGAAATACTTCTCTCCAAACTCTGTAAGAATGTAGGTTTTTCCAACCTGCCTGGCTCCGTAAAGCAATAGGGGCATTCTCTCTCTTTCCTTCCACTCTACGAGTTGAGTCTCGATTTTTCTACGCATAAACAATCACCTCATTGCCAATATTGTATGTTGAATTTATTTATTCGTCAAGAAAAATCATAAATAAGTATATTATTCGGGTAATATTAATATAAATTTCAGATTCTTCAACGCTCAAGTTGTTCCCATGCTTCGCGGGACATATTGTTTTTCCATGTTCTGTTCCCAACACTCAACATCATGAAGGGTAGTGTAATTATTTATTCGTATATTTAATTATTCTATAAAGGCATGTTCTTCCGGGAACTTGCCTTTAAACTTTTGAAAAAAAGAGCTCTTGCTCCATAGAATACTCATCTATTTTGCATAAGCCCTTCAAGTGAAATCCTCAAGAACTCTAACTATTCCTAAATTTACTTATCGTTGTGTCTATTACAACATCATATAACATATTTGGAAAATTGTTTTTATACATTGGTTAAATGATTTATCGTACCAAGTTAAGAATGTTTTTCTAAATCCAAACTTATAATCTGTATATATTGGGATTTATATCTTCCCCTAAAAATGTTTGGAATATACATGACTTCCTTTTTCATACCTATCGGCTTTCATTGCAAAATTTGAGGTATTAAGAAATTTATATAAATTAGAAAGCTTGTTATTAGTTGATAAACAGAACCATGAAGAATAATAAGTTTGATTTCTCGTAGTACCCAACTCAATAAAAATAATATAAATTGCAAAAGCCTCATTTACGGGAAACCCTGTAAATGAGGCTTTTTATTGGAGGCGCCACCCGGATTCGGACCGGGGGATAAGGGTTTTGCAGACCCGTGCCTTACCACTTGGCTATGGCGCCGTATCAATTACGCTAGTATATGATAACATGAACATAGTTCGATGTCAACAGTGTTTATATCTGAAAAAGCACCTGCTTAGAGCATGATTCGGGCATTCTACGCCTGAGATATACAACCCTCCATGAATAATGGAGGTATTCTCTCAACGCCAAATCAAAAAGCTCTGAAGCAGGTGCTTAGGATCACAAACCTTTCCTGATCTCATCCAAAGTGTTTTTGGCTTCAGGAGAGTTTGCATGGAACCCTTGAAGCTTATCACAGGAATAGTCCTTACAGTGCGCACAGTTTTCAACTTCATTTTGTACACCGCATAAACGTATCTCACACACGCTGCAGTATCCCAAATGCCTTCCTTCCTTACCGGTACAGCCGTCACAGTTGATGTCTTCAGGCTTGAATTCGCCTCCGAAACTGCCTGACCACTCCTTTGCGGTCTTTGCCCTTAATGCGTCGTCATTGTTGACAGTAGCAATGTATGCTGGGCAGGCGTTACAATCCAGTCCACAGAATGCAATATTTTTCTCCATCTCATTTTCCCCCTACAATAATATGTTTTATTAACATATTACGCCATGTAAGTGACAACAGTATGTCATGTTTAAAAGTGCAAAAAAAAATAAAGCGCATTTGCGCTTTATTTTGGAGCGGGATACGAGATTCGGACTCGCGACTTTCACCTTGGCAAGGTGACACTCTACCACTGAGTTAATCCCGCATATGTGCCCGGGATCATATCCTTAAGCACTTATTCATCCGCCATACAGCAGGTAAATAATTGGTGCCCAGAGCCGGAATTGAACCAGCGACACGAGGATTTTCAGTCCTCTGCTCTACCAACTGAGCTATCTGGGCATGTATACAGATGACATTTGCCATCTGTATATTGGCGACCCGGAAGGGGCTCGAACCCTCGACCTCTAGCGTGACAGGCTAGCGTTCTAACCAACTGAACTACCGGGCCATATATCGCCGACGATAAACTATTGGAATTTTCTCACTTGCCTTAACGGGTTTGTGAAAAAACTTTGGTGGGCACTATAGGGCTCGAACCTATGACCCCCTGCTTGTAAGGCAGGTGCTCCCCCAGCTGAGCTAAGCGCCCTCACCGTTTATCGCCCCGAGCGACATTAACTAGTATACAAAAAAGCCACTTCAAAGTCAATAACATTTTCAATTTTATATTAAGTAATTTTCAAGTAATTTCGACCACATATGACACAAATTGCATTAATGCATTTCAGCCCACCACAATGGCGGTTTTACAGTGTACTCTCAGATCAACTCCCTGAGCTTGGCCTTGCTACTTCCTCTCATATCAGCTCTCTAAGTTCATCCTCTGTAAACTGATACTTTGTATTGCAGAAATGGCACTGAAGCTCCGCTCCATGCTGTTCGTCCGCCATTTCCTGCAGTTCCTTGGCACCAAGGCTGATCAGGCTCCTCTCCATACGTTCCCTGCTGCAATTGCATTGATATTTACATGGCAGCCTGTCCGTGATCTGAAGCTCCTTCTCTCCCAGCAAACTTTCCAGAACTGCTTGGGCATCCATGCCTACAGAGAGCATATATGTTATCGAATCTGCAAAGAAAACCTTATCCTCTATGAACTCAATTATGCTCTCGTCAGCTCCTGGCATAAGCTGAATTACATAACCCCCTGCTGTCACAACATTTTCATCAGCATCTACGAGGACTCCAAGCGACACGACTGTCGGGATCTGTTCCGAAGAGGCAAAATAGTATGCCATGTCCTCCCCGATCTCACCCGAAACCAGTTCAACATAACCCACATACGGCTCCTTGAGACCCATATCCTTTATGACATTAAGATAACCATTCTTGCCTACTGCCTGCGCAACATCGAATTTACCGGCAGCATTCAACGGAAGATATACCTGCGGTTCATACACATAGCCTCTGACATTCGAATGTGCGTCAGATACTGCTATTATCCCGCCAAGCGGCCCGTCTCCTTTTATCTGGATAGTCAATACATCCTTTTCGCTTTTGAACATCCTGCCCATGATCGCTGCTGCCGTAAGAGTCCTCCCAAGAGCTGCGGATGCTACTCCGGATGTGCCGTGAATTATATGGGCCTGCTGGACAAGGTCTTTAGTTGCAGCCGCAAATGCTCGCACCATACCCCCTGCTGCTGTTGCCCTGACTATATGGTCTGCCATGCTATCTCCTTTGGTATCCGGCCTGTTTAACGGTCAGATATGCTATACTTACTCAGTAAAAATAGTCTACATATATTATTAGGTTAATCAAATAAGATAATTATTCAAGCCTGACCCCGAATATTAGTCAAAAACCCCGATATCAAATATCGAGGTTTTTGTTTGCTGACTAGATTTATGTTAAAGTTTGAAAAACTTTAATTACATAACCCTTGAGACATTTGCAGCCTGGGGTCCCTTAGCACCCTCAACAACATCAAATTCTACTTCGCAGCCTTCTTCGAGTGTTTTGAAACCGTCCATAGTGATAGCTGAAAAATGAACGAAAACATCGTTTCCGTTGTCTCTTTCAATAAATCCAAAACCCTTTTCAGCATTAAACCATTTTACTCTTCCTTTTTGCATTGCGTAAAACCTCCTGAATTTAACTTAGATCTGACCACACTTTGTGTTTTTTGCCAAACCTTAATTATATTATCACATTACTTCATGGCTTGTCAATCAAATAGATTACATAATCTACAATTAATATGATTGACGTTTACCATAAACTATTGTGATTCTATATTCCCACAATATCGATTTTTATATACAGTAATCAATAAGTAATATTATCCCTTATTACACAAGTTTATCACATACAAAAAAAATACGTTCGCTTTTGCTCTCGGGCTTCTTATAGCTAAATGCCGAATAGATCCCCAGCACCCTCATTTGAACATTTCCGAGCATTTCAATCAATTCTTCGACAGCATAGTTCCTCTCGTGATGCACCTCATCAAATCTCCTGTAAAGCTCTCCCTCTTTAGCGAAAAAAGTCAGATCAAACCTGCAGATGTGCGACCTTTTGTCGTAGCTGTTCTGCCATATATATGAGATGTCTTCAGAGGTTTCATAGAAAACATTTGATGCCAGAATATTTTCAAACTTGTATGGCGAATTGATATCAAAAATAAAAAGGCCATTTGGATTAAGGTAGTTGTTCACCCATTTGAAAAGTCGATTTAGGTCATTTTTATAAGTAATATAGTTAAGACTGTCCATTAGACAGGTAATTGCATCTACAGTTCCGTACAGTTCAAATTCAGTTATATCCTGGTTCAGGAAAAGAATTTCAGTCCCAGCATCAGATGCTTTTTGCTGCGCACAGCTCAGCATCTCTGCTGAAGCGTCTATACCTATCATTTCATATCCTCTCCTGCACATCTCGATACAGAAGCTGCCTGTACCACAGCCAAGGTCTGCTATGAGCTTTGGCCTGCGGTCATGCTTCTCAAATATGCCGGTCAAATAGTCCGCCCATTGTAAGTAGTTGACATCACTCATAAGTTTGTCGTAATAGTATGCAAAATCATTATAAATCTTTATCACCCTCACTATTTCAAATCATCAGGTCTGCTTACTGCTATCGGCCTAATTTTATCACATCATCGTCTTGCCGCCAAGAGTAGCTAGCCGAATCCTTAGCAGTATCGGGCCGCGCCTCAAAATCACTGGCAACAATTACATCTTAGAATCACAGGTAAAGTTCTTGCTCATTTTTTTGTTTCGGATACTCCGGCAGCACAAATAGCTCGAATAGCCCTTTGGTTGTCGAACCTGTGTAATAATATACAAAAAAGGAGCCGTTTCCAATACGGTTCCCATATACCGATAGCTCACAGCCTATAATTATAGTTCATAGCTTACAGCGCGATGAACATACTCCCGCCGCACCTGGTGCCTGATCTCCCGCCGCACATCTGCCCGCGCCTAGTTACAGCTTCCTGTCACATCTGCTCCTGATTCATTCCCTGCTGTGCTTTCTTCCTCTTCGAGACGAGCCCGCCGATTCTGCCTGTTTCTTTAGCAGACAGGCTCTTCCAGCCTAATTTCAACACCTTTTCACCAAGCCCCAGTTCACTGGCGATCTCAAACTTAAGCATTTCTTGCTTCTTCTCCATACCCACACCTCTCAGCCCTTTATTTATATTACTGTTAGGTATTTTGTGGAGAAATATACGCTTTTATACATTAATCATTTTCTATTTCACCAAGCAACGCCTCAATAGCTGATTTCAGCTGAACATCCCTGTCCCTTGGGATCTGAGAAACAGGATAATTCTTATATTCATCCAATACATCAACTTCTATGTCAGGCTTGACACCCGTTCCATGTATACAAACCCCTGATGGTGTGAAATATCTGGATATGGTCACCTTAAGTCCTGAGCCGTCCTTGAGGACTTTCAGCTCCTGAACAAGTCCTTTCCCAAATGTCCTGCTCCCAACAAGCTTGCCAACACCATGATCTTTGACTGAACCTGCCAGTATTTCCGAAGCGCTGGCGCTGTTTCCGTTGATAAGAAGCACCATTGGCAGACCAATACTTGACCTGTTGGATCTCTCGACGTTTTTATTGCCCTCTCTGTCCTCAGTATAAACTATAATGCCCTCGGGCAACAGGCTGTCAGCAATCTGAACCACTTGCTCATATGACCCTCCGGGATTATCCCTTAGATCGATTACCAGACCTTTAATACCCTTTTTAAGCATACTGTTCAAGTCATTCCTGAAATACTTCGCTATTTCACTGTCAAACATAACAAGCTTGATATATCCGATGTTGCCATCGAGTATCTCACTTTTTATATTAGATGCCTTAATCCTCTTCCGGGTAATATCAAACTGAACGTAGCGGTCCTCACCGGGGCGGTAAACAGTGATACTTACCTTGGTATTTTCCTTTCCCTTTATCATGCTTATTATCATGTTTTCATCACTATATGCGGTCACGTCCTTATCGTCAACTTTAACGATCTTGTCGCCCTGCTGCATTCCGGCCTCTTTTGCTGGTGATCCCTCATAAGGCTCGATGACGGTCAAAAGTCCCTTATCGTCGACATTTACAGTAACACCGATACCGACATAGCTGCCTTCCGATTTTTCAAGGAACGTCTGCATCTGCTGCCTATTGAAATATACGGTATACGGATCCTCCAGCGAGTCGGCAAGACCGCTGGTTGCACCCTCTATCAGCTTATTCTCGTCAACGCTCATATAAAAGTCCTTTTTCAGAATATCCCTGACCTGATTGAACTTTACTACATTCTCAAGGTTTACAGCTTCAGCGTCAAAGCTTATAACATGCCTATCTGAAGACGTATATATGTAATTGGTGACAAATATGGTCGCACAGACAGAAATGGTCACTGCCACAGCAACTATTGCAGCGACCTGACGTATTGAGAATTTTTTACCCATCTTGCACGCTCCTCAAGTTAAAATAATTAATGGTATGGCACAATCTCTACTTTTAAATTAATTTCTGAGCCGATCAATATATCTTATGCCGCCTGTCAGCTAAATAAACCCAAGAATTAATCCGATCATTGCAGCTGACACTATTCCAAGGATGCCACCAAATAAAAACGGTGCACCCGAATTGATATTATACCACATAAGGCCGGCTATAGTAGAAGACAACAACAGACCGATACCCTGCAGCATACCATAAAGTCCAAGAATAGTTCCCTTGTGCCCCGAAGGTGAATTCTCAACAATAAGCGCCCGTTCCGCACCACTTATGAATGCATTATAAACGCCGTAGGCAATAAACAACAGAACAATTGCCGATTTTGAAGAAAAAATAGCAAAACCAAGATAAACAAGGCCATAGACTAGATAACCCGGAACAAGGACTTTGCTTCTTCCAAATTTATCAGATAATTTTCCTGCCGGAATTGCCAGTATTGATGCAGTGACATTAAAAATAAAATAAAGCAGAATTACCTGTGATGCTGAAAACCCTCGCTCCTGTGCTTTTAGCAGCAAAAATGCATTTGATGAATTACCAATACAGAAAACAAATATTACAGCTAAATACATTTTCAGCTTCCGGTCAAGAACTAATCCCTTCAGCTTAAACTTTTTACCTGCCGCTTCAGAGTTTTTGTCCTCCTTGACTGCTAAAATGATCAATACTCCGATGACTGCCGGAATAATGGAGTAGAAAAACGCTTTCTGCAACCCAAAGTTTGTAGCCACAAAAATATAAGCAAGCAAAACGCCTAGTGAGGAACCGGCCATATCCAGCATTTTATGTAGTCCAAATGACGAGCCAAGCTTTTTGCCGTCACTCGATTGTGCAACAAGTGCATCCCGCGGCGCGGTCCGTATACCCTTTCCTGTACGGTCGATAACTCTTGCGACTAAAACTCCGAACCATGATGTAGAAAGAATAAGAAATATCTTATAAAGTATCGATGCTGAATATCCGGTGAAAGCAAGCCGCTTCTTATTGTGGTAGACATCTCCGATATAACCGCTGAACACTTTGAGAATCGATGCAAGGCTCTCTGCAATTCCTTCAATTACTCCCACAATGGCAGGTGACGCGCCAAGTGTAGCTGTCAAAAAGAGAGGAACCAGAGGATAAACCATTTCTGTGCTCATATCAGCAAACATGCTGACAAGCCCAATCAATACAATATTAGATATAGTTGCCTTCTTATTCATCTTTATACCTACGCTCAGTTATTGAACTCATATACTATGTAGAAGCAAAATCAGCATTGCAGCGGCTAAACCAGTTATAAAGAGAATATATCAAAGAGCTTTGCTGGTTACAAAAAACGGGCGAAGCTGCGTCCATTCATGATGGCCAGCTCTTTCACCCGTATATTGATCAGCATAAATACTAAGCTATGCAATCCTACTTGCTTATATAACCCTTCATCGGATTCTTTGTCTCACCGTTTACCCTTACTTCAAAATGAAGGTGATTTCCGGTCGATAATCCGGTACTGCCTACTTTGGCTATGACTTCCCCGGCTTTGACCGTCTGGCCGACACTTACGCAAATCTTGCTGGCATGTGCGTAGAGAGTAGTAATACCGCCGCCATGGTCTATAACGACCATTTTCCCATAACCGCTGTTATCATAATGCGCCATTATTACCGTTCCGCTGTTGGCAGCGACTATTGAGGCACCTTTGTCTGCTCCTATGTCAACCCCTGTGTGCAGCTTGTACTTTCTGAGTATGGGATGCTTTCTCATACCATAAGGAGACGTAATATTGTGCGAACTCGGGCAGGGCCACGTCATGGAACCGCCTGCGTACTTTTTCTTTGTTGAAAGGCTCTTGATGACACTGTTCAGTCTTTTGGATTCCTCTATCTGTTTGTCGATTTCCTTTTCAAGCTTAGCAATCTCGGTTTTACTTCTTGATATTTCACCTTCAACCTCTGATCTTGAGGTTTTGAGCTGCTGGAGCCGCGTCTGCTTTTCACTGGCCTTTTGCTCAAAATATTCCTTGGCCTCCTGCTGGAGCTTCTTCTTTACCTCTACATCCTTTCTTGCTTCTTCAAGATCCAGGATCATATTATTATCATTTTCAGAAATTACGGACATATAATGGAAACGCTCATAAAACTCAACAACACTTTTGGTCTCAAGCAGTGTATCGAGCTTTGTCGTGCTTGAATTCTGGTACATCACCTGAAGCCTTGTCTTTACAAGTTCATTCTGCTTGTTGTAATTTGCAACAGCTTCAGCAAGTGCCAACTCTGTCTGCCTAAGATGCTCCTCGGCATCACTTATCTGTTTGAGCAGCTCTTCATATGCATTTGTTTCCTTAGCCTGCTGCTTTGCAATAACAGCTTTTTCCTGCTCGAGCTTTGTCTTTTCTTGTAGTTCTTCCTTTTGTTTCTTCTTGAGCTCAGTGATGCGATTCTCTGCGGATGCTTTTTGATTCTTAGCTTCTGAAAGCTCATCAGCCATGACCGGGAACACAGAAGAAACCATAATTGCGCATATTAGTATCGCGATCGTAAATCTCTTCCTCACTAATCCAACCTCCAAAACTCTTATTGGGGACATTCCTTAGTCCCCAGAGACATGCCTCTTGCTAAAGGAGTGTCCCCTTACCTTGATACATTCCTTAGTCCCCAGAGACATGCCTCTTGCTAAAGGAGTGTCCCCTTACCTTGATACATTCCTTAGTCCCCAGAGACATGCCTCTTGCTAAAGGAGTGTCCCCTTACCATTATACCCTCAAATGTCTGCGTAACGATATAAAGCTACCCACTGCCCCGACCACGATCCCGATCGCTGTATACGATGCAGCCAACTGGGTCCAGACATCCTTGATCTCTACCAGACTCAGTAGCTGTGACTCGGCCAGAAACAGATCCTGAGAAAATTTATCCTGTATTGCACTATACCCATATGCTGATATCACAAATGCCAAAATTGCGCCAACTATACTCATTATAACACCTTCCACAACAAAAGGCCAGCGAATAAACCAATCTGTGGCTCCTATATATTTCATTATGTTTATTTCCTTGCGTCTGGCAAAAACCGTCAGCTTTATAGTATTTGATATAATAAAAATCGAAACCACTAAAAATATAACTATCATAACGCTGCTTCCAAGTTTAAACCAATACGATACCCTCGTTATTACATCGATAGTATCCTGGGAATAGCTTACCTTTTCGACACCGCTGATTTTTTCCAGTGATTTTACGATCTCATCGCTATACCCCACATCCTTGAGCTTTATAATAAACGATACCGGGAAAATATCCGCCCCATATCCGTCCAGGATAGCGGAGTTCTTGCCCAGCCTTTCCTGCATCTTTTTAAATGCCTGATCCTTGCTCACCTTTTCATATTGCAGTACCCTGTCATCCTTCTTTATTTCATCCTCTACCCGCTGTATCTGTGTATCGTCAAGTTCCTCGTAACAAAAAGCCTCCAGCTGCGGCTGTTCCTTCCACATATTTATATTCATTTCCATATTCAGCGCAGCCAGCAGAAAAATTCCGAATACTATAAGCGAAGCCACCACAATGGCAATCGATGCCAGCGACATAAGCTTGTTCCTGTACGAGTTAACAAAGCCCTCTTTAAATATATGCCTGATTGTTCTTATCTTCATCCTTGTAAAGTCCTTTCTCCTGATCCCTTACTATCAAACCCTTACTGATCGAAACAACACGCTTCTTCATTTCATCAACGATAGATTTTTCATGAGTTGCAACGATCACTGTCGTACCCCTGTGATTTACCTCACTAAGGAGCTTCATTATTTCCCACGATGTCTCAGGATCAAGATTTCCTGTTGGTTCATCTGCAATCAGAAGCGCCGGATTATTTGCCAGCGCTCTTGCCAGCGCGACTCTCTGCTGCTCTCCACCGGAAAGCTGATTAGGATACATATTGGCCTTTCTGCTCAGGCCTACAAGCGCCAATGCCATTGGCACCTGCCTTCTGATCTCCTTGGGCAGCGCTTCGGTAATGATCATTGCAAAAGCGACATTTTCATACACGGTTTTATTGGGCAACAGCCTGAAATCCTGAAAAACAAAGCCAAGGCTCCTTCTAAGATACGGTACCTCCCGCCTTGTCATGGAGGATACATCATAACCATTTACGTAAACTTCGCCTTCAGTAGCATCCTCTTCCTTGAGCAGAAGCTTGACAAGCGTTGATTTTCCAGAGCCGCTTGGGCCTACCAAAAATACGAACTCGCCTTTTTCTATTTTAAGATTAACATCCCTGAGTGCTATAGTACCATTTGGATACGTTTTCGATACACCTTTAAGTTCAACCACAAAAATACACCTCATTGATTGATATCGTATGATGCTTTATTTCTACAAAAAACCACAAAATTCCTGCTATATATTGTTACAACAATATTTTACTGATTTAATTATAATCGCCCTGCATATTCTCTGCCTTGTCTAGATATTTTTTTACGAGCAATGATACCTTAAATATAATGGCATCATCAAAGCTTCTCAGATCAAGCCCAGTTATTTTCTGTATCTTGTCTAATCTGTAAACCAGCGTATTTCTGTGCACATACAGCTGCCTGGAGGTTTCACTGACATTAAGGTTGTTTTCAAAAAACTTCTGGATAGTTAAAAGCGTTTCCTGATCCAGCGCTTCAAACGGACCTTTCTTGAAGACCTCTTTCATAAAAAGTCTGCACATTGTAGTCGGAAGCTGGTAAATCAGCCTTCCGATACCCAGATTGTCATAGTTTATGATAGCCTTGTCGCTTTCAAAAATGCTGCCTATCTGAAGTGCCGTCTGCGCTTCCTTGTAGGAACGTCCTATATCCCAGACACTCTCGACTATGGAACCTATTCCGATCTGTGCCTTTACCATGATCTCGGTATTTAGAATGTCGATAATAGATTTTGCGGTTTTATCGATTTCCTTTGTATCATTTAGATCCTTTACCTCTTTGATGAGCACCAGCGTTTCATCATCAAGTACTATCACATAGTCCTTCATTTTTTTGGGAAACAGGCTCTGTATGACCTCCTGAGGTTGAACGTCCCTTACTCTCGCCATCTTGATCAGAAAAACCGCACGGCATCCATTAAAAGGTATATGCAGTTCTTTTGCCTTGACCTGTATATCTCCAGGAAGTATATTGTCAGTTATTATATTTTTAAAGAAATTTCCCCTGTCGAATTTCTCTTCGTAATAATTCTTGATATTTGCCACGTTTATAGAAAGCATAGAAAGGAGCTTTTTGCTGTGTTCACCCTCCATTACGGTAAACACTATGAATTCCAGTCTGTTTTTGATAAAAACCTTCTGGTATATCCATCCGCCGACCTCTGTATATATTCTTTCATCACGAATAACCTCGGTTATTGAAGGATGTATAGTTCCAGACAGCTGTTCATCTGTACACCCTAATATGAGTCCGGTTTCATCCATTATGCCGAAATTCCCACTCATATAATCTCGAATCTGATTGATTAGATTTTGAAAAAGTCGCAATTTAATACCCCCTGCCGTCTTTTTTACAGGCAAGCTCACAGATATCCTGACAAATTACCGCTAATTTTTATTATACTATATTAAAAAAAGATATGGAATACGCAGATTTTCACAAAAAAACAGCGCTGATAAAGGAGCACCATAGTAGGCAAACCGGCGATACCGTTTGTGAAGGTTGTGTTTCCCGCTTCAAAGCCCTTCTGCAAAGCAGGCAGTAGTGTAGAAGCAACTGCAATACCCGTGAGACAGGACCCCCTACTTGGACTTTATCGTGCCTTGAAAAGGAGCACCGCGGTTGGTGATTGGAAACACAACCGTAATAAACTGCGCCGACGGTCTTAATATTACCGATAACACAACGCACAAAAAACAGCGCTGGTAAAATTACCGGCGCTGTTTTGTAAATAATTTTGTCTCTGATTCAATATCAGTTCACTATTGTCTTTTCAGTATCTTTATCGAAAAGGTGAACTCTATTTGTATCGATAGCGATCTTGATCGTGTCACCGGACCTGGTCTTCGTTCTCGGGTTGACCCTTGCGGTGCAGCTTACGCCTTCGATAAACATGTGTAGATATGTCTCTGAGCCGAGCATTTCAACGACTTCGACATCTGCTTTTACGATGCTGTCAGGCATTGATTGCAGGAAAGCATCCTCATCATGCATGCTTTCAGGTCTGATACCCATAACGACCTCTCTGCCGATATAGTCAGTGCCTTCGAGCTTCTTTGCCTTGCCTTCGGGAAGCTTGATTTCATTTTCGCCGAACTTCAGGAATATTGAATCCCCGCGCTTGTCGACAGTGACATTTATAAAGTTCATTTGAGGGCTGCCTATGAAGCCTGCAACGAACATGTTGACCGGTCTGTCATAAAGTGATGTAGGAGTATCGACCTGCTGTACGAAACCATCCTTCATAACAACGATCCTGGTACCCATTGTCATAGCTTCAGTCTGGTCATGTGTAACATAAATGAATGTTGTATTCAATTTCTGATGGAGCTTGGTAATTTCAAGTCTCATCTGAACCCTCAGTTTTGCATCGAGGTTGGAGAGAGGTTCGTCCATAAGGAATACCTTAGGGTCACGGACTATAGCACGGCCGAGAGCAACCCTCTGCCTCTGTCCGCCTGAAAGAGCCTTCGGCTTTCTGTCGAGCAGATGCTCTATCTCAAGGATCTTTGCTGCTTCATGAACTCTCTTCTTTATATCTTCCTTAGGAGTCTTTCTGAGCTTCAGACCGAATGCCATGTTGTCGAAAACGGTCATATGCGGATACAACGCGTAGTTCTGGAAAACCATTGCTATATCCCTGTCTTTTGGCTGTACATCATTAACAAGTTTATCGCCTATATAGACCTCTCCCTCGGAGATCTCCTCGAGACCGGCAACCATTCTGAGTGTAGTAGTTTTACCGCAGCCTGAAGGTCCTACGAGGATTATAAATTCCTTATCCTCAATATCCAGATTAAAATCGCTTACAGCTGTAACACCGCCATCATACCTCTTGTAAACATTTTTCAATTTAACACTAGCCATTTTTTACCTCCCATATAACTATACGGTTTATATAATACTTTAGATATAACTATACCATGCCTTTTTTTTTTCAACTAGTAGACATTTTACCAAAATTGAAAAAAGGTATTTAGTAACTTTGCATAATGATTATTTGTGAAACCATTGCATTTTTATACATCTATATGTATAATTATTAGAAACACTAATGCTATTATATAAAGAAAGCAATAATCCGAAAAACAATAATGTGAAATAAGATATTATAATGGAAGGGGAATCCTTATGTCGTATAAAGTATTCGTAGACGGCCAGGAAGGAACCACAGGCCTTCAGATAAACGAGCGGCTGGCAAGGCGTAAAGATGTAGAAATACTGTCAATAGACCCCGAAATGAGAAAAGATGTTAATGAAAGAAAAAGATTAATAAATGAAGCTGACATTGTTTTTTTATGTCTTCCTGACGATGCAGCAAGGGAATCAGTCGCCCTTGCACAAGATAGTAAGGCCAGGATCATTGATGCAAGCACAGCGCACCGCACAAATCCATCCTGGGCATATGGTTTTCCGGAATTGAGCAAGGAACACCGTGAGAAAATCGGGACCGCCGCAAGAGTATCAGTACCGGGCTGTTATGCGAGCGGCTTTAACGCTCTGATATATCCTTTGGTGAAAGAGCAGATCATACCGGTTGATTATCCCGTCACATGCCATGCAGTATCCGGATATAGCGGCGGCGGCAAGAAGAGGATCGCTGAATATGTCTCTGCCGACCCTGCGGACGAATCGATAAGAAGTCCAAGATTTTATGCATTATCACTAAAGCATAAGCACATACCTGAAATGCAAAAAGTTTCAGGTCTCAGTCAGCCGCCTCTTTTTACACCTATCATCGGTCCCTATTATAAGGGCATGACAGTTGCTGTCCCTCTATATACAAGATTTATGCAGGGAATGAACAGTGCAGGAGCAGTGTCCGGCTTCCTTTCCGAATATTATAAGGGCCAGCGCTTTGTAAAGGTTTATCCCTATGGCTCCGAAGGAGGTATTATTGACGGTTTCCTTAGTGCAACCGGCTGTAATGATACAAATACACTTGAAATATATGTTACCGGCAATGAAGATCATATACTGCTGACCGCAAGGCTCGACAATCTTGGAAAAGGCGCATCGGGCGCTGCAGTCCAGTGTATGAATATAATGCTGGGTATTGATGAATCTACCGGACTGGAATAAAATATATTTTAAGTGGAGGTTATTATGGAAACGATCATTAAAAAGGCCGAAATACTAATTGAGGCTCTTCCCTACATACAAAAGCTGCATGGCAAAACAGTCGTCATTAAGTATGGCGGCAATGCCATGATCAGTGAGGAATTAAAAAACTCGGTAATGGAGGATATAACTCTTCTGAAATATATAGGCTTGAATCCTGTAGTGGTCCACGGCGGAGGCCCCGACATCAGCAAGATGCTCGAGCGCCTGGATATAAAGAGCGATTTTGTCAATGGCCTCAGAGTTACCGACAAGCAGACGATGGAAGTCGCACAGATGGTACTGATCGGGAAAACAAACAAGGAGATTGTATCCCTCATCAACCAGAAAGGCGGAAAGGCAATAGGGCTCTGCGGTATCGACGGCAATATAATCGAGTGCGAGCAGTACAAAACGATGGTAGACGGCATCGAAACAGATATCGGCCTCGTGGGCAAAATCACAAAGGTCAACTCAGCCGTACTTGAGATCATGGCAAAGGATGAATACATTCCGGTATTAGCTCCTATCGGCATCGGCAGCGACGGCCGAAGCTACAACATCAATGCCGATACAGTCGCAGGCGAAGTCGCTGTCGCGCTAAAGGCGGAAAAACTCATGCTGCTAACTGATGTGGAAGGTGTTAAGGCCTCAAAGGACAGTAATGAGATCTACCACGCACTGACCACCACAGAGGTCAACGACCTTATAGAAAGAAAGGTCATCAACGGCGGAATGATACCAAAGGTACTCGGCTGTCTCGAAGCGCTGGACAAAGGCGTTGGCAGGACGCACATCATCGACGGCCGGATCCCTCACTGCATATTACTCGAAATATTCACAAACAAAGGCATAGGTACTATGATAATGAAAGAAAAGGTACTTTACTTTGATAAAGAAAATCTTTAATATAATTTGTAATAAATAACAATGATCCATCCGATATAGAAACGGATGGATTTTGTTTGGGGGTGATCTGTTGAATGCCTCATATGTTCCGGCTGTCCTTAAGGAAGGCATGATGGTAGGTGTCCGTATCGGACAGGATTCTCAATGGCATGGTAACATTTTGTATGGTGTAACCGGCAGTCTTGTACGTATTGCTTATATCAGTAAATTCATGAAGCAGTATGCAGAACCCGACTGCCCGGTCTGGATCAAATATTCAAACGACTATTTTATTTATTACTTCTATGGAAAGCTGAAAAAAATCTGTCCGGAGTCTCCCGGATACATCATGGTAAAGCTGGAAAACGCCGAAGAAATGATAAACAACAGACTTTATCCCAGATATGATGTCCAGCTGGAAGCCTCCCTCCGTCCGGTATGGGACGACGAAGCGTATGAATGTATTATAACAGATCTATCTTACGGAGGCGCTTCGTTCGTATGTGAGCATAAATTTGACGGTAATGAGAATATCGAAATGACCATACACCTGCCCGGAGGTGAAGCTACAAAGATAACAGGCAAGATTATCAGGCGCAGAAGTTCAAGCGACAGCATCGTAGATCATGCAGCGCAATTCATTGAATGTGATAATATTAGTAACAGGCAGTTGTCAGATTATTTCAACCGGCTGGAGAAAGAAGTAACCGACATATATAATCAATACATAGAAAGTAATGATTAATAAAGAGGCGTAATGCCCTTTATTTTTATATTGCATTTTTATACATTTTGTCGTATAATTATGTATGAGTTATATCTTGGAGTTTATTTTACAGAGGAGTTGTTTTTATGGATCTTAATGAAATAATGGAGTTGGACTCAAAATACTATATGAATACCTTCGGTGCAAGGTCACCGATTTGCTTTGAATATGGAAAAGGCATGATGCTCTACGACCTCAAAGGCCGTCAATACCGGGACTTTTTAGGCGGCATAGCTGTAAATGCCCTTGGCTACGGACATCCGGCGCTTGTTGAAGCTGTCAGGTCACAGGCGGAGAAGCTTATTCACTGTTCGAGTCTCTACTATATAGAAGCCCAGGCAAGGCTTGCTCAAATGCTGGCCGAAAATTCATGTGCCGACCGTATTTTCTTTGCAAATAGTGGTGCCGAAGCTAATGAAGGAGCAATAAAGCTTGCCAGGATCTACTTCAACAAGAAGGATATGCCTGAGAAATTTGGCATCATCACGTTGAAAAAGTCCTTCCACGGCAGGACGCTCACGACCGTGGCTGCAACAGGACAGGAGAAGTACCAGAAACCATATGCTCCTTTGATACCGGGTTTCAAACATGTTCCCATAAATGACCTTGATGCCCTTAAGTCAGCTATTGACAATGAAACCTGTGCGATTATGATGGAACTTGTACAGGGTGAGAGCGGTGTACATCCGCTGGATTCAAATTATGTCAGAGCAGTACGGAAAATCTGTGATGAAAATGGTCTTTTATTGATCTTTGACGAAATACAGACCGGCATGGGCAGAACAGGCAAACTTTTTGCTTATGAATGCTACGGAGTGGAACCAGACATATTTACATTGGCAAAAGCATTGGGGGGCGGCGTTCCAATCGGAGCCCTGTGCGCAAAGGAGAGCGTAGCGCAGGCCTTTGCTCCCGGAGATCACGGTTCTACCTTCGGAGGCAATCCTCTGGCTTGTGCGGCAGGCCTTGCCGTAATGCAAACCTTGCTTGCTGAAAAGCTCCCGGAATGTGCTGAAAAAATGGGCAATTATCTCAGGGAAAAGCTGCTGGCGATGAAGCAAAGGTTCAGCATAATCAAAGATGTGCGCGGACGTGGTTTGATGATAGGCATTGAATTGGGGCAGGATAGAGCATTGGAAGTTAAAAATATGCTTTTCGAAAAGGGCTTCCTTGTGGGCAGTGTCGGAACAGGTGTCATAAGGCTCCTTCCTCCACTGATCATAACAAAGGATGACATAGATATCTTCACAGAAGCATTGGAGCAGATCCTTGGATCACTTAAATAACCTGCAGATAAAGGATTTTAATCTATAAAGAGGAGTGTATATATGAAATCAGTATTGGTCCTTGAAGATGGAACATATTTCCCCGGGGTGGGTTTTGGAGCAAGCGGAGAAACTATTGGCGAAGTAGTTTTTAACACATGTATGACAGGCTATCAGGAGATCACCACAGACCCATCATATAATGGGCAGATCGTTACAATGACATATCCTCTCATAGGAAACTATGGCTTCAACACCGAAGATAACGAGTCTTACAAAACTCATGTGCAGGGCTTTATAGTTAAGGAGCTCTGCGAGTATCCCAACAACTGGCGCTGTTCGATAGGCACTGATGAGTATTTCAAGAAAAATAATATCATCGGGCTCAAAGGAATCGACACACGAGCGCTGACACAGCATATCCGCAGTTTTGGGAGCATGTTCGGGATAATATCTACGGAATGTGGAAATGTGGATGTTTTACTTGAGAGGCTGAAGGCAAAAATGCAGGAACCCCGTAACCTGGTAATGGAAGTCACTACAAAAGAACCGATCCATATCAAAGGTACGGGCAAAAGAGTCGTTTTGCTGGATCTGGGATTGAAGTACACTATCGTCAGATATTTGGAGAAGCACAATTGCGATATCTATATATTACCGGCATCCTGCACCTTTGAAGATGTAATGGCCTGTGAGCCTGACGGTATACTGGTATCAAACGGTCCTGGCGATCCCGCAGACCTTGTTGAGCAAAAAGCTCTGCTTCAAAAGCTGATTGGCAAAAAGCCTCTGTTTGGCATTTGTCTTGGACACCAGCTGCTTGGCCTTGCGCTCGGTGGTACCACCTACAAGCTGAAATATGGTCATCATGGTGCAAATCACCCTGTAAAGGATTTCAATACAGGCAGGTGCTATATAACATCTCAGAATCATAACTATGCTTTATCTGAAAACACAAATGATAATATAGAAATCATTCAGGTAAATGTAAACGATAATACCGTAGAAGGCTTCCGGCACAAAACACTGCCGATACTCGGAGTGCAATACCATCCCGAAGCTGCCGCCGGCCCCAGGGATTCCTCGTATATATTCGATGATTTTATGAAAATGATGTAAGAATACGGATATGAAATTTGATCCGGCATGTAATGTCACATCAGCCTTGGAGCTGTTGCTGCATTGCTGTTGGTGCATGATATGTGGAGGGAGTTATGCCAAAAAGAAATGAAATCAAAAAGGTGCTGGTCATAGGATCAGGCCCTATCATAATAGGTCAGGCCGCAGAGTTTGACTATTCAGGTACACAAGCCTGCAAATCATTAAAGGAAGAGGGCATCGAGGTCGTTCTGGTCAACAGCAATCCGGCAACGATAATGACCGATAGCGAGACCGCCGACAAAATATACATAGAGCCCATCACTCTGGATTATGTGAAAAAGATAATCGAGCGTGAAATGCCTGATGGGATACTTGCCTCACTGGGAGGGCAGACAGGTCTGAATATGGCCGTTCAGCTTGCCAATGACGGCATACTTGACAGGCTTGGAATAGAATTGCTCGGTACATCCCTGCTTTCAATAAAAAGAGCTGAGGACAGAGAGCTTTTCAAGGAAACAATGCAAAGAATAAATGAGAAGGTACCTCACAGCACGATCGTGACCAACCTTAACGATGCTATAGCATTTGCCGAGACTATCGGATTTCCTATCATAATAAGGCCGGCATACACCCTCGGCGGCACCGGAGGCGGTATCGCCGAGAATATGGAGGATTTCAAGTACATATGCGGCAAGGGGCTCAAACTCAGCATGATCAATCAGGTCCTGCTGGAGCAAAGCGTAGCAGGCTGGAAGGAAATAGAGTTTGAAGTAATGCGTGACGGTTCTGACAACTGTATAATAATCTGCAGCATGGAGAACCTGGACCCGGTCGGCGTCCACACCGGCGACAGCATCGTAGTCGCCCCATGCCAGACACTGTCCGACATAGAATATCAGATGCTCCGGACCGCTTCGATAAAGATAATACGCGCCCTCGAAATAAAGGGCGGCTGCAACATACAGTTTGCACTTGACCCCGATAGCTATGAGTATGTAGTTATAGAGGTCAATCCAAGGGTCAGCCGTTCAAGCGCCCTTGCATCAAAGGCGACCGGCTATCCTATAGCACGTGTGGCTTCAAAGATAGCAATAGGCATGGATCTGGATGAGATAAGAAATTCAGTCACACAGAGCACTTTTGCTTGCTTTGAGCCAACTATAGACTACATCGTCACAAAAGTACCCCGCTGGCCCTTTGACAAATTCACCTCTGCTGACCGCTCGCTCGGTACTCAGATGAAAGCTACCGGTGAAGTAATGGCTATCGGCAGGACCTTTGAAGAATCGCTGCTAAAAGCCATCGATTCGCTGGATATAAAGCTCAATTACCAGCTGGGGCTTGAGCTATTCGACAGCAAAACCGCAGATGAGCTGGTCGAAGTACTCAAATCTCCAAGAGATGAGCGCATTTTTGTGATCTTCAAGGCTTTACAGAAGGGTGTATCAGTTGAAAAAATAGTCGATATCACCAAGGTTGACAGCTTCTTTATCCACAAGCTGCAAAATATCGTTCAGGTTGCCGAGGATGTCAAAAACGCCGGAATTGCCTGGCTTGACTATGATCTGTATATGCGCGCCAAGCAAATAGGTTTCGGTGATTCATATATTGCAAATCTGGTCAACGTACCTCTGGACACAATACTGGACCTCCGAGAAAAGTACCCTGTCAAGCCCGTATATAAGATCGTCGACACCTGCGCCGGAGAATTCGAGGCTGTAACGCCATATTATTATTCTACATATGAAGGACGGGACGACGTTATCGTTTCAGGCAAAAAGAAGGTCCTGGTCATAGGCTCGGGACCGATAAGGATCGGCCAGGGCATAGAATTTGACTACTGCAGCGTGCATTCTGTCAGGACTCTTAAAGAACTGGGGATAGAATCGATCATTATCAATAACAATCCTGAAACCGTGAGCACAGATTTCGACACCTCCGATAAGCTTTATTTTGAGCCGCTGACAAAGGAATGTGTTCTGGATATTATCGAAAAGGAAAAGCCGGAAGGTATAATTGTACAGTTTGGTGGACAAACTGCTATAAACCTGGCTGAAACGCTTCACAAGGAAGGTGTGAGAATACTCGGGACCTCTGTTGAGAGTATCGACATAGCGGAAGACAGAGACAAATTTCTGAAGCTTCTGGATGAACTCGAAATACCGATCCCTGAAGGCAGCACTGCGTATTCCGTAAAAGAGGCGCTGGCAATAGCCCGAAGGATCGGCTACCCTGTGCTGGTAAGGCCTTCCTACGTACTTGGCGGAAGGGCCATGGAAATCGTTTATAATGACAAGTCCCTGGAAGAATACATGAAGATGGCAGTTGGACTTTCTGCAAAGCACCCGGTACTGATCGACAAATATATAAACGGTACCGAAGCTGAAGTGGACGGTATATGCGATGGCGAAGAAGTACTCATTTCGGGTATATTCCAGCATGTGGAAAGAGCAGGTGTCCATTCCGGCGATAGTATAGCCGTCTATCCACCGCACACAATGTCAAATGAAATAAAGAGCACGATCGCAGACTATACGATGCGCCTGGCAAAAGCACTAAAAACCATAGGCCTGTTCAATATCCAGTTTGTAATAGACTCAAGCAACAAGGTTTACGTCATTGAAGTCAACCCGAGAGCCAGCCGTACGATCCCAATAATGAGCAAGATCACCGGTATCCCGATGGTCAATGTCGCAACCAGGCTTATAATGGGCGCTAAGCTAAGAGAGCTCGGTTATGAGCCAGGCCTCGCAAAAGAACCTGAGTTTACCGCTGTTAAGGCACCTGTATTTTCATTTGCAAAGCTCACCACGGTCGATACGTTCCTGAGCCCCGAAATGAAATCCACAGGCGAAGTCATGGGTGTTGATAAGAGCTACCGCCAAGCGCTTTACAAAGCGCTGATCGCTTCCGGACTGTCCATACCAAGAGACGGCAGCGTCCTTATAGCCGCCGGCGAAAGAGACAGAGACGAGTGTCTGGCTATCTCATCAAGGTTCAGCAGCTTGGGCTTCAGGCTTATGGCAGTTGTAGATACATACGATTACCTGTCGGGCGCAGGTCTGCCAGTTGAGCTTATACCGGAGGACAGTATCCTGGATCATATAAAAACAGACAAGGTATCGCTGGTTATCAGTACACCTGCAAAAGAAGGTATTCCAGGAAGGTTGGGCTTCTCGATAAGAAGGACATCAATGGAATACAATATTCCGTGTCTGACATCACTTGACACAACCAACGCAATGCTCGATGTGCTTGAACACCTGTCCTGGGAGAACACTGCAGGGATCTACGCATTGGACGAATACTCCCGTCAGACGGCTGGGAATTGACAAGGGAAAGTTTTATTATCAGAAAGGACGCTTATAACAATGAAACATCTTATAGACCTGAACGATGTATCGTATAAAGAGATTGAAGACCTTTTCTCTCTGGCTGAGAAACTGAAAAGAGACAACAAAACTGGTGTTGAACATCATCTGCTAAAGGGGAAGTCACTTGGGATGATCTTCTCAAAATCCTCTACAAGGACGAGAGTATCGTTTGAAGTAGGGATGTACCAGCTTGGGGGATACCCGATATTCCTCAGCTCAAGCGACATACAGCTGGGCCGCGGTGAAACGATATATGACACGGCAAAGGTACTTTCACACTATATCGACGGTATCATGATCAGAACCTTCAAGCACAGTGATGTGCAAGATCTCGCAAGGTATGGCACCATACCGATAATAAACGGGCTTACTGATCTTATGCATCCCTGTCAGATACTTGCGGATCTTTTTACCGTATATGAGAAGAAAGGCAAGCTTGAAGGACTGAAGCTGGCATATATAGGTGATGGGAACAATGTTGCCAACTCATTGCTGCAAGGCTGTGCAATAACAGGCATGGATATCGCTGTTGCAACCCCTGCAGGCTATATGTGTGATGGGACGATACTCGAGCAAGCCAGGCAGGCAGCCGGTATATCCGGCAGCAGTATAGTTATAACCGAAGATCCGGAGGAAGCCATAACGGATGCAGATGTAGTATATACGGACACATGGGTCAGTATGGGGCAGGAAGATGAGAAAGAAATGAGAATAAAAACCTTCATGCCTTATCAGATAAATGGTAAATTGTTCTCCCTGGCAAAGAAAGATGCAATGTTCCTCCATTGTCTTCCCGCCTATAGAGGTCTTGAGGTAACGGAAGAAATCATTGATGGTCCTAACTCCTGCATATTTGAGGAAGCTGAAAACAGGCTGCATGTGCAGAAAGCCATCATGGTTACACTAATGGGGTGACATCATGGTTGATTATTCTTTTACTATTAGAAAGGCAGTTGAAGAGGATGCTCCTGCAATATTTGAAATAATGCAGGAATCCTTCAGCAAATATATGTCTGATACGGGGCTGACCGTCACAATGGACGCCCTTCAGGAAAGCTGCGAGGATATTGTCCGCGATATAAGATCAAAAGAAGTCTATATCGCGGTCATAGATAATGTTGCCGTAGGAAGCGCGAGAGTCAGTATACTGCCTGATAATACCGCATATCTGAGCAGATTCGGTGTACGGCTCAGTTATCATAATATAGGCATAGGCAAGTCCTTGATGAACCTTATAGATAAAATGCTTATCAAAAGAGGCATAAAAAACTTAAGTCTTCATACTGCTTCAAAATATAGAGATCTTGTCAGATTCTATTACGGCAGGGGGTTTTATATAGACTCCACAACAAAAGACAAAGGCTATGTCAGAGCCCTGATGATCAAAGAATATTATTAAAATACCTGTAAGTCCACAGCTGGCTGGGCAGATATTCTTTCAGCTTTCAGATACTGATATACTCTTCAAAATCCAACCCGTTTGTCTTACAATACTTTATAACGGACATAAGTATTTTTTTACCACCGCCCACTCCTGTATTGAGAAATCTGTAAAGATGTGAAGGATCAACACCAAGTTCTCTTGCAAAACGGTTGTAATTCCCCTCGCAGTTGGTATTCATAAGGTCATGTACCTTCAGCCTGTTAACTTCCATCACTGTTTCCTCCAATTAATTTCCAAAGTAATAAATCGATTTTTTCTAGAAATATATTACATTTTTATTTAATTCTAGTACAGGGCTGGAATATTGTCAATACATTTCCAAACGATTTACAGTGATTTTTGTATATACTCACAGGCAAAGTATGATATCTATGATCACCCTTCTGTCTGAAATCAGCGCATATGGCTCATTTCTTTACTATCTTGCTGATGCTTTTATAGACCAGTAACGTTAAAACCGAGTTAACTCCCGCTTTAATAAGATTAAACGGGATTATCACAGGAGCTATCAGACTTTTGACCACCTCTATCGGTGTTCCGTAAAAATTAGGCTGGATTATAAGGTTCACCGGGATCATCACAAGTGTCATCACCAGCGTACCCGCTGCAAGAGCGATAACTGCCCCTGAGAACTTATGATACTTTTTGTATATCAAGCCTGCTGTTATCACAAACGATCCTGTAGCGGCAAGGTGCATAACAAGTCCGACCCATCCGTCAGTGCTAAGCGTGAATGCCTGGATCACACAGACTACTAGTGTTATCGCCAGGCCAGACAGTGGTCCGAACAGAAAAGTCCCGATGAATATTGGAACATCGGCAGGTTCATAGATAAGATATGGCGCCGCAGGCAGTATCGGAAACCTTATCAACAGCATAAAAACTATTGATAGCGCCGACAATATAGCCATAGTAGTCATTTTTTTAACATTATTCTTCATTTTGTACAACCTCCTCTTGAAAATTAAAAAAATCCCTGGAATATAACTCCAGGGACACTATGGTCAAAAAGCGCGCATCTTCTTCCATCCAGACTTTACTGTCGGCTCCGGGATCACACCGGATCTGCTTCCGCTCGCGGGCTAACGGCTTATAGCCGCATTACCGCCGGTAGGGAATCTCACCCTGCCCTGAAGATAATATTCAAATTAATAAACACATATTACCACTGACCCATTGTCCATGTCAATAGTGACATTCCATCACGCCACGGCCATTCCATCGAGTCAATGACATTCCATCACGCCACGGCTAACTATACAACCCTCAATTCATTCTTTTATGTAGCACACCCTAATCTTTGCTCAATTTTCGAAGTAAGGCCCAACTTTATAGCTCACACCCTAATCTTTGCTCATTTTTTCCAATAAGGGCCAACTCTTTTGAAATCCTATTGTACAATTTCAATAAATAGTTAACTAAATTGGCATATTTCGGCGTTATGACAACCATTTATATTAGTAGTGTAGCCCTTACTGTAAATTTTGAGCAGTTTTTTCAAACTCCAGAGTAGGTGTTAGGAATAATATGGGTTCGAACAATAAGGTTTCATGATTTGGCCATGTCAGGGTTCTCGGTCGGGGTTCTCAGCAAGGGCACTCAGCTGCAATACTCAGTCGTAAGTTTTGAACCCCTCGCCCAATACCTCTGTTACATCGCTTAGTATGATAAATGCCGCAGGATCTGTCTTTTTGACAATATTCTTGAGCTCCTGCAGCTGGCCTCTCTGAATCACGCAGTATAGAACATTTTTATCATTTTTTGTATACATCCCTACTCCTTTAAGTGCCGTGACGCCTCTATCCAGTTCCTTCATTATGTCCTCAGCGATAGCATCGGGGTGGTCGGAAATAATGTAGACAGCTTTTGCAAAATTAACACCTTCAAGAATGATATCAATGATTTTTGTTGAAATATAGAGTGCCAGTATTGAATATAACGCCAGTAAAAAGCTTCTGAATGCTATGGCAGCAAATATAATTACCCCGGAATCAATAATGAGCAACGCCTTTCCCATTGAAAGCCTCGGCATGAAATGATGCATTATCCTCGCACCCAGATCGGTGCCTCCGGTAGTCGCGCCGGATTTGAACACGAGGCCCAGACCCAGACCCATGAAAAAGCCTCCAAATATGGAATATAGCAAAAAGTCAGGTCCACCTGTAAGGTTCTCGAGGGCAAGCTGTTCACTGAACCATCTCGTAAACGACTCTGATAAATCAATTACAACCGACAATAGTATCGTACTGAAAAGCGTGCGTACGATAAACCTCCGTCCTATATATTTAGTGCCAAAAATAAACAATGGTACATTTAATATAAGCATAAGGGTTCCTACAGGGATAGCCTCGCCGATCAGGTAGAAAATGACCGTGGCAATTCCTGTTACCCCTCCCGGAGCGATTTTATAAGGCACTAAGAAGATATTTATCGCGGCTGCAGTGATTGCAGATCCGAGGATGATCCATAAATAATCCTCAAGCCTCTTTTTTAAGTTTACGGCTGATTTCATGTCCAATACCGCCCTTTATCTGATCATTTCTACTAGTATTATAGTAATTTAATTTTACCCCTTTTCAAAAACAATGAAACCCCCTATACTCACTTTGACAAAATATCATGCTTATAATATCATCTATATTAATAAACCAAGCTACAAGGAGATTACGGGAAATGAGAAAAACCGTTGACATATTGGATATACCGGTAGATGCACTCACAATGAAGCAGGCCGTTGAAAAAGCAGGAGTATTTATCAGCGAAGGCGGTATACATACAATATATACGCCTAACGCTGAAATAATGATGGCAGCTCAGAGGGATCAGGAGCTCAAAGCGATATTGAAAAGAGCGGATATGCTCACAGCCGATGGCGCCGGTGTGGTATTGGCTTCAAAGCTCCTCCGCAGACGCGTTCCCGAAAAGGTTTCAGGTATAGACCTTGTCAGAGAGGTATTCAAGGCATACGCAGCCAACGGTCTAAAATGTTATTTGTTCGGAGCCAAGCCTGGAGTAGCGCAGGAGGCGGCGGATAAAATAAAAATGGAATACCCCGGCTTGGTAATAGTGGGATATCACGACGGCTATTTTACTGAAGCTGATGACGAGGAAATCGTTAATGATATCAACAGCTCCTCTCCCGATATACTCCTGGTAGCGCTCGGCGCGCCAAAACAGGAACAATGGATATCCAGCCACCTGGACAGGCTTGACGCCAGAATATGTATAGGGGTGGGAGGAACCATCGACATTTTATCGGGCAGAGTGCAGCTCTCCCCCGACTTTTTCAGAAGGCATGGCCTTGAATGGCTGCACAGGCTCTATAAAGAGCCCCGTAGGGCACGACGCATGCTGGATCTGCCAAGGTTCATGCTGCGGGTGCTGCTCGCCAGACTCAGTGGAAGATAATTATTTGCAACCGGCATCTGCGATATCCCTGCCGGTAAAGCTGCGGATGCTGTATGCTCCTATATAATTGACCATATCCATTGTTATGATGTCCGCATTTGTTTTCAGTTTACCTATCTTATTGCTGAATACTGTGTTGATTCGATGCTGTTCACAAAGCGTTTTGTATATGGTATCGGGGTCTCCCTCTATATCATATAGCGCCCCAAGCATCCTCATCATACCATCGTATGTTAGGCTTCCATCGTTAATAAACGGCTTAAGACGTTGATCCAGACTTTCTGTATAACTGTCAGGGTCCAGCCGGTAAATACCATTCATCAGTATATAGGCCATATCCTTTTGGGAGGCCTGCACATCATATTTCATATCGTTATCGGCCCCTCCAGTAATAAGCCCCAGTGACAAGAGCTGTTGGGCAGACTCATAGGACCAGTTGTACCTGAACTTGAATGAAGTAGTCCTGTCAGGCAGGTACATCCCTTTCTCTGCAAGAGTGGCTCCAAACTCCTTAAAATAGTCATAGCCTTCTTTAATGAACATGGGGCTTTCATTTCTGGCAATACACATCACAGCCGCAGCTCCTGCCGCTTCGCCTGTTGCAATGCTTGTTCCGATCGTACCCGCGCTGCTTGAAGCCAATGAGGAATATGATATCCTCGGGCCTGCCATCATAAGATTAATTACCCCGTCAGGCACAAGACATCTCAGCGGTATTGAATATCTGTCCGCCTTCCCTGCTATGTATGAGCCTTTGACGGCCAATTTGCTTATTACTACCGGGTAGGAACCCATAGCCGCGGTATCACTGAAATATCTGCTATCCATTATATCCTCAACTGTCAGCATATACTTGCCCTTATAATGCTTCGACTCGTGAATACGGAGGCTCTCTGCTGTTTGGGAGAATTTACAGCTCTTAAGCTCTTTAAAGGTTTCAGCAAGGTACACGCTGAGATTTTTCGCCTCTTCAGCTGCCAAATCATAGGCTCTTTTCATTTCAGCGCTATTAAGCGTATCGACTCCGTATACCTGAAGGCCGCTTACAATAACTTTACCGTCAGTCATGAAATATATGGCCAGATCCTCGAGTCTGGTACTCTTGTACTTCGGCTCATATTTTATCTGTTCACTGCCAAATATAGCTTTGGCGTTTTTCTTGCGGCTGCAGGATGATGATGCCGACCCATCCGGCTCCATCACAAAATTCAGGCTTACAGGCATATAGCTGTTTTCCAGATTAAGGTCTTCCGAGCCCTTAAAGTATGGCACACCGCATAAATCAAGCAAATCAGCATTGTCCGAGGCGTCGATATACATTCCTGCTGTGATATCCATCAAGCCGTCTTTTGTCCGGATCTCAACAGAATCAATATGATTCCCCGTCATATTGACCCGGTTAACAGATGAGCCTGCAACGACATTAAGATCTTTCTCAGCCTGGAGTAATCCACTTACTGCGGAAATATATTGGTCGGTACTAAAATAGTCGCCTGTCATTTTCGACAGCTCTTCCATAATTCCGCCGTTCAGCTTTCTTTTATCATTGTCAAGTGGTATCTCAAGCTCAGGTATCATACATCTTGAGATACTCCCACCCATATCATAATCCTCACTTATCAGCAAGATACTCGCTCCAAGCCTGGCTGAGGAAACGGCAGCTGCAATACCCTGCGGCTCAGCGCCGTAAACGATGACATCATAATCAAAGCTGCTTTCTTTTGGCAACAACTCTGACCAATACTCCCTGTCTGCCTCTATAACTTTTTTGTCTTTAACGAAAATCGGCCTTATCCCGAACTGAAATGTAAGGAAAACCAAAGCAGCTATCGCAACAGCCCGAAATACTTTATCCTTATTGATTAAGACCTTGTTCATAAAAAAAATACCCCTTGCAATACCGGTAAAAATCTTCACCTGTATACAGCGGCTTTAATATTAAAGGCTTATTGTATGTATATGACAAATTACTTTATATGTGTATAAAATTCAAGCCTTTTTAGCCGTCCAGTTTATATATCGGCCAGTCCAAAGCTAATGCTTAACGCTTCATTCACCCTATCCATCAACTCGTCATCCAGATGTCCTATCTTTTCCCTGAGCCTCTTTTTGTCAATCGTCCGTATCTGCTCCAGCAGTATGACCGAATCCTTCTGCAGCCCATATTCCTGCGCGCTTATTTCAATGTGCGTCGGCAGCTTTGCCTTGTTTATCTGCGACGTTATCGCTGCTGCAATAACCGTTGGACTGTACTTGTTACCTATGTCATTCTGCACGACCAGTACCGGCCTGACCCCTCCCTGCTCGGAGCCGATCACCGGGCTTAGATCGGCATAATAGATATCACCGCGTTTTATGATCACGTTTACTCCAACTCCCCAAGACGTTCCTCATATTTTATCTGTTGATCGCTGTCTGCGCCCATACACATCTCCGCTAAACAAATGTTTATTTCCGCCATTTCCTGATAACCCTTTTTCATCCTATCTCTCATCTGTATCCTTCTCTTCTCACGCAAATACAGTTTCATTGCTTCTCTGACAAACTCGCTTCTATTAGTCTTTTCGACAGACACAATATTATCTACCTCTTTTAATAGATTGTCAGGAAGGCTTATAAGTATTTTTTTCAATTCTGCCAAAATAAATCCCCCATTTTTTTCCGAGTAAATAATTCAGAGAAGATATACTGATAAACCAGGCAGCTTACCCAACAGAGCAATACTATAATTTTTGCTACCTTTATAAAAAATATGTGGGTGAGTATATATAAAATTATATATCAAAGCATATATACGGTCAAATTAAAATTCTATTACTGTCAGTATATTCAGATCAAATAAGATAATTCAGAACACTGCATATTTCGCCGCCCTTAATATAAACGCGAGGTATCCTCTTTCCTATTATGCATACCAGTTCATAGTTTATTGTCCCTACCCCGGCGGCAATTTCGTCGACGCTTATGCCGGCTCCGCCCTGGCTGCCAAAAATTACAACCTCATCCCCGACACGTACGTCATGCTTCAGATCAGTGACATCGATCATACACTGATCCATACATATCCGTCCAACTACAGGTGCAAACTCACCATTGACAAGCATACATCCCTTATTCGACATAAGTCTGGTATATCCGTCAGCATATCCAATAGGTATTGTCGCGATCCTGCTTTTACGAGAAGTATGGAATGTCCTGCCGTAACTAACGCAGACATCATTTTCCACATCCTTGACTAGAATGACATTTGCCTTAAGAGTCATTGCCGGCTTCAGATCGATACTGCTCCTGCTGACTTCATTTGATGGGTAAAGACCGTACAGGATAATCCCCGCTCTAACCATATCCAGGTGCATTTGCGGGTATTGTATGATTCCTCCGCTGTTACATGTATGCTTGATGGGTATGTGTATCCCCATTCTGGCCAACTCACCGCACACACTCATGAAGCGTTCAAACTGCATCAATGTATAATCTTTTTCGCACTCATCGGCAGAAGCAAAATGAGTGAATAGCCCTTCTATGATAAGCCCCGGCATCTTTCCGATCTCAATGATGTTCTTTACTGCACTGTAACCGGGCATGAAACCTACCCTGGTCATACCCGTGTCGATCTTCACATGTATCTTTACACTTTTTCCGAGTCTGACCGATGCATCTGACAGCGCCTGTGCCAGCTCCAGGCTGAAAACGGTTTGTGTGACCTCGTTTAGGATTATCTCATCAGCCCTTGCCGGGTCGGTATAGCTCAGTATCAGGATCGGTACTCCGATTCCCATTTTCCTTATCTGGATCGCCTCATCCAGCATTGAGACCGCAAGCTGAGTCACACCATTTTCCAGCAGCGTGCGTACTACCTCAAGTACACCATGACCATAAGCGTCTGCTTTAACGACGCCCATCAATTCAACCCTCTTACCTGTAAGTTTCTTTATTTCACGAGTATTGTGCGCAATAGCATCCAGATCTATCTCTGCCCATGCTCTGTTAAGTTTATAATCCATTTCATTCCTCCGCCAAAATCCATAGCCCCAAATTTGTTTGATGCAGACCAGCTACCCGCCACCTATAACATTATAGCTCTTAATAGCCTGCAGTTTATTCATCTATGCCTATCCGACAGCTTTCTTTATCGTAATTGGCAGTATATCAACAAGGTCACCCGCTACGATTCCATGCATGCCTTTATATTCGGCAGCCGCGTCGCCTGCCAATCCATGCAGATAAACCCCGGCAACTGCCGCCGCACCGGCTTCAGCTCCCTGGGCCGCTATACCTGCAATAACTCCGGTAAGCACATCTCCGGTCCCGGCAGTAGCCATACCGGCATTTCCTGTCATATTAATGAAAACCTTACCATCAGGATACGCCACGACAGTTCTGCTACCCTTCAAAACAACAGTCACCCCGTACTGCAAAGCAAACTTCAACGCTGTTCCGATCCTGTCAGACTGCACATCCTTAATCCCAATACCTGAAAGTCTCGCCATCTCTCCGGGATGCGGGGTTACTACAGCGCCGGTTTTTAGCTTTTTGAGCACAGAAGGGTCAGCCGAAATGGCATTTAGTGCATCCGCGTCAAGTATAAGCGGTACCTTGCAGCTTTCTATCACCAGCTCAACTATTTTTCTTACATCCTCAGTAACAGTAAGTCCCGGCCCGATTGCAACAGCATCCATTTTGCCTATTTTCTCAAGTATGCTATTAATACAGGACGCGCTCAGGCAACCCCCTCCGGCATCCTCCAGCGGGACCACGATGGGTTCGGTGAGTTTTGACCCATACACATCAGCCAGACTACCGGGCACTCCGGTATAGACCAGACCTGCGCCAGATCTCAGCGCCGCCATTGATGCTAAACACCCGGAGCCTGTCATTCCGTTTGAGCCTGTAATTATAAGGGCTCTGCCGTAATCTCCCTTGTTACTGTCCAGCTTCCTGACCGGTAATATAGCTGCTGCCATCTGCCTGTCGATAATCCATGTCCTTATATCCTGACTGTTGATCGCACAGGACGGTATCCCGATACCGGCAATCACCAGCCTGCCCGTATATTCACAGCCCGGATTCAGCAGCAGACCGGGCTTTGGCATACAAAAGGTCACAGTTGTATCAGCTTTGATACAAGTCCCCCTGATACTGCCATCCGTGCCGTCAATTCCTGACGGTATGTCGATTGACAGTATAGGCCTTCCTGAAGAATTCATCATTCCGATAACATCTGCTGTAAAACCCGTAACATCCCTGCCGAGACCCGTTCCAAAAATACCATCAAGCAGCAGCGATGAAGCGGCCAGATCCTCGGAAAACCTTTCAAGGCTACCATTCTCTGGCTTTAGTTCACAGATGTCAGCTCCAATTCCTTCAAGGATATTCATATTCAACAGCTCATCACCCGATATGCCGTCCTTCTCACCAATAAGGTATATCCTGACATACGCGCCTCTGCTATGAAGCAGCCTGGCTGCTGCGAACGCATCGCCGCCATTGTTGCCCCTACCTGCAACAGCAGTTACAAGCCTTCCTTCACAGCCATCCATCATAGCGGCCGCTTCCGCTGCGACTGCGCCTGCTGCATTTTCCATCAGCAGAATACCAGGGATACCGTACTCCTCTATTGCACATTTATCGATTTTTCTCATTTGCTCCGGTGTCACTACCTTCATATGTTATACCTCATTAATTTCACCAACAATAGCATTTATTCAAACGATCACCTTTGTCCGGCCGCTCATTACCCGAAAAATTCCCTGTCCAGCTTCTCAAGCTCCTCACCGCCAAGCAGGTCATGAAAATACGAATATATGTCCGTATCATCCTGAGAAAGCGTTTCCTTTTCATCTATGTACTCCTTAAGCCTTGACCGAGCTTCCTCAATAAGCTTTTCAAGCTCCTTGACCCTCTTCCTGGCAGAGCCGATTTTATAATAAACAATATTTACAGTCTCCTCAAGCAATTCCAAATTAGCCTGCCTTTTTCTGTTCGGCATTTCGTCGAGCAGTTCCTCTATGCTCTTTGACCTGCTGTTGATCCTTTTTATTTCATGTTCAGATATCAGCATCTCTTTTTTAGCATTTTCGTCATTCTTCTCGAAAACCTCAGGCGTGAGCTTAATGATCCTATCCATGTGGACCCTCTTTGCAGCCGCTATTTCCTTTTGTTCAGCTATCAGCCGGGCTTCCTCCTTCAACAGAGCTTTAAGCTTCTCTTCACTGCGCTCTATGGATGAGCTCTTGGGCGTATTGATAAAAAGCTTGTTCCAGCGTTCATCCAGGATAAGAAGTGATATATCATTCTTCCTCAGCGTCCTGGTATCAAACTTTTTGTTCCGCGATTTTCTGGATAGCAGCCCCATATCAAAATCCTCCTTAGAAAACCTCTGCCTCGTTATAACACTTCAGTTCAAAGAAAATTTTTCGGTACGCGATAATTTGCCTTGCAAATTACGCTTAGTAGAAAAATCTTCTCACCCAAGCATAAAATTTCTAAAGGAAATTCTTATGCTATAGTAGTGTTTCAACGAGGCGGAAGATATACTCTCCGTCTGAAAGTCGAATCGGTACCCACCAGCCTGTAGAGGTGGGGACATCTATCGCCTCGTTATACTATTTATTATAGGATTATGAATATATATATACAATGAGCAATAATAACTAGATAATTCTATAATATATATCGTCACAAAATCCACAAGTTGATATCTATGACAACGAATCCTTCAGGTATTTGATCGATATGCCGCGCTCCTGCTCTAGAATGCGCCTGACCTCATGGTAATTGATCCCTGCGGTATTATCACCTGTAAATCTACAAAATTCACCTGTATCTGCAGTTACAGAGAATATGCGCGAGAGCAGCCCGACCTTTTCTAATATATTATGAAGTCTTGAATTGACAGTCTTTTCAGAATTTGTAGCAGACTCGAAGCAGAAAAACTCCTTATTAAAGTTAATAGAAAAAACCGTTCCATGGAATGAATCTGTCAACACGACCGATGCTTCGGCAAAAAGTCCGAGAAACTCCCTGGGACCTGCATCAAGCACTTTATGTCTAGTCTGTGGTACTACCCTTCTGGAACCACACAGCGAAACAACAGGCATTTTGTATTTATCAGATATTGTCTGGACGAAACCGGAGTATTTCCTGGCATCAGTAATAAAATAGCATAAAATATATGGCTCCCGGATATCAGGCACAGCTGCAATAGTGCTCCATTCATCCGTATTCAGCAGCAATGTCGGATCAAGTACGGTAACAGAGCCTCTTCCTGTCACTTCCTGCAAAATTTTCTCTCCCTGCTTTTCCCTTACAGAAAGAGAGTCAAACTTGTCTATATATTTTCTAAGCTGTTCTCTTTTATCCTCGGGTATTGAGCTGATGCCAAAGCTCGGGGCGTATGCCACACGCCTTCCGGATTTTGCAAAGTCGGCAAAAAATGCAGGATCGTATGTTTTTTCGCCGAAAATGAGAGGATTCCAAATCTGGTCGCTGCCGCACACATAGGCATCATATACGGGCGGATCCGAGCAAAGCTCCTCATATGAACCGTAGAACCTTTCCGAAAGCTTCATTTCCTTTTGTACGAAATGGTTGTACCTGTTATACCTTTTCTTAAGCTTTCCGTAGTTCAACAGCGTGTTGGCATTCGACAGCAAAGAACCGATAGAGAGCCCTTTCTTGAAAAGTCTGCTGCCTTCGACATTATCCTTCCTTACATAATTTATTATGTCACATTCCATCCCAAGACGCATTATTGCTTTCATGAGGGCATACGCCTGTAGCTGCGCGCCATAATGATGAGCATAGTGGAATGTTAAAATGCCGGTTTTCATTACATTCACCTTCCGTTCGTTGGCCTATATTCTGTACTGATTACCTATGCCAATTTGAAATGCTATTTTCCTATACAGTTATCCCTTGTAGTTTTCCCAAGCAGTTATCCCATGCTATTTATCATCTGATCCCGCTGCCTGCCCTTGATTCACACAGCTGTTTTCTTTCTGTTCAGCAGCAGTCTTATCCTCTCAAGCACCTCACGGGCAGTATTCCTCTCTATGAGGATATTTCCGCCTGCTATGACTATCAGCGCCCATAATCCGACGGGCACGGCATACAACATCCATTGTATATAGCTTACTGCATGTATATCAATAAAATACAACACAGGAACTACTGCAACCAGAAACAGTATACACAATCGTATTACTCTTCTGATTGTCATTACTGGCTTGAGTTTGGTCACCATCCTGGGTATGAAGAAAATCAGATCTATATCCCGGTAAAGGCTTGAGGCCAGAGAACCGATCAAAACACCGGCAATGCCCATATACGGTGCGAGGATGACCGATAATGCGACTATAATGATTGCCTGGATCAATGACTGCAGCCTGGTCTCCCTGTATAGTCCCGCCGATATGACAAGCATTCCCTGAGGAGTCTTGATGTTGGCAATCACTCCTACAGCCACGAACAAGCCTGCAATGACAGGTCTGATATACTCTGTATCTGTAAAGCCGGAGGTATATATCTTCATAAATGGCATGATCATTATGGCCGCAACGGAATAGCCCCAGGCAACCAGTGCATAATACAGGAACTCATACTGTCTGTAAGCCTTTTGAAGTGTAGCAAGCTCATTTCTGACAAGAAGATCTCCGAACATTGCGCTCAGACCGTTGCTGAACGTGGTAAGCAACGCCAGCACGCTTGTGAACACCATATTGTATACTACAAAAACACTGGCCTCCTTAAGACCGATCATGAGGGAGGTGACAACTACCGGCGTTGCAGTGGTTGCAACACCAAGCACCTGCAAAAAAAGCGAATCCCATCTCTTGTCAAGCGCTTCGTTTTTGGGTGGTGCCTTGAAATCGATCTCCCTGTACTTAAATCTTCCGTATAGGATATAAAGTGCTGACCGGGCAAAAAAGCTCAGCAGTGCCAGCGACTGGACTATTACTATATTATATCCCTTGCTTGCCAGCACAAGGATAATAACGGCATTGAGTGCCACAGCTGCGGCATTGATGATCGAAATAACATAGCTTTTCTGGTCAGCCGTATATAAAACCTTATATTTTCCGACGGCAAAAAACTCCAAAGCTCCCGAGGCCCCTATTATAAGCACCAGTGCCGCGATCGCAGCAGTGTCGATGCCCTGCCCCGATGTAAACATCGGGTACAGGAAAGCCGTCAACATAACGAGTGCTGAGAATATGAAGCCGGAAATGTTATAAAACCTGTTTGACGCGGATAGTATACCGTTGATATCGTCCTTATCCTTGTCAGCCAACGGCTTGTAAAGTGCATAAACTGCAGCTCCGGCAAGGCCTGCCTCAACAAGATTAAAGTAGGAGATAAACTGCCTGATGGAGGTAACAAGGCCATTTACTCCTGAGCCATATACCTTTATCATAACAGGCGGCAATAGAAGATTTACGATAAGATTTACGATCTGTAGTGCGACTGCGCTTATTGTATTGTATAGTGATAGTTTTGTCCTCATGTGTACCTTTAACCCTTACCAAGCATACGTTTGAGCATGCATTTGATTTTATATTTCACACTGACATTGTCCATATATTTTTCTCTCAGCCTGTTAAAATCATAGCCGGCTGCCATATCCGCAAAGAATGACTTTCTGCCTGCCGGTTCTGAAGCAGATGAAACAAGCCTTGGATTATACTTAACCGCTTCGTTGATGTCACAGGCACTGATGCGCACTTCCTCGGATATTTCCTGCAAAGCTTCTTCTCCTGCGGCATTATGAGTAATAGCCAGTGATATGCCCCGATTGTCATCATCAATGATGCCGCCCATTTTTTCTATTCCCCAGAAATCTGCCAGCGTTATGTCCGCGCTGGAATTCCATACCCTGAACCTGCAATCGAAGCAGGAGCTCCTTGAGAATATGTTTTTACCAAAGCCTATGAAATAAAGCTCCTTCTTTGCCTGCACCTGATATCTGCTGCCATCCGCAAAACCTATGTCCATGCGGTAATCCTTCCAGCCGTCGGATTTATCCCTGAAAGACACTGAAGCGATCCTGCTGCCATGTTTCTTTTCAAGGTAGTCCAGATACATGGTCCAAACCTTGGGGGTAGGAACTCCAAAACATGCAAGATCACATGTGAGCAGCTTCTTGTGGTCCTTCTCGCTGTCCTTTCCCAGGTAAGCCTTGAGTCCCGCTATCTGGCAGGGGGTCCCACAAAAAAGGACATACCTTCCTTCTTCAAGAAATCTTTTTGCCTCCCTGAAGGTATTGCCTATATCACTCTGCACATATTTTGACCTTCTGATCCCATCAAGATCGTCTATATTGTCAATACAGCAGTGCCTTACACGAAAATCGTCGTCGAATCCTGCTCCAAATACGACTCCTTTTTTTTCAAGCGTTTTGATGGCAAGTTGTGAAAAAACTCCACCCGAAGAGCTTTTAGCTCTGATTTCGTCGTTTTTTGAGTAGCAAGCAAATGCCTTCTTATCATACGATTTACCTGACCCATCACTGTTACCTGTGCCTGTGGTTACGCCTGCGCCATTTGCTCCTGTGGTTATGCCTTCGACATTTGCGCCTTGACTTGCGTCCGCACTCACAACTGAAGCCGCGCCGGCACTCGCACCTGCAACTGCGCCTGTACCATTTGCACCCGCGCCCTTGCCCTCATGATTAGCTGTGCCCAGCACCCTGTTCACAGGACAGGTCCTTACGCATAAACCACAGTCAGTGCATATTTTTTCATCAATGAAAGGATACAAGAACCCCTCATCATTTGCTTTCATTATAATTGCACCCTTCGGGCATATCTGGCTGCAGGCCGAACACCCCGTGCAGGTCCGGCTGTCTTTAACTATCCCTTTCATATTACCGGCATCCTTCCTATTAAGGATCTGTCCCGAAAACGAAACAAGTTAATTATAACACATCAAATTCTTACTTTCCTCTATGTGTTTTACCATATTGACTTTATATGCTGCCGTTAAGCGTATTAATTTGCAGTACTGATCTGCCTTATTGCACTCAAATGCTTTTTGATTCAATGCATCATCATATTAATTATGAACAATAGTATTTTTGAACGCCTTGTGTAAAATTTCAACTTTGGTGCACAATCTATTGCTTTATGGATTACAAAAAGTAGAATACCACGATTTATGTATACTATTTATTGAATAAATTCAATAAATATATAAATTGTCTGTCCTCAACTTGTTTTTTGGTGAATAACTTGGGCTCAACCTATTACGTAAACTTCATGCAAGTAAATAGAGTAATTCTTATCGGACCAAACTATATAAGCCTTCCTCCCTTAGTAAACTCTCCCTCCTATAAGTTTAAAGAGTGATTTATATTTCACGCAATCGTCCATTATAACACTTCGGTTCAAAGAAAATTTTTAGTTTGTAAAAAAATTTTCTTACCTCAGTAGTGTTTCAACGAGGCGGGAGAGATGCTCACACCGTTTTCTTTCGATTGATAGAAAGAAAATATCAGAAAGGCAAATCAGAACCCGCCACCAAGCATTTTTCAACCGAATGGTTGAAAATACGTAATAGAGGTGAGAGACATCATTCGCCTCCGTTATAAAAATAAAATATTATAGCCACACATCTTTCACAGTACATATCGTTTTACTCGACTCAGCATACGCCTTGTGATAAAATGCTGATAACAGAAGAAAAAACCGGAGGAGGCGGCTGGATGCACAAAGTGCTGCACATGCTGAATTACCTTGGAAACGGCGGTTCAGAAAAATACATATATTCATTGGCAAAAAGACTTCACGGGAAAACTTGTGAGTTTTTTATCGCATATTCAGAAGACGGGCCAGGCAGAGCCGTATTTAAAGAACTGGGAATCCGCCTCCTGCCGCTACGCATGAAAAATCCTTTCGACATAAAAGCTGCGCTTGAGCTAAAAAAAATATGCGGCAGCCTTTCTATTGATACAGTACATACGCATTTTCTGAGAGAAAACTATATAGGCGTCATTTCAAAAATTATTGGTAATAAAGTCCGGCTGATCAATACGCGTCATATGCTTCTCGAAAACTCAAAGTCCGTGGTGCTTGCCAATAGGATATTTACCAGGTTCAACTACAGGATTATCGCAGTAAGCCGGCATGTACAGAATAATCTTCTCAAGGAAGGCATCCGTGGGAATAAGATTTCAATGATACATAACGGAGTCGATCCCGACGAATGGAACTCCCCCGACGAATGGAGCTCTCCTGATAAACAGAGCATTCCCCCTGAGCAGAGCTCCTCCGATAAACAGAGCACTCCCCCTGAGCAGAGCTCCTCCGATAAACAAATTACACCCGATAAAAAGAGCTCCCCCTCTGAACGGAGTACCCCAGGTGATTCCTCCTTCAGAAAAGCCATGGGAATATCTGATGATGAAATCCTGATTACCTCTGTTGCGAGATTCTCACCAGAAAAGGGCCATGATTTTATAATAGAGGTTATAAAATACTTCAGGGACAATATACAGAATTATATCTCATCTGAGCGAAAATATAGGTTTATACTTGCAGGTGACGGTCCTATGCTTGGCGAAATAAAGGAAAAAGCATCAAAATACGACCTTGAAAATGATATCATTTTCTTTGTGGGCTATATAAGTAATATCAAGGAGCTGCTAAAGGACTCGGATATATTCATCGCCCATTCAAAGAGCGAAGCCTTCGGGATCGCGATACTTGAGGCCATGGCCTCAGGCCTGCCTGTTATAACCACAGACAGCGGAGGCACGGCTGAAATCGTGAATGATGAATATAGAAACGGGATACTGACAGATTATGGCGACATTAAAAAGTACGCAGATAGCCTCGCACTGCTAGTCAACAATGAGCAACTGAGGAAGCAGTATGCTGAAAATGGACTGATTGCTGTTCGTAATCACTTCAGCCTTGATAAAACTGCTCATGAAACATATAATCTTTATGTAGCAAATGCACAAAAGGAGGAAAGGAGACAGGGATGATCGATAAAAACGGAAAGCTGTTCGGAAAAATTAATATAATAGACCTATTTTTTATCATAATAGTACTGGCAGCGACAGTATTTGCCATGAACAGATTCGGAGCGTTCTCTCCTGAAAAAACAGCCTCAACTGCAGAAAAAATGATGATGCTGACGATATACCAGGAAGAAGTAAATGATTTCACAGCATATAATGTCAAAACAGGCGACCCGGTTTCAGAATCCTTCCAGAATATTTACTTCGGAAAAGTGTCCGAGGTAAATGTCAGCGGACCAGTAAACTGGGGAGCTGATCAGAATGGCACCCAGATACAAACAGAAAGGGATGGTTACTCTTCCATAACGCTTAAAGTAGAATCTCCAGGAACTTTAAGCCAATCCGGGCTCATCATTGGCGGCGCAAAATACTACGTTGGACAAGTTCTTGTTTTTAGAGTTGGCACTTCGGCCCTCTACGCAAGGTTGGAAGGTGCCGAGCAAATAAATCAGTAAGGTGGGATTAATGAATGTTTAGAAAAAAATCCACATGGATAGCGATAGCACTTGCAGCAATAGTAATCGTAGGAATAGTCGGCATATCCGCCAAATTTGCAAAAGCTAAGGTTGGGACCCAAGCTGCAGCACAGGATAAAATAATCGTAACTTTTTATCTGGAAAGCACTCCTGATTGCACAATTGATTCAATAAAAGAAGGCGATTCTGTAAAAGAAACCATCCAGGGCTCCAATTTCGGCAAGGTTACAGCAATAGCGCGTGGGGAGTCCATATTCTGGGCGAATACGAACTCAGGGGAATTCGTTTCCTCTCCGAGGGAGGGTTATTCCTCATTGAGCCTGACAATGGAAACAATGGGTACGATCAATAGCAGCGGCGTTTCGATCGACAAATCGCTGTATTATGTCGGACAGGGGCTTTCACTGTATGTGGGGAACAGTCTCCTCAAGGATGGAAGGATATCAAAAATAGAGAAAGCTGATTGATAAGGATAATGATTATGAAGGATTTTGTTAAAAACACAATAGCGGGCAGCCAGGTCCTCTCGTATTTCAGGGGTCCCGACAAGTCGCAGCAGAGCTGGTCTGAAAGCCTGCTCCTGCGTATCCTCCACCTCATTGTCAATTTCCCGGGAAAACTGCTCAAAGCTATTTATAATAAATGGGAAACAGCATTTAAGAATAGTTTTGCTATAAAACTATTGCGGTTCATAACAGACAATATCCATATTGTCACAGGACTTATGCTAATAATATTCATGATGGTACCGTACAGCAAATGGTATAACAAATATGGAGTGCTGCTAACAGTAGCGTTATCGGCGATATTCCTGCTTCGTCTAATGATAACTAAGAAGAGCCTTATAGATACCCCTTCGATTGATTATTCGATAGTACTGTTTTTTGTGAGCGTGACAACAGCTGCATTTACCTCGCTTTTTCCTGGTGAGAGCCTGCGCTACCTTGTACACTATATCATTGCATTTATATTCATTATTATCATAGTCAGCACAGTAGATTCACAAAAAAAGCTGGACATATTGATTAGGCTCATTGCTGCAGGTACATTTATGACAGCGCTTTACGGTATTTATCAATGGAAGGTCATAGGTGTTGCTGTAGACCCATCCACCACCGACCTGGCTCTTAACGCTGATCTCGGCGGCAGGGTGTTTTCCACAATGGGCAACGCCAATGTGTACGGAGAAATGCTTGTTCTGACGATACCATTTTTCATTGCAATAATATTTAACGAAAAATCGCTCCTGAAAAAAGGTGCATGGATCATTGCTCTCATGCCTGTGATAGTGGTGCTGTTCAAGACCGGTTCCAGATCATCCTGGATAGCGTTTGCAGCAGCAGTCCTCGTATTCGTTTTCTTCTGGAATATTAAGTTCATACCTGTCATATTGGTCTTGGGAGTTGTCGCGATCCCGTTTCTGCCCTCCTGGATAGTAAACAGGATCATGACAATATTCAGCGGAAAAGATACCTCAATGGATTACAGGCGCAAGATCTTCGCATCATCCATATCAATGCTCAGGGATTATTGGACAACAGGCGTAGGCCTCGGGCCCGGTGTCGTATCTACAATATTTCAGCGCTATAAGACCTTCGGCCTTACCAAGGTAGCCCATTCACACATATTGTACCTGCAGCTGTGGCTTGAAGCCGGACTGGCTGCTCTGTTAACCTTCCTGCTGATGATATTCAGGATGGTACGAAATGCATTTGAGGCAATGATAAAAAAGAAAAATCCTGCTGCCGGCAATATAATGTTTGCCGCACTTGCAGGAGCCGCCGGTCTGTTAACAATGGGACTGGCAGACCACGTATTTTTCTTTACACGTATCATGTTCCTTTTCTGGATCAACATAGCAGTCATACTCACCTCTGTAAAGATCGCCAATCAGAAATAACCACATCCTTCTCTAGTCCCACTGACAAAAACGGCATATGGTGAAAGTCACCACATGCCGGAAAGTGGGGGTAATATATTATTTACGAGGACAAGCATTGCTTGCCTAGTTTACATCGATCCTGTGAGTTTTGGGCTTTGTTTCCTCAGTCTTTGGCAGGTTAACGGTCAGTACGCCATCCTTATATGCCGCAGTGACGTTCTCCTGATTTACGCCTTCCACCTGGAAGCTTCTGCAGTATGAGCCATACCTTCTTTCTTTCCTGATATAGTTCTCACCCTTGTCATCAATTTCCTCATTGTGCTCTACACCGACGGTAAGTATACCGTCCCTAAGTTCAAGCCTTATGTCCTCTTTCTTTACACCCGGCATATCAGCCTCGATAACGTATTCCTTGTCCGTTTCCCGGATATCGGCCCTTATTGGGTGCTGTGTCTGGAAGAACCCTGTAGTTAACGAGTCATTGAAGAACTTCTCAAAAAAGCTGTTCAGGTCCAAAAACTCATTTCTGGGCGACATCCCGCTTTTTCTGCTAAATGGTACTAATCCGAACATATATAACACCTCCAAAAATTATTTATTTTATTTATATTAACCTCAGATAGTCCAGCATATGCCGCAGTATTGCTAAACGTAATGCTTTGCTGACTGCCTTTGACTATCTTTGACCTTGATTTAATTTTAAAGCACTGCTGAACAATAATCAAAATTTGTTTTTGACTTTCTTTGACCTTTACACCTGAAAAATGCCAGCTATAGTTAGCTAGGTCATCAAATCTAAATATTTCTTTAATTTACTAGCCTCTTTACGTTTCAACGAAGCGGGATATGTACGCGCCTCTTTATCTCTTCCTGCCAACAAGAGTTTTAATCTCATCAAGGCTAATTGCTCCTGTAATAAACATCAATGATATGGAGATCAACACATTCGCTCCCAGTGTAAGAAGAGTGGTTACTATTGTCGCAAAACCAATTATCCTAAAAAAATAGTACACATACCTTGAGCATAATACTGATATGATACCTGCCAATCCGGGCTTAAGTATCCATCCCCTTACATCGAATACAAGTCCCGTGATCCTGTTCACCATCAGCAGATTCAGACATTCAGTTAAAATAAGGCTTACCGACAGTCCAAGAATATATATTTTTATACCCAATACGGGCATTAGCAGACATACGACAGCAATCCTGAGCACTGAACCTATTATCGTGTTCCTTAGAAGAATGCCCTGTTTCCCCAACCCATTCAGGACACCATTAAGTGTCTGCTGCAGATATATAAAAACACATGCAAATGACAGCAGAAAAAGCAGGTCTCCAATTTTCTCACGCTTATATAACAGCGTACCTATCTCATCGGAAAAGGAAAAAAACACACAAGTAAAAATCACGCCAACTATAAAAGTGATCTGAATAGACTTTGATATCTGGTAATTCAAAGCTTTAAATCTCTTCATGGCAACTGATTCGGATATAGCCGGAACAAGGGTCGTAGCAATCGAGTTTGTTACGACGGAGGGAAACATGATCAGCGGGAGAGCCATACCAGTAAGGCGTCCAAAAACCTCCATACTGCTTTTCTCATCAAGTCCTCCGGCAGAAAGCATGGCAGGTATCAATATAAATTCTGCGGCAGAAAGAGCCGATATCACAAGCCTGTTGGCTGATACCGGGACAGCGGCACCGAGCAGACCTTTGATTATCGTTAACCTGCTCATTATCCTGACTTTGCAGTCTACATTTCCTTTAACCTTTTTCCTTAAAGCAAAAACAGCTAGTAGTATAAGCATATTGAGCATTTCACCGGCCGCAGCTGAAAATACAGCAATAGTACAGGCATATTCGGGTCCCCTGTCCAATATGTAACCTGCCATCATGATCAGAATGACAATCTTTGCGGTTTGCTCTGCGACCTGTGATAACGCTGTAGGAACTACCTGCTGTATGCCATAGAAGTATCCTTTGAGCGCTGCAGCTGCAACAACTGCCGGCAGGCATGGCACAAGCACCAGCAGCGCGTCATGTGTCCTGGGATCTCCAAGTATCCTGATACTAAAGAACTCCGTATTCAACGAAATAAAAAAGGATACAATTATTCCGGCTACGGCTGCCAATACAATAGCACATATGGTTATCCTTCCGGGATTGGCGGTGTCCTTCCTGGCATTTTGCTCAGCTACCATTTTAGAAACTGCTATTGTGATCCCTGATGTTATCGTCAATACAATGGCAGCATATACAGGCACAACAAGCTCATACAATCCCATTCCCTCTGCGCCTACCATATTCGACAAATATATCCTGTATACAAATCCGAATATTCTGGCTACAAGTCCTGCAACCATCAAAATCACAGCGCCGCCTACGAATGATTTCCTCACTATCCCACCCCAAAAAATTCATCCATCAAAATTTTATTATAGTTAAAACTTTATATGCTTTCTTTCTTTGCGAATTATGGTATGATTAAGGATAGAAATTAGACAAACGTATTCTTGGGGGCAAAATGTCTCATATTAAAAAAGTTGTCCTGTGTACGCTCACACTTATAATATTGTCGGCAGCACTTATATACGGCTGGTTTTTTTTAAAGGACTTGAACCAGGAGTATGTATATGCTGTTCCTGTATCTCATCAAAGCCAGATTTATTCTTTGACCAACTGGCAGTTTTGCTGGGGTGATTCTCCGGTAGACAGCAATGGTAGTTTTGTCTGGATGGACAGTGATTATCAAAACAGTGGCTGGACAGACTTTGCGTTCCCTGGAAGACCCGCAAATCCTGACAAATACCGTTCACTATGGGTAAAAGCCGTTCTGCCTCAAAACAATCTTCCTAATGCGGTATTCAGATTTCGTACACCTCAGAATACGGCAGAGGTGTATCTTGACAACCAATTGATTTATCGCTATGGGCAACATGATACAACAAAAGAAGTCAGAACACCCGGAAGCACATGGCATTTTGCAGAACTTCCATCAGGTTACGAAGGCAAGACCATCTATATAAGGATGAGCTCTCCATTTCCACATCTGGCCGGTTACATGACGCAGGTGGCTGTAGGCCGCAGAGGTCCGCTCTACATAGACATATTCCAGACAAACCTGTCTTCATTGATATTCGGAAGTCTATTTATGTTTATAGGATTCATAATACTTATTTTCCAAATGCTCACATTATTCAAGAGGAAAAATGACAGGTACCTCGGCTTGGGCTCTGTCTTTCTCGGTGGATGGATACTAACAGAATGTAACATCTTTCAGTTATTTATTTTTTCTCCCGTTTCAGCAACATATCTTGCCAACTTCTTTGCATTCTTTACACCTGTATGGCTTTTAATATATATAAGGCACACCTACATAACAAAGAATTCATTCCAAAGCAGACTAATGAGCATACAGACAGTATTACATATCATTTTATCTGTTATTACGCTTACTTTCGACTTTTCAGGCCTTGTTTCTGTGTTACATTTTGTCAGGGTATTTATCATTCTGCTGGCTATAACGCTGCTTATTTGTGTATATGCTGCGTTAAAATCAGCGCTGGAAGGTAAAACGAGAGCAGGGATCCTGGTTATCGGCATACTTGCCCTTGGCCTCTCAGGGCTGGCGGATAGCTTTAGTAATTTTCTCGACACATCGCCAAATAAAGCAGTGATCTCTTATTCATATATTGGTATGATAATTTTTTTCGGGGTGCTCATGGTGAATGCCTCAGTGGATATGAAGCGCTTCTATTCACAAATAGAGCGGCGTTCGAAAGAGACAGAAACCAACTATAAATCACTTTTTACCAACATGACAGACGGCTTCACGCTCAACCGGTTTGAATACGATGATGACGGTAATGTAAAAGGCTGCACAATACTTGAAGCTAATGCTGCTTTTACGGAAAAGGTCGGTGTTGAGATGAAAAAACTTATCGGTTCAGATATCTTTAAACTTCTCCCTGAATTGAACAGTCTGTGCATTAAATCCGGAGAAACAGAAGATGAGACTGCCGCAGCAGGTGAAATAAAAGCAACAAATGACGCTGTAAAGCTTAGAGGAAGGTGGTACAAGCTTTCGATCTTTTATCCCAAGAGTGATTATGTAAGTATCATATTTTCTGATGTGACGGTAATGAAGGATGCTGAGGAGACCATAAGGCGGCAGGCATATACGGACAGCATGACCGGCTTTTACAACAGAACCTTTTTTGAGGAAGAAATTTCCCGTATGAACACAAATAAAGATGCGCTAAATCCAATTAGCATAATTGTAATAGACATTGACGGCCTGAAAATAACTAATGATACCTTCGGTCACAATGTAGGTGATGAATTACTAAAAAAAGCATCGCAAATCATTAAGTCGGCTGTTGGATCAACCGGCATAGCTTCACGTGTTGGAGGAGATGAGTTCTGTATACTGCTGCCGGGTATGGATCAGAAGGCTGCGCAGGAAGTGGCGGAGAAGATCGTAAAAATCACCGATATGATTAACAGTAACAGCACACTGATCCCGATAAGCATGTCAGTAGGGCTGGCTACTTCCGGTGAAGTCTCCGATGAGGATCTATACAGTATATACCGCAGAGCGGATGATGACATGTACAGGTACAAAATCAGCCAGTCCAACAGCGAAAAGAGCAGAGTCATCGATATGCTGCTGTCAGCTTTGTCAGAGAGGGATTTTGTCACTCAGGGACATGTTGAGAGGATATCTCAGCTATGTAGTCAAATGGCGGACAAGCTTGAACTGCATGACAACCAGAAACGAAATCTCGTCCTTCTTTCAAAGGTGCATGATCTCGGTAAAATCGGCATACCGGATGAAATACTAAATAAGCCAAGTAAACTTACTGATAAAGAGTACGAAAAAATGAAGACCCATGTTAAAGTAGGCTTCAACATAGCAAACAGGTCAAAGGAACTGGTAACAATCGCGCCGTTAATACTCCATCATCATGAGTACTGGAACGGAGGCGGCTATCCAAGCGGCCTGAAAGGTGAAGAAATACCGTTGGAATGCAGGATACTCGGTATCATTGATGCATTTGACGCTATGACAAATGACAGGCCGTACCACAAAGGGATAGATATGTGGGAGGCAATTGACGAAATCAGAAGATGTGCCGGCAAACAGTTCGACCCTGTTCTTGCAGAACAATTTATAGAGATCATAACGATTAATAGTGAAGACATGGTTGAGAACAAGAAATCTGTATACCAGGTATGGCCGTAAGCTTCATTGTTGATAATGGTGCAGACCGTTCAGCGGCTTTAGTCGACCGCTTTTTTCTCAGCCTGTCCCTGCAGCTTTCTTCTTAACCTGTCCCTGCGTTTTTTCAAATCCTCCATACGCCTGTCTGCGGAGAGTCCTGAGCGGATACAAATTTGAAATGCTTTCTCCACTATCTTTAATGCCTTTCCCGGAGCCTTTTCCTTATGTTCAAAATATTTAGCCATTTCTATCAGGTGGAACAGCTCAAATTCAGGGTTTTCAGACTCTACAGCCTTCCAGTGTTCCATTGCTCGGTCATACCTGCCTGTCCTTTTATACACCCCTGTCAAGCGCTTTATCGCCTCGATCCTGATGTCAAACCGCTCTGAGCCTGTACATGCTTTCAGGCACTCCACCATGCTATCTGTATTCCCGGTAGTTTCGAATATCCTGCCCATCCCCAGCAATTCAAAACCGCCGTCCGTCTCTGACAAAGGGCTTTGCAGCATTGTCTGCAGCTTTGCCAGCAGTGAAACCATCGACATTATGTCAAACTCGTTATGCTTTATGACTCTGACTATTTCTGAAGCATCCCTGTCATCAAGGTATTTGAAGTAAACTGACGGTATCAATGCTCCGGGAATATCATCATGTCTGACCTGACCCAGGACATTCTCCTCAAGTGATGACAGTCTGCAGCTTTCCAGCTTCAGGCCCCACACCCTTCTTGCCGGATAGAGAAGGTCAATGCTCGGCATATCTGAAAATGAATATCTCAGCCTGTTTGAAATGAATCGGCTTTGTAGAAGATTGATATCAAATGCTTTGCCATTGAAGGTGACCAGTCCAGAGGCTCGTGAAAACAGCCCTTTCAGCTCCGCTAGCATGGCCGCCTCCTCATCGTAGTCCCTGATAAAATATTGCCGGATAACATAACAGTCATCTTCGTAAAAGCCGGCGCCGACCAAAAACGCTACAGTCCCGACTCCTCCCGAGAGACCTGTGGTCTCAGTATCAAGATACACAAGCCTTTCGGCTTCGATTCCATCGCAATCCAGCCCTCCGACTGCAGTCAGTATATCGCTTCCGATATTTACCGCGGAGCCGATCTCACACCCTCCATGGATATGATCATACGGATACCTGTTCTCTATAACGTAACAGCAGCCATAATCATTTTTGCACACCCTTCCGTGGACCAGAACGTCAATGTCCTGTCCCTCCGGTTTTGTTGAAGGCTGTACTGATCTTTCGATATTTTCCCGATATAGACCAAGCTTGCTCCTGATATCCATGTGACAATTGCTCCTGTATACCCTTAGAAAATTACTCTTGAAATCCATGTGCAATTGCTTTATGCACATTACTCAAATCAATTATACAATGGCCTGCCCGGTTTTCATACTGTGGTTTTATCCAATTGCTGCAGATCGGCAGGGTTGCTTGCTCCATCATGTTTTAAAAGCACATGCTACCGCATCTCGTTCTCACTGACAACTAAGTTTTACTTTGAAGTCATGTCTCACGGGTCTTTCCAGACATCTCGAACGAACTGTACGGTCCGAAGAATTGCTTCGAAGAATAAAACATGATTCGCAAGCAAGCCCTGCCGATTACTTAATTAGCTGGCAAAACGATTGACGGCACCGTTTGTGGAGATGACTTCTTACCATAAACTTTTCTATACCCGGTTGGACGTACTATGATAAGTGCTTGGAAACCCAATCGGAATAAACGGTGTTGTCAGTCAGTGCTCAAGCTTATGCTATGCGGATCATATCGATGAGCTTCATTGTCATCTCCTTGGGATCGCCTGCGCCTGTAAACTCGGTAAGCGGCTCCACACAAGACGGACAGCCCGTTTCACATCCACATTTCTCTATCATCGCCGCAGCCGTATCAAAAAGCTCTCCGTGTAGCTCATACAGCTTATCGCTGAAGCCGACGCCACCGGGATAGCTGTCATAAATATATACGGTAGGCCTTTGGGTGAAGGTTGCGCGCACCTGATGGACCACCCGGATATCGCCCGGATCGCACATCAAATATATTGGCGCTGCATTTGACAGCACATTTGAAATGCCTAAGAGACCATTTTGCACATCTGTCTGGGACATGCCGGGTATTTCCTCCGGCAGACTCACCCAGTAGGAGGTCGTATGCATCTCGAGCTCCGGTAGTGTAACCGGCCCCGATCCAATATTTTCATGAGTGTGAAGCTTGATTTTCTTGAACATGGTCACAAGCGAGCTGACCGACACCTCGCCACTGCTCCTGTGTACAGACTTTTCCCTATCCTCGCGGAATACATCGATCACCTTGAGATCTACCGCCAGATTGGCGTCTGTATAATAGTCAACATTGACCTTTCGCACATATGCCTTTTTATCGTCAAAATCAAGCTTTTCCACCTGGTACTGTAACCCCTCGTGCATATATATAGCTTCTTCATGAAGCAGCATAGGCGCGCTGAACCTGTCTGTCTCACCTATTACCACAGGCTTGGGTTCAGAGATATCTATTATGATGAAATTTTCATTAGAAGCACTCCGAAGGCTGATGGCATCAGACGGGAACACATCCGACATCCAGTGCCAACGATTGCCTACATGTCTGACAAGCCGCGCATCCTCCATAAATGCCAAGACCTCCGCTGTCGTTTCCACTCCGAATTTTTCTCCATCCTCAAACGGCAGCTCAAATGCGGCACATTTCATATGGTTATAAAGTATGACCAGATTGTCGGGATTTATCAGTCCATTCTCAGGGGTTTTCCCGAAAAAATAATCGGGGTTGTTGATAATATATTGATCCAGCGGGCTGCTGTTTGCTACCAGTATCGTAGCGGAGACGCCGTTCCTGCGCCCTGCGCGTCCGGCCTGCTGCCATGTGCTGGCTATAGTCCCCGGATAGCCGCATATGATGCATGCCTCAAGCGCTCCGATGTCGATTCCCAACTCAAGTGCATTCGTCGACACAACACCTGTTATGCTGCCCTCACGCAGGCCTTTCTCTATTTCGCGCCTGAGATTGGGAAGATAACCTCCCCTGTAGCCACGGACCCTTTTATCGCCGTCCCTGCTCCCATGGTAAATGTCCTTGAGGTATGTGACAAGCACTTCAACATTCAGTCTGCTTCTTGTGAATACTATAGTCTGTATATCATTGCGGATCAGTGACTCTGCGATTCGCTCCGCTTCCAGCATACTGCTCTTTCGGATGCCAAGCTCCTTGTTCACTACCGGAGGATTGTAAAAAATGATATGCTTACCGGAGGTTGGCGCGCCGTTATTGTCTATAAGCCTGATATCGGCCCCGGTGATCCTGGAAGCCAGCTCCGCAGGGTTTGCAATAGTCGCTGAACAGCATATGAACTGGGGCTTTGAACCGTAAAAATCACAGATCCTCTTAAGCCTTCTGATAACATTTGCCAAGTGGCTTCCGAACACGCCCCTGTAGTGGTGAACTTCGTCTATGACAATGAATTTCAGATTCTCAAACAGCTTTGTCCATTTGGTATGATGCGGCAATATGCCGCTATGAAGCATGTCCGGGTTGGTCACAACTATGTGCCCAGCTTGTCTGATGGCTCTTCTGGCGGATTGTGGAGTGTCTCCGTCATATGTAAAGGTTTTTACATCTACTCCGGCCTCTGTTATAAGCTCATGGAGCTCCGATGTCTGATCCTGTGACAGAGCCTTGGTGGGGAACAGGAAAAGCGCCCTGGAGGCTTCATCCTTTAAAATAGCGTCCATAACCGGCACATTGTAGCACATCGTTTTACCTGAAGCAGTAGGTGTAACGACCACTATATCGTTACCGTCATGTACCGCCTGTATTGCGCTGGCTTGATGTGAATAGAGCTTCCTTACTCCCCTTCTTTTGAGGGCTGACTTTATCCGCTCATCGATGAAATCCGGGAAATCCGCGTACACTGCCTCTTTTGCGGGCAATTCCACCCACGATGTTATATTTTCCGTCATTTTCTCAGAGGATTTGAAAAGCTGCAGCATCTGTTCCAGATTCATAACGGCCTCCCGAACATATATTCTACTATTATTTTAATTCATATCGGGTTTATTGTAAAGGAAGGACTCACTTATGACGCTTCGGTACAAAGAAAATATATAAAAGGCAAAGCGTTACCAGCCACCAAGGCTTTTTGCGAAAGCAAAAGAGCCAAGAGGCGGGAAACATATATCGCATCGTTATAAGCAGGGAACGTCAGTGGCGTTTGCGGATGTTATGTCTCCCGCTTCAAAGCTAGCATACAGGGGACATTCCTGACATCCATACTTTGGAGTCACGCACTGAAGGAGTGTAGCCTTACCTATAACCCAAACTCATTTATAAGACCTTCCATCTCGCCCTGAGACACTGCTCTGAAAATGCGGTCCTTGAAGTGGCCTGAGTTTCTGCAGCCTTTAGTGTACCAGGAAATATGCTTGCGCATTTCACGCACACCTGTATATTCACCCTTCAGTTCTATTAGCATATTCAGGTGCCGAAGCATCATGGATTTCTTTTCTTCAATTTCCGGCTCTGAAATCAGAGTGCCGGTTTTTATGTAATAGTTAATTCTTCTGAATATCCATGGATTGCCCTGTGCACCCCTTCCGATCATCACTGCATCGCAACCTGTATATCCCAGCATACGTACAGCATCCTCGGGAGAATATATATCTCCGTTACCGATAACAGGTATGGAGATCGCCTTCTTGACACTTCGAATTATTTCCCAGTCTGCCTTCCCGCTGTAAAACTGTTCCCTAGTCCTGCCGTGCACAGCTATTGCGCTCGCGCCGCATTTCTCGGCCATCATGGCGAACTCTACAGCATTGTCATGCTCATCATCCCAGCCCTTTCGTATTTTCACGGTTACAGGCTTTTGTGATGCTGCCTTAACAGCCTTAATGATTTCACCGGCAAGCTCCGGCTTTAGCATCAAAGCGCTGCCCTCTCCGTTCTTTGTGATCTTGGGCGTCGGGCAGCCCATGTTTATATCAATGACAGCAGCCTCCGAAGTGTTTAGCTTGTCGGCCGCATATGCCATAATATCGGGCTCGGAACCAAATATCTGTATTGCGGCAGGGAGCTCATCCTCACTGAGTTCAGCCAGTTTCCAGCTCTTCTCATCCTTATAGTACATGCCTTTTGCGCTGATCATTTCCGTATATATGAACCCGCAGCCCTGCTCCCTGCAGAGTACTCTGAAGGGTAGATCCGTCACTCCAGCCATCGGCGCAAGGAATACATTGTTTTCAAGTGTTATCTGACCTATTTTCATAATCACATTCCAATACTCATATTATCTTCTATGATATCTATGATATTCTAGCATACTCGCCATATAATAATCCATCCAACATCGAGGAGGATGCGAATATTTTCAACTATAGTGCAAAATTTTTTCCCATAGGTGAACTATAGTTGATTTTTCACACAATAATGGCAATAAGCTCATGTTTATGTAAACTTAGAACCAACCTAGTTGCACTAAACTTGATATTCTACGCAGTCAGCTTGCCGGGCTTGCTCCTAACTTGATATTCTACGCATCCAATTTGCCGGGCATGTATGAAAAGCGGTTGGCTTGCCGGGCTTGCACTATACTTGATATTCTATGCAGTCAGCTTGCCGGGCTTGCTCCTAACTTGATATTCTACGCATCCAATTTGCCGGGCATGTATGAAAAGCGGTTGGCTTAAGTTGAAAATTTAGCAGTTAGCCACTTATGAATACCCCCGCCTGCTTTCATATTGAAAATAAACAGCGGATCTTAGGAATGCTCACCTAAAATCCGCTCTAACTGGCGTCCCGGACAGGAATCGAACCCGCATCAATGGAACCGGAATCCATTACCTTATCCATTAGGCCACCGGGACATATAACAACTATAATAGTATAGCCCAATTTCAGTAATTTGACAACTGTTAACGTATGGAGCCACACGGCTACCGCATGAATAATCTTTTCCTGTATAACCATTGTCATGGTTTTTAA